>VBHO01000027.1 GCA_005882045.1 Chloroflexota bacterium | reverse complement strand
CGGTGGATCTGCACGGCGGTGACCATCAAGTCGAAGTCTTCGGATTCGATCCGTTTGACCATGTGCTGCAGGGCGTCATCGACCGAGACACCCAGGTTCATCTCGCGGACCGCTCGGCTGAACTCGTCGGCCATCGGCGGCGATGAGCTCTTGGCGATGGTCGCCATGGCCTGGGCGAACGAGTAGCCGGCCTTTAGCGCGTTCGACAGCAGGACGATGGTGTCGCCCAGCTGGTTGTTGAAGGCCTTGAGCCGGCGGCGCTGGCGGAACTTGAGGAAGAACCCGGGAAGGAAGTACCCGGCGGGGATCCCGACGAGGGCCAGGATCGGGTTGTGGAAGCGCAGGAAGAGAACGGCGCAGAGGAGAACGATCAGGCCGATGATCAGCATGACGTACTCCGAGACGCGGAGCTTGAGGTCAGCCTTGGCCAGTTCCTCGGTCAGGCGCGACGAGCGCCCGCCCTTGTTGCGGGTCATGCTCTTGTTGAGGCCTTCGGTAAAGTTCTCGAAGAAGCCACCCTTTTTCTTGGGGGCGCCCTCGGGGTTGTAGGAGTCCATGTGCAGGTCGGTCTCGCTCGACGCCTGCCGGTTCGACATCAGGGCCATCACCACGATCAGGGCGCCGATCGCTGCCATGGCCGCGAAGACGAGTTGGATGGACACTTAGTTGCCTCCTTTTCCTTCAGGATCCGGCACTGGCGTGAAGAGATCCTTCGACACGCCTTCGCCCGACGACTGCAAATGGTCGAAATACTTCGGAATGATGCCGGTGGCCGTGAAGTAGCCATGCACCTTGCCGTCTTCGCTGACGCCTGTCTGCTTGAACACGAAAATGTCCTGCACCTTTATCTGGTCGCCGTGCAGTCCGAGCACTTCGCTGACGGCGATGATTTTGCGCGACCCATCCCGCAAGCGGCTCTGCTGCACGATGACGTTTATGGCGGATGAGATCTGCTCCCGGATCGCCCTGGACGGCAATTCTGCGCCCGCCATCAACACCAACGTTTCTAGACGGTTCAAACTGTCGCGTGGCGAGTTCGCGTGAATAGTCGTCAACGATCCGTCATGGCCCGTATTCATCGCCTGGAGCATGTCGAGCGCCTCGCCGCCGCGGCACTCGCCGACCACGATCCGATCTGGGCGCATCCGGAGGGCATTGACCACCAGGTCGCGGATGGCGATGCGGCCGCGGCCTTCGACCGTCGCCGGCCGTGACTCAAGTGTTACAACATGCTCCTGGTTCAGCTGGAGCTCGGCGGCGTCCTCGACCGTCACCACCCGCTCCTCCTCGGGGATGAAGCTGGACAGCACGTTGAGTGTGGTCGTCTTGCCGGAGCCGGTGCCACCGGAGACCAGCATGTTGAGGCGTGACCGCACGCAGGCCTTGACGAAGTAGGCCATCGGCTCGGTGAAGCTCCCGAACTTGATCAGGTCACTGACCTGGTAGGGGGTCTTGGAGAACTTTCGGATGGTCAGGATCGGCCCGTTGAGCGAGAGCGGCGGGATGATGACGTTGACGCGGGATCCGTCCTTGAGCCGGGCATCGACCATCGGCGACCCCTCATCGATGCGCCGCCCGATGGTCGAGACGATGCGGTCGATGACCCGCCGCAACTGGTCCTCGCTTTCGAACTGGACGTTGGAGAGCGTCAGCTTGCCCTTGTGCTCGACGAAGATCTGGTCGGGCCCGTTGACCATGATCTCGGTGATCGTTGGATCGCTGATCAGGGCCTCGATCGGGCCGAGCCCGAGGAAGTCGTTCAACACGGAGTCGAGCAGGCGCGCCTTCTCGGGCTTGGTCAGGGAGAGGCCCATTTCGGCTACCACGGCGTTGAGCGCTTCCGTGATGCGTTCCGCTCGCTGGGCGCGGTCTTCGTCTTCCCCCTCGTCGATGTTCTCGATCAGCCGCGCCTGGAGACGGTTCTTGACGCGCTCCGCCTGCTGCTCGAAGGGCGTTCGGGCGCGGACGCCGGCGGCGACCGCCTGGCGCACCGGGCCCGTGCCGGCCTGCGGGACGAACGATCCCTCCGGAGCCGCGTTGGGGTCCGGACCCTGTTGTTTCTGGACGCGGTCGAGGAGCCCCATTCGGCTCAGACCCCCTCGTGAATCGCCACAAATGGACGCGCGTCCGTCACGGACCGTAGCACGACAGGGCGGGCCGTAGCCCGAGAACTCATCTCACCCTTCCTAACGGCGGGCGAACAGACCCTTGCGGGGTTTCTTCTCGGCGCTCTCTGGCTCGGGCGTCGGCGCCGGCGTCGGCAGGAGCTTGGCCACGAGTTCGCGGATCCGCTGGCTGATCTCGGACTCGGGATGGGTGGTGACGAAGGGATTGCCGCGGTTGATCGAGTTGATCACCAGCTTGGGATCGTTCGGGATCTGGCCGGCGATCGGGAAGCGGAGGTTCGCCTCCACGCTCTCCTTGTTGAATTCCGAGTGCGCGTCCGACTTGTTGAGCAGCAGCACCACGCGGTCAGGGGAGATCGACAGCGAGTCGAAGATCTTCAGCGCCAGCTTGGTGTTCTTGATCGCCGGGATGCTGAGCGAGGTCACGACCACCACACGGTCCGCGTGGTCGAGCACCTCGAGGTTGATCTCGCCAAGGTGGGCGCTGCTGTCCACGATGATGTAGTCGAACATCTTGCGCAGCTCGCCGAAGATCCGCCGGACGTGGTCGACGGTGACCAGGTCGGCCAGTTCGGGGCTGATCGGCGCCAGGAGGACTTTGATGCCGAACGGGCCGTCCACCATGATTTCCCGGATGAACTCCTGGTCCATGTGGTCGATGTTCTCGATCAGGTCGGTGATCCCCTGGGAATGGTCCAGGTTGAGCAGGACGCCGATGTCGCCGAACTGCAGGTCGAGATCGACCAGGGCGACTTTCCCCTTGGTCTCGTTGGCCATCGACACGGCGAGGTTGGCGGCGACCAACGACTTGCCGACGCCGCCCTTGCCCGAATAGAAGAAGAAGACCTGTCCGCGTTCCGCCCGTTGCTTGGTCTCGCCGTCCGGCGGGGCGGCGGGCGCCTTTTCTGTCCCCGCGGTGGTCTTGGCCAGGAACGATTCCTTCTTCTGCTCCAGCTGGTAGACACGCCGGATGCTGGCGATCAGCTCGTCGCCGCTGAAGGGCTTGATCAAGAACTCACGGGCGCCGGATTGCATCGCCCGGCGCAGGTAGTCCCGCTCGCCCTGGACCGACATGATGATGACGGGAGAGCCGGAAACCTCCTGGGCGAGGGTCTCGGTCGCCTGGATCCCGTCCATGATCGGCATGTTGACGTCCATCAGGACGATGTCCGGCGCCAGCTTCTTGGCTTGCTCGACCCCTTCCTTGCCGTTGGCGGCGGTGCCCACCACCTGGATGTCGGGCTCGAAGGAGAGCAGCTTCTGGAGGTTGTCCAGGGTGCTCTGAATGTCGTCCACGATCAGGACTTTGATTTGCTCGCTCATGCGGTCATCTCGCTAAAGACGGCACCCCGCGAAATCTTCCGATTTCGCGGGGTACCTGTCAACGTTTTTCCTGTAGCGTCTAGCGGAGGCGGAAGGTCTGAATGAAGCTCTGGTCGGTGGTCGCCGACGTATCGGCGTCTGGCACATCGTAGTCCTTGACCGACTTGAGGACGTACTTGTAGTTGGTGTTGTCGAGCAAGAACTTGAGGTCCTCAGCCTGCTTCAGGGTCACGATCACCGTCAAGCTCGACGAAATCCCACGGGTGTTCGCCGCGCCAGCCGGGCCAACCCGGATGATGTGAAGGTTGGTGAAGGTCGTCTTGGTGTACGGCTTGGCATCCGCCGGATTGGTACCCTTCGGATAGATCGACGCCGTCACGATGACATCGATCCGGTCGTCCGGCTGGATGTAACCGCCGGCGCCGACGAGCTCGCCGGTCGGGATTTGCATGGCGACCATGCCGGCCGGGATGGGCAGGAACGCCTGCTTCGCCGCTTGCACGCTGCCCGCATCGGCCACGATGTCGTAGTCGATGATCGCCGAACCGAGATGGATCGGGATGGCCGCGTACTTACCAACGACCAGGTCCTTGGCCCGGAACGCGTAGGGCGGCGCCTGGTCCTGCGAGAACTGCACGACGGTCACCATGTCCGCCGTGATCTGGGTCGACGCCGGGATGTCCTTGGTGGCCACCACGGCCGGCACATTCCTTGCCCCCCCTCCAACGGATACCGACCCACCCGAGGTACGCCCAACGAGCAAGGCCCCTCCGAACGCCACGATGGCGAGGAAAACACCGAAGATCAAGAGGATGCGGTTGCTCTTCGGCTTTACCTCAGTCGCCAATCGACTCACCTCCTGATAATCGGCGTCATCGCTCCAACGGCGTGACGCTCCTTCGGGTCATGTATCTACCGCTGAGTGCTCTTCCTTGCGCGACTTGGTGATTCGTGACCGGGAACGTCCACCCGGCCCTGCCGCCCCAGCAGCGAGCCCAACCAAAAGGAAGAGAGCCCGCTTGCGCAGGCTCTCTCTTGTTGCTCCCAAGCGTAACGGGTGGTTACTGGCCGAGGCCGCCCGAGATGTTGCAGAAAACGTTCTTGACCTGGTTACCGAGAACGATCAGAACTACGATCACGACCACCGCGATCAAGACGAGAATAAGGGCGTACTCAACCATGCCCTGCCCTTCCTCACGATTGAGCAGCTCACGGAGGCGCAGATAAAGGCTGGTCAACATGCTAATTCACCTCCTTTGCGAGTAGATCGAACGGACCCAGTGTCACACTGGCGTGCGCTCAAATCAACGCGCAGGCCGACGAAGAACGCACAAGAGGTTTTGACGAGCCTGTAACAGTCGCCCGCAGTCTTACAAACGAGATAACGACAGCTTCAACGGTGCGGCCGGCTAATGCTTGGCCAGCGGGACCTCGACCTTGACCTCGGTGCCGCGGCCCGGTTGGGAGCGAATCTCGAGGGTCCCTTTCTCCAGCTCCGCCCGCTCACGCATGCTGAGCAACCCGAGGTTCTTGTTCTTGTGCAGGTTGGCCTCGGTTCGGGCCACGTCGAATCCCTGGCCATCGTCCTTGATCACGACCGAAACCCGCGAAGGCTGAAGGTTCATCGTGACCTCCGCCATCTTTGCCCGGCCATGCTTGTGCACGTTGGTCAGCGCCTCCTGGATGATGCGGAACAGCACCCCTTCGGTGTTGCCCGGCAGCCGGCGCTCCTGGCCGACGACATTGAAGCGGGTGGCGAGACCATAGCGATCGCCGTATTCCTTGATGAACTTGCGCAGCGTGGGGACCAGGCCGAGGTCGTCGAGCGTCATCGGCCGGAGGTCGAAGATCAGCTGCCGGATCTCCTCCAGCGCGTTGCGGACGCTGTTCTTGAATTCCCCCAGCTCGGTGACGAGCTGCTTGGGATTGCGGTCGAGCAGACGCTCCAGGATCTCCGCCTGCAGGACCAGGTTGGCCATCGACTGGGCGGGTCCGTCGTGCATGTCGCGAGCGATGCGCATCCGCTCCTCTTCGATGATCTGGAACACCTGGCGTGATGCGTCGCGGAACTGCTTGTCACCGTCGCCCGGCGCCGGCCGACTGCCGTTGTCGCCGTACATCCGCTGCAGGTCGGCCAGGATCTGGCTGGCGGACCGCAGAAACTGCCCCTGGTCCTTCAACTCGGCGCGCCGGGCGGCAAGGCTTTCGTACTCGAACTGCACCCGCTCCAGGCTCAACTGGGTCTCCCGGATGTTCGCGAACGTCTCCTGCACTTCGGTGGGGGAGAACTGCTTGAGGTTGTTGAGCAGGTGCTTCTCGACCACCCGCGATTCCTCGGCCTGCTCCCGGACCTGCTCCAGCGAGGCCTCCAGGTCGCGCGATTTGGTCTCGGCCGTCTCCAGCTCCGCCTCGACGACCTGCAGGCGCGCGGTAACCGACTGATGAATCAATACGAATGGATCGAAGGTCTCATCCGTGGCCTGGATCGCACTCATAAAGGACTACTAGGACTAAGAAAAACGGTATAGCTTTCTGGCGGGAGCCCCCGTTTGGCGGCCCCATGATAGCAGGAAAATCGACGAATTCACGCTGATTCTCGTAGCAGATGAGCAATCGGGCGTCCTTCATCTTCGGGCGGGCGCTTCCCCTGGGAGTCTTCGGCTTCCTGGTGGCCATCCAGGGGGAACTCGCCTTCGCCGGCGTACAGCACGCCCTGACCCACGGTGACCTGGACCGGGCCGGAACCATGTATCTCCTGAACCGCATCCTGACGGTCGCCTTCTTCGCGTTCCTGGTCGCGATCTACGCCGTCCGCAGCAAGGCGATCGCCCGGGACCACAACCCGGTCGCCATCGCGGCGGCCCTGATCGGGAGCTTCGTGCTCTACGGGCTGTTCTTAACGTCTGGGTGCTGGCCGGCAGCGACATGTGCCTCGCCGTCGGCATGACCTGGGCGTTGTACTCGCTGACCTATCTGGGCAAACGCTTCAGCATCGTGCCCGAGGCGCGCGGGCTGGTAACCAGCGGACCCTACCACCTGATTCGCCACCCGATCTACCTGGGCGAAATCATCGCCGGCGTTGGCCTTGTCCTGCCAACCCTGTTCTCCCTGCACCTCGCGCTCTTTGCGGTCTTCCTCGCGGCCCAGATCGCCCGCACGGTCTTCGAGGAGCGGATTCTTCGCAGCACCTACCCGCAGTACGAGGCCTACGCGGCGCACACCCGCCGGCTGATTCCCTTCGTCTTCTAAGAAGCCCCTGTTAAATTGGCAAGCCTGGCCCGTTCCACCGCTCCGCTTCCGCTCCAGCCAGGCTCTGATCGGTGGCTGAGCCGAGCCGTGCGCTGGCTCGACCTCCCCCACTTCTTCACCATCGCCATCTTCCTGACGATGCTGATCGCCGCCATCCAGCCGGTCACGGATCCCGATTTCTGGTGGCATCTGCCGACCGGCAACTGGATCCTCAGCCACCACGCGGTACCGCGCCATGACCTCTATACCTTCACCGTCAGCAACCACCGCTGGATCACGCACGAGTGGCTCAGCGAAGTCATCCTTGCGGCGCTCTATGCCGTCGGGCGCCTCCCGCTGGTCAGCCTGGTCTTCGGGGCGGTGACGGCCGCCGGCTTCCTTCTCGTCTACCTGGCGATCGACCGCCGAGTGAACTTCGTGATCGCCGGTCTGACACTCGCCCTCGGAGTCGCCGCCGCCAACCCGATCTGGGGCCCGCGCATCCAGATGATCACCTTCGCGCTGAGCGCGCTCACCTATCTATGGGTGAAGCGCTTCTGCGAGGGGCGAAGCCGCGCACTCTATCTCCTCCCGCTCGTGATGCTGGTCTGGGTCAATCTCCATGGTGGCTTCGTGCTCGGTTACGGGATCGTGGGGCTGGCACTGGTTGTGGAGGCGTTCCGATTGGTCATCCGGCGTCCGGGGGCCATGGCCCTCCCTCGCTTGCGGGCAATGGCCGTCGTCCTCGCCGCATCGATCGCGGTCGCCATCCTCAACCCCAACGGCTGGGACATCTACCTCTATCCCTTCCAGACTGGTGGCAGCGCGGAGCAGCAGCGGCTGATCGTCGAGTGGTTCTCGCCGAATTTCCAGATGTCCCAGATGTGGGCCTTCGAGGCGATGATCTTCCTGATCATCGCTGGGCTGGCGCTGTCACGGCGGATCGAGCCGCGCCAGTTGCTGCTCTTACTGGTCGGCCTCGGTCTCGCCCTGCACTCGGTCCGCAACCTCTCGTTCTTCATGCTGGTCGCCGTCCCGGCGCTGGCGGATTACGCGCAGCAAGCACGCGAGCGCCTCTCCCTTTCGTGGCCGCGGCGCGTGCCGAAAACCACGCCGCTTACCTTTGCCGCGAACGTCGTGATGATCGTCCTGGTGCTCGCGATCGTAGCGGTCGCCAGCCTGCCCAGCCTGCTGCAACGCGTCGACGGGAAGTTGGTGGCGCGCGACTTCCCCATCAAGGCGGCCGACTTCCTGGTGCAGCACCCGCCGCCGGGCCACATGCTCAACGTCTATGGCTGGGGTGGCTACCTGATCTTCCGTCTGGAAGGGCACACCCCGCCGCAGCCGGTGTTCATCTTCGGGGACGCGGCACTGGACGGTGACCAGCTGTTGCGGGACTACGACCATCTGCAGTCGCTCGGACAGGACCAGGCGCAACTGCTCGAGCGCTACCAGATCAACTGGGTGATCTTCCATTCGAACGACCCGATCATCACCGAGCTGCGGCAGATCCGCAATTCGCCGGGGCAGACCGGCTGGTTTGAGCTCGGCACCTTCGACAAGGCGACCCTGATGATGCGCGACACCCCCGCCAACCGAGACTACGCCGTGAAGTCCCGGGGATGACGCGCGCCGCGGTGCGCCGCCGCTTCCGCCAGCGGTTGCTGGTGGTCTTCCTGCTGGCCATGGTCATTCCCTATGGCCGCCAGCTGGTGACGTCGTCGACGCTGGGACAGGACTTCCGCGCCTTCTTCGCCGCCGCCACCGTCGTCGCGCACCACGGTGACCCCTACAACTGGCCGACGCTGGCCGCCACCGAGTACCGGCTCTACGACGCGCCGCAGGGGCTTGTCCCCGGCAACCCGGCCTACTACGAATTCCTCGCCTTCCCTGAAGGACCGTGGCTGGCGTATGCGCTGGTACCGGTCACCAGCCTCCCCTGGCAAGTCGCCTATGCCATGTACGCCGTCCTCCTCGGCCTCATGCTCCTGGCAGCATCGTTCGCCACCTTCTCCCTGCTCGGTTGGTCCCGTCGCCGCGCGGCGATCGGAGCCGGGTGCGTCCTGCTGTGCGCCGTCGGCTTCATCAACCTCTTCATGGGCCAGGTCTCGGTCATCGTGTTCGGCGCCTTGATTGCGGCCTGGGTGCTTGCTCGCAATGGACGGCCTTTCTTGGCCGGTGCCGTCTTGGTGCTGGTCTGGGTCAAGCCGAACATCGGGCTGCCGCTCCCGCTGGTGCTCCTCTTGCTGGAGCCCGCGGTGGCTCGCCGGATGATGTCGGGCTTCGTCGTCGCCTCGGCCGGCGCCTTCGGCCTGATGGCCGCCGTCATGGGTCTTCATTTTCTGGAGTGGCCGCTGCAGGTCCCACGCATGTGGCAGGCCGTGCAGGGTCTTCAGCCCGACATAGCCTCGGTGGAGAGCTTTTTCTACCCGGGACTCGGTGGCTGGATCAAGACAGCGGCGCTGCTGGCCACCTTGTGTGCCGCGATCGCGTACGGGGTCTGGGCGCTCCGTCGCGCCCCCGACGCCCACACCCGTGGCCTCACCCTGCTGATCCTCTGGCTCTTCGCCCTACCGTTCGTGCAGTCCTACGACCTCGTCCTTTTGCTCCCGGCGATTGCCCTGCTTCTCGGCCCCCGGCTTGACGGCTGGGAGGACCCGCTGGTCGAGCTCACCGTTTGGGGCTTTGCCGTGATCCCCCTCCTCTATTTCCTCGGCGCGCGGATCGGCTACTTCAATGGCTTCACCGTGGTCCCCTTCTCCCTGCTCGTCGTCGCCTGGCACCAGCGGATGCTGCGGCGGCCGGCCATGCCGGCACAGGTCAGGGCGGCATGAATCTTCGAACCTGGTACGGCGTTCGGCGGCTCTACGAAGCCCGTTTTCGCGAGCGGGTGCTGCTCATGCTGGTCGTGATCGCCGCCCTCTATTACGTCATCTGGTCGGTCGTGCAATGGGTGACCCTCACGCCGACCGCACTGCGCTTCGACTTCGTCAACTATTTCGGGGGCGCGCAGGCGGCGGCGCATGGGACCGACATCTATGCCGATTTCAAGCGGTCCTGGGGAAGCGAGTCGTGGGTCGTCGCCTATATCTACCCACCCTTCTTCGCACTGCTGCTGGCGCCACTGACCTCGCTTGGACTGGTGGCGGCGGCGCGCATCTGGCTGCTGGTCGTGCACGCGGCGTTCCTGGTCGCGCTCGCCCTGATTCTTCGGATCCACCCCGAGCTCTCGCGCAGCGGCCGTCGTTTGTTCCTGCTCGCGAGTTTCACCTTCATGCCCGTCTACCTCAACCTCAAGTTCCAGCAGGTGGCGACCCTGTGGCTGCTGCTTCTGACCGCCACCCTGTGGGCGGCGCTGCGACGGCGGTCCGGCCTGGCGGGGGTCTTCATCGCGGCCGCCGCCTCCCTCAAGGTCTCGCCGATCTTCCTGATTCCCCTGTTCGCCCGGTTGAGTCGCTGGCGCATCGCGGTGCTGGGCAGCCTGACGCTGGTCGGGGTCACCGTGGTGAGCATGCTGGCCGCCCCCGGCAGCTGGCAATTCTTCACCGTCGTACTGCCCCGCATCGGGCTGGGGACCGCGAACTGGGACAACGGATCGATCGACGGATTGGTGAGTCGCATCGTCGAGCTCGCGCCTGGCCTCTTCGGTGGCGCGACCCAGGTGGTGGCCAAGGTCACGATCGTCACGGCCGCCGTGGTCGTCATCGGCATCACGCTGTGGCATGCCGGTGCCCGGGGCGAGCAGACCTGGAGCCTCCGCCTCGGCGTCGCCGCCCTGATCACCTCGCTGTTGATCGTCAGCAGCGTGACCTGGCAGCATCACCTGGTTACCCTGCTGCTGCCGATGGCGACCGCGCTTGCATGGATCATGAACCGCCGGCCAGGCGCTCGCTATGGATGGGGGCTGGCCGCCGCTTACGTGATGTGCTGGATGGACCGGCGCGCCTTCCCGTTGCCGGCTGACCTCCAGGTGCACACGCCCGGGCAGGCGGCGCTGGTGCTCGCCGGCACCTCGGTCAAGCTGGCCGGTCTGCTGCTCTTGTGGCTGCTGCTGCTGATGATGCTGCGACGCGAGCAACGGATGGCGGTTCGTGTCCCGGAACGCCCCGCGGCCGGTCTGGCACAACCCGCCGCCTGACGGTTCAGGCCGCGATCGCCGTCGGATGGTCGTGCGCCCGCCGGAGATAGGCGCGGCCATACCAGACGAGGCAACCGAGGAGCAGCAGCGGCGCCAGCATGACCAGTGGGCTGCCAAGGTCGACGACAACGGCGAGGGCGATCGCCATCCAGGCGGGTGCCGGGCTCGGGATCGCCTGCATCCGGTAAAGGACGAAGCTGAGCCAGGCCGGCAGCGCCAGCAGGACGGTGTCGTAGGGCAGCGCATGCGGGGAAAAGAGGATGGCGACCGTGCCGGCCAGCGCCGCCAGCCCGATCGCGTGGGCGCGCGCTCCGCGGAAAGCGGCGAGGGCGAGGGCCGCCAGCGCGAACGCCCAGAGGCTGAAGCCCAGGATGGTGGGAAGGCGACCGGGGAGCAAGGGCGAAACCGTGCCGATCAGGCTCTCGTTGTAACGGACCACGCCCTGCCCCGCCTCCAGGGCGCTCCAGACCATCGCGGACATTCCGCTGACCCCGCCCGCCAGCAAAGGACTCAGTCCCGCGGCGACCGCGCCAAGCATGGCGGCGGCCAGCATGCGCCACTGCCGCTGGGCCCCGAGCAGGATCAGGTAGGCGGGCAGGTACTGCGGCTTGAGCCCGAGCAGCAGCGCGCCGGCTGCAGCCATCCACCAGTGATCGTGCCGCCAGGCGCCCACGAGCAAGACGGCGCCGAGCAAGAGCAGCGCACTCGACTGGCCCTCACTGAACAAGGCCCAGGTCGCCGGGAATGCCAGCAGCGCCGCCATCGCGAGGGGCAGCGAGCGGCGGCCGAGCGGCAGCCAGCGCGCCAATAACATCAGCGAGAGCAGCAGCAGGCACAGGGTCACGATCTGCCAGACATGAAAGGCCAGCTCCAGGGGAAGAAACGTGAGCGGCACCCAGGGGAGCGCGAGGGCGAGCGGCGCGTCGAACGGCAGACGGGGATCGATGGCGTTATCCGAGAGACGCAACATTAGTGGTCCGAGCTGGTCGCGCTGGTAGATCGCGCGCGGATGACCCTCGCGGATCAAGAGCGCCGCTGAATAGTTGATGGTGAAGTCGGCGCTCCGCCGCGCGAGGCTCGATTGATGGCCGACCACCAGCAGGCCGGCGATGACGAACGCGGCAATCACCGCGACCGTCAATCGCTGCCAGCGGGACCTCATCACTCGCTCACCACCTGAAAGAGGGCGGCCGACCCCTGCCTGTCGACCAGCCGCAGCGGCGCATCGTCAACCAGCCGGTCGCGGAAGACGGCGCTCGTGGTCAGCACATAGCCGATGTGATTGACGCGCAGGAATTCGGCGCGCTGGCCGGCGTCCCAGCTACCGAAGAAGGCGAGCACCTCCGAGGATTTGTGCGCGGCGTCGATCGTCATGTCCGGGTGGCCGTCGAAGGCGCGCGCGTCGGTCTGCGCGGGGATGAAGATGCCGTCCAGGTAGGTCGTGAGCACGATGTCGCGCCGCGAGACATGAGGGGCGAGGCGGCCGAGCAGGGTGGCCTCATCGCTGCCTTCGTACTCGGCATAGGGATCGAGCCGAAAGGTCGCAATCCAGTACGGCTGGGCCAGGCTGAAGAGGCCGAAGAGGCTCGAGGCCGCGAGCGTGACCGTGAGGATGCGACGCCGCCATTGCCGCCGACGCACGAGGCGGAGCACCGCCAGCAGACCGGGGGTGGCACACAGGCCAAACGGCACCGAGCTGGCCATGAAGCTGCGACCCAGCGTTCCGCTGATCCCCGGCGCGAACATGAAAACCGTCATCCCGGCGATCCAGAGCGCGGGCAGCAGCAGATCGCCACGCAGCCGCCCGCGCCAGAGCGCGATGACGATCAGGCTGCTGGCGACCAGGTGCGACAGCACGAGAAAGCCGAACGGATCGCCGACCTCCAGCGCGGGCCGGATGACGCGCAGCGCAGCCGGCGCCGTTTGCCAGACCCAGAACAGGTAGCCGAGGTAGGGCAGCTGGACCAGCGCCGACGCCGCGGCAAACCACAAGGCGCAGCGGTGACGCCGCAGGAGTGACCAGCCGCCGATGGCGGCGACCGCCAGCAACGCCAGTTGCGGATAGACCAGTTGCAGCCCGGCGACGGCCAGCATGCCACTCGCCGGCAACCACAGCTGGGCACGCCGGCGCAGCCGCAGCGCGACCACCATCACCCAGCACATCAGGGCCAGCGCCCAGGGCAGGTGTGGCGCCATCGAGATCAAGTCGGCAACGCTGCTCCCCGGCGACGTCATCTCGGTGGCATGCGTGATCCACGGACCGAGATGAACATCGCGCGGCAGCAGCACACCGACGCCGCCACCCAGGATGCAGAGCACGAAAGCCCAGCGGCGCAGCAGGCGTGGCCGGAAGAACTCCGCGACGAGCAGCCACACCACGACCAGCAGGGCAGCCGCGGCCGCCAACCGCGCGGCGTGATAGAGCCAGGGACCGGCGGCCCAACCCACAAGGTGTGCCGGCCAGAGATACCAGGGATACAAGAGAATCCCGGGCACCGATTCCGAGGTAAAGGCGGGATGGAAGAACCAGGCGCCGTGCCAGCCGTCGCGCCACATCGCCTGGTAGACGAAGGCATCGCGAGCAATGACGACGTAGCCGCTGAAGACGCTGCCCGGCGGGCTCGCCAGGGCGGCCACCAGGATCGGCGGCACGGTCAGCGCGCACACCATCGCGATGACGAACGCCGGCCATCGCCAGCGGATCGTATTGGCGCGTTGATGCGGCTGTGTCGATCCGGGCTCCCAGGTCCGGCGCGCGAGCGCCATCAGGCAGCCAGGCGCACGGCCTGCCTGGCGGGCGCCTGAGCAACGCGCCGGTCCCCTAACGGCCGGACGCAGAGAAGGAGCGTGATGACGACCGCCACGTAGTTGTCGTTGAAGAAGCGCGCGAAGAAGGTGAACGCCAGTAGCGACAGGACGTAGCCCGCCATCCAGCGACCGAGCGACGGGCGGCGCAGAAAGGCGCGACCCGTGATCCACACCACCGGTACCAGGGCGAGCAGCTGAAAGACGCCGAAGGGCACGCTGTCGGTGCGGTGGGCGACGAGGTGCACCCGGTAGAGAAATTCGCCGAAGCCGTAGCCAACGATTGGATAGGCGTCGCGGATCCCCCCGCTGGTGTAGAGCACGACGTCCGTCCAGAAGGCCTGCGGATTCGCGATGAAGAACGGAAGGATGGTGACGAGCGGCGCCAGCGAGAGCGCCGCCAGGCTGAGCGCGACCTCCGGCAGTGACCGTTGGGCACGCCACCGGATGACGAGCACCAGCAACAGAAACGGAACGGCCAGTGCCGCGAACGGCTTGAGGGCGAGGGCGATCCCCAGCGCCGCAGCGGCCGGGATCGGATGCCCGCGCGAGAGCAGCGCGAGGCTGAGCAGGACGAGCGCCAGGAACTCGATGTCGGTGCGCCCCGACCACAGGTAGAGCGTCACCAGGGGGCTGACAAAGAGCGCCGTGATCACCATGACGCGCCGGTCGGGAGCAATCGGCAAGGCGACGATCGCCAGCAGACCGACGATCGTGAACCCGATCAGCACGATGCGGTAATCGAATGGCAGCCCGAGCGCGTGGGTGAGGACACGGAAGGGCACGCCGACCAGCACCGTCAATGGGAAGTACGCCAGGTGGTGCAGCGCCGGGTTGGGGCCCGCGGTGACATCCCAGGAAATCCTGGCCATCGGGGTGGTGGACCAGTCGACCCCGTAGATCGGCTGTCGGTTCAGGAGGCGGTCGATCGCCGACTCGATCTGGAGCAGGCCATCGTGCTCCATCGTGAGGCCGACGCGGGTGCGCTCGACCACGCCATACAGGGTCGGTCCAATCGCGGTCAGCGCACCAAGCGCGCCAGCGCAAATGAGCTTGAGCCGCCCGCGACCCTCGACGAAGACGAGCAGTCCGAGCAGCACCAGGACGCCCGCGGTGCTGGCGGCGGCGACCCAGACGCCGACGTGATCACGCAGCGTCCAGAGCAGCAGGACCTGCAGCCCCCCGAGCACGGCGAGGTAGGCCAACGGGGTGGTCAACCGGGCGGCGACCCGGGTCAGCGAAGCCCTTGGTCTGCCGGCCGGCGGCAGATCGCCAGCCATGACGACGGTGTAACGCCGAGTGTGAGGAACCCCTTCTCCCGGTCGTTATAGGTGGGCAGTGTCGACCCCACGTTCCGCGGCCCGGGCCACCCCGGCGTCGCCCACGCTTGGCCGGGTTCGTCCCGCCTTCGTTGCCCAGGTCGTGCTGGTGGGGGTCGCCGCCGTGATCTACGTCATGGTCCTGAGTCAGGGCGGCGTCCATCACCAGGATTTCGGCGTCTACCTGGCCGCGGCCCGCGACATCGTACACGGCCAACCGCTTTACGCGGCGTTTCTCCATCATCCCTTTCCCGATGCGACGCTCCGCCCGGCCTACATCTACCCGCCGAGCTTCGCGCTGATCGTCACGCCCCTCGGCCTGCTTTCAGACGGTGTAGCCGCAGCGGTTTGGATGGCGATCAATCAGGCTTCGCTCGCGCTCGCGGTCGTCGTCGTGCTGCGCTGGCTGCGGCCGACGAGCTGGGCTACCGCCGCGTTACTCTTTGCCACCCTGACCTTCTATCCACTCTGGGTCGACGTGGTGCAGGGTCAGGCGAACCTGCTCGTGCTGCTATTGGTGACGGTCGGGCTCGTCGGTGTCCTTCGGGGCCAACCGGCCTTCGGCGTCGCCATCGGCGCGGCCGCGGCGCTGAAGTTGACGCCGCTCATCCTGGTCGTCTGGCTGCTGCTGGATCGGCGCTTCCGCGCCGCCGCCTTCGTGCTCGCCGGATGCGCGGTCCTCACCGGCGCCGGGCTGATGCTTCGATTCCAGGACACCCTCGCCTATTTCGGCCAGGTGCTGCCGGCGCTCGCTGGGGGAACGGCCTTTTATGCCAACCAATCGCTCGCCGCCGTGCTCGATCGGACGGTGAGCTCGAACCCCTACACCCAACCCTGGATCGCGTTGTCCTGGGTAGCGGTCCTGGTCATCGCTGCCGCCGCCATCTTGGTCTGGTGGTGGTGGTGGCAAACGCGACGGCAGACGGCACTGATTGGCGGCGCCGCCTTCATTCCCCTGATCCCGCTGCTGTCCTCGGTGACCTGGACGCATCACCTGGTGATTGTGCTGCCTTTGATCTGGTTCAGTTGCATCGCGCTCGCGGAGCGCGACTGGCCACCGGTGCCGACCGCCGCGCTGACCGGGATCCTTTTGCTCTTCAGCGTTTTTTCCCGGTGGCCCGCAGGTCCGGCATTCGGGCAGACGGGCTTCCGCGCGGCCCAAACGATGGACCCGGTGGTTTTTCTCGCCGCTAACACGCTCTTCTTTGCCACCTTGATCCTGTTCCTTGGCGCGCCATGGCTGCTGCGCTCCCGCTAGCCCGGCCGGCGCCGGCGCCCGCGCCTCGCGCCCGGCGTATCCGGTTCGCCTTTGTCTTCGCAGCCGTGATCGCCGCCGTCTCTCTCCTCCCCTACCTGCTCGCCTACCTCTGGACGCCGCCGGGTCACCATTTCGCCGGCTTCTTCTTCATCGCCGACGACGCCACCACCTACCTCGCCAAGATGCGCGAGGGCGCGGATGGATCGTGGCTCTGGAACGACCCCTACACCAGCGAGCCGCATGGGGGCGTGTTCCTTTTTGGCTTCTACCTGCTGTTCGGCCACCTGGCGGCACTCCTGCATTTACCCCTGATCGCCACCTATCATCTAGCCCGGATCACCGGTGCGATCGCCCTCGTGCTCGCCGCCGAGCGCCTCTGCCGCCGGCTATTGCCGCCCCAACGCGCCAACCTCGGGCTGGTCCTGGTCGTCCTCGGCTCCGGCGCCGGTTTCCTGGCGCAGGCGGCCGCCAACCCCGTGATATTTGGCAGCCGCGTCGAAGCGCTCGATCTGCATCTTCCCGAGCTGAGCGGCTGGTACTCGATCCTCGCCATCCCCCATTTCGCCTGGGCGACGGCCTTGATCATCATCGCCCTGCTCGGCCTGCTCGCGATCGTGGAGGCGCCGGGCTGGCGGCCGCTGGCGCTGACGGCGGCGGCGCTGACCGCGCTCACCGCCATTCATCCGCAGATGATCCCGGTGCTCGCCGTCATCTGGGTCGCCTACCGGGCGCTGTTGTTCCTCTGGGGGCAGCGCCCATCGTGGCGGGCGCTCGCGACCGAGGCCGCGGCATTCGCCGCCACGCTGCCACTGGTCGCCTACAACGCATGGATCCTCTTCCGCGATCCGACGGTCGCGCAATGGGCGCAGCAGTGGCGGCACCAGGCGCCCGGGCCGGTGAGCCTGGCCGTCAGCCTCGGCTTCCCGCTGCTTCTCGCCATCGTCGGCATGACCATCGCCTGGCGCCGCCGCGACCAGGCTCTCGCGCTCATGCTGGTCTGGCCTCCGTTGGTGACGGCGCTGCTCTATCTGCCAAACCTGGCCAATATCCAACGGCGGCTGCTGGACGCGTTGTTCGTTCCAATCGGCATCCTGGCGGCGGTCGGACTGACGAGCCTGACCACTCGTCTGCGTCGGGCTCGGGCGCGCCGCATCGAGGCCATCCTTGTCACCGTGGCCTGTTTGTCTTCCGCGATCGTGCTGGCGATCGCCCTGCGATTTGCGTCGGGAGCCTTCGCCGAGGCCTACGTCACGGACGACGCCTGGCAGGCGATGCAGTGGCTCTCGTCCCATCACCAGGCTCATGACCGCGCCCTCTCTGCGCCCGGGGCGGGCCAGCTGCTCCCCGCCTGGGCCGGTGTCCCGGTCTACGTCGGTCACTACAGCGAGACCCTCGACTACTTCGAGAAGATCCGCAACGTCTCGGCCGTCCTCGGCCCCGACCAGCCGGACGGCGCCGTGCAGAATTTTCTCGCCGCCAATCGTCTGACGCTGCTCTACTGGGGACCCGATGAGGCGGCGACCGGCTTTCACCCCGATCTCCATACCTACCTACACCCGGTCTACCGGGACGGCGCAGTCGTGATCTACCGGGTGAGCGGGGGCTAGCCCACATGGCACTCCTCGAGCCGCTGCCAACCCAGCCCGCCGCATCGGTTCGGCGGCAGGGCCCATTGCCGGTCGTCATCGCCCAGCTGCTCGCCATCACCATCTTTTTCGCGCTGGCCACGCTCCGTTTCATGGTGGCGCCGCTGGACCGTCACGACGAAGGCGTCACCCTCACCAATGCCGCGCTCAGTGCGGCCGGACTCGTGCCATTCCGCGACTACTGGGCCACCTACGGGCCGCTCGATACCTACGTGCTCGCCAGCGCCTTCAAATTGTTCGCGGTCAACGTGATGGTTGAGCGAGCGCTCGGGGTGCTCGTGCTCGCGCTGTTCGCCGTGCTGGCGTATGTGCTGACGGGGCGCCTCGGATTACGCGGTGGCATTCGCCTCATGCTCACCGGGCTCATCAGTGCGGTGCCGATCTCGGTTCCCGCCTTCAACTCCGCGTTCCTCGCGAACCTGATCGGCGTGTCGGCGGTGCTGGCGTTCCTTTATGGCCTGGACCGCGATCGGCAGCGATGGCCGCTGCTGACGGGGGCCCTGGTCGGACTGGCATCCTTCTCGCGACCCGAATTCGCGCTCGCGCTCGGGATCGGGCTGGCGGCCGGGTACCTGGCGATGGGACTCACCCGCACCTCCATACGCGCCCGGCTGGTGCCCTACGTCCTGGGCGCGGCCGGCGTGGGGACCCTTCTCTGGGGAAGCACCATCCTGATCGCCGGGCTCACCCCGGTGTGGTCGGACATCGTCACCTATCCCGTCAGCCTCTACCCACGGGCTCGCAGCATCCCCATCGGCAGCGGCCACGAGGGGCCCGTCGTGATCGTCCTCGGGATCGCGTTCGCGCTGATCTGGCTGTGGGGCGCGGTGCGCGCCTACCGCCGCCGATCAGTCCCCGACGAGCGTGCGCGACTCACGGCCCTGGTGCTCAGCGGCCTGCTCGTTTTCACCTGGGTCCGAACCCGGGCCGATGGGATTCATGCCCTGGACGCCTGGCCGCTGACCGCCATCCTGCTCGCCCTGCTGCTGGAACGCCGAGGCCGGCTCGCCCGCCAGGCGCGTGGCGCGTTTCAGGCACTGGTCCCGATCGCCGGTATCCTCTTGTTGAGTATGGCCGCCGGCGGCACGGCCTTTCGCGACCTCGCGTTGCCGGCCACCGCGGCCGGGGTGCCCCACAGTGGATTCAGCGGGCAGCGGGCCTGGATGCCAACCTCGGAACTGGCCGAGGTCATCCGCGAGATCGATGCCGCGACGCCGGACGGCCGCCCGATCTGGGTGGGGCTCCAGCGCAACGACCTGGTGATGTTCAACGACACGACGCTCTACTTTCTCAGTGACCGAAAACCGGGCACCGTCTACTACGAGGTCTTTCCCGGGCTGACCAACACCGAGCCGATGGAGCGAACCATCGCCTGCCAGCTGGCGCGCGCCGGCGTCACCCTGGCCATCCTCGGCCCCAATCCAGAGGGCGAGCCCTGGAACCTCAGCTCGGTGCCGGGGTCACCGTTTCTCGACCAGTGGCTGGCCGCCCGTACCGTCGCTCGATCGCAAGTCGGCCCCTATCAGCTGCTCAGGCTGACGCCCGGTTTGCGTCCTGATGCCCGCTGCCCTTAGTCGGATGCTTGCGGACGCGCCCCGGGATGGCAAGCAGCTCGAGGAACATCACGGTCGAATGCCGGATCGGATGCACGCGGCTCTGCGGTGAATTGATCCAGCGGGTCGGCACCTCGACGATCCGGTAGCCGGCTCGCTGGGCACGATAGAGCACCTCGACATCGAATCCGAACCCGCGGGTCTGCAGCACCGGGAAGACCCGGTCGGCGACCTCTGCGGTAAAGGCCTTGAAGCCGCACTGCGTATCGTGGACACCGCCGAGCACGAAGACGCGCACCAGGCGGTTGAAGATCTTCCCCATCGTCTCCCGATACCAGGGCTGATGCAGCTCCACCTGTGAGGCTTTGAGCGCACGGGAGGCGATCGCCACCCCGGCCCCGCCGCGCAGCGGCCGCAAGAGCTTCTCCAGATCGTCGATCGGCACGCTGAGGTCGGCATCGCTGAAGATGCGATAGCGACCGCGCGCGTGTCCCATCCCGAGCTGCACCGCAGCGCCCTTCCCGCCGTTGCGACCGGACGTGACCAACGTCAGCTGCGGCCAGGTGATCGCTCGCTGCGCAACCACCTCGGCGGTGGCATCCCGGCTGCCATCGTCGACCACGATCACCTCGGCGTTCAGTCCGGAGGTTTTCAGAAAGTGCTCGACCCGGTCGAGCGTGGCGGGGAGACGCGCCGCCTCGTTAAAGGCCGGGATGATGATCGAGATCTCGGGGCTCATGCCGCCTTCTCCACTTTCCGCATCTCGGCCTTGAAGGCGAGCAGCTCGCTGAAGGCTCGGAAGACGACCCGTAGGTTGGCCCCGGTCTGGCGACCGGAGGTCCGGGGGTAATGCTGAACCGGCACCTCCACCACGCGTGCCTGCAGCTGGCGGGCCAGCACGAAGACCTCGGTATTGATCAACGCCCCTTCGGAGTGCAGCTCCATGCGGACGAGCAGGTCGCGCCGGATCAGCTTGAAGGCGCAGTTCACATCCCGCGCCAGGCGGCCGAACAAGATGGTCACCAGGGTGAAGAACGCCCAGGCGTTGAGCCGCCGCGGCAGCGGGTCCCGCCGCCGCTGGCGATAGCCGGCGACGATGTCGGCATCGGTGGCGGCGGCCAGCAGGACGGCCACGTCGGCGGGATCGAACTGGTTGTCGGCATCCATCAGGAAGATCCAGTGATAGCGGGCCGCCGCAAAACCGGATCGTAGCGCGGCACCGTATCCGCGGTTAACGGGATGGCGGACCACGCGAAGGCTTGGATGGATCGCTTTGAGCCGGGCCAGCAGCGTGGCCGTCCCATCGCGGCTGCCGTCGTCGACGACGATCACCTCGAAGGCCCGGGCCTGGTCGGCGAGGGCGGCGGCCATCCGTCCCACCGATTGCTCCAGGTTGCCTTCCTCGTTGAAGGCGGGCATCACGGCGCTGATCTCCACCGACGACGCCGGGCTCATGGAGCGAAGCCTACTCGCGTGAAGACGGTCGCCACCGCGTCACGCCGCAGGATTTGCCAGGTCGTGTCCTGCCGCAGGATGCCGACCAGGGGATGGGCGTTGGGCAGGATGATCGCGTCTGGATGCGCCTGGGCGATCACGTCCGGCCAGGTCGAGCTCATGTAACTGACCTGCAAATAGCGGCTGAAGATCTGCGAGCCGTAGACCTCGACCCGGCCATCGATGAACACCCGCCCGCCACCTGGAAACAGGCGCCAGACCAGGTAGCCGCCGTAGTCGTAGTAGTTGAAGACCCGCACCGGCCGTCCGAGCGCCTGCAGGGCATCGGTCGCCCCGACCGGGAGAGCGGCGCTGATGGCTTGCGCTTGCCGCCCCGGCTGCAGGTTGGGGAGGGCGCGGTAACCCACCATGCCGGCGCCGACCACGACCAGCAGCAGAAGGTTGACGGCGCCCAGCGCGAATCCGGGACTGCCCGGGCGCGAGGGCGCCCACCGAAAGGCGGCCTGCGCCGCTGGCCGGTCGTGTACCGGCGGCAGCATGGCCGCCACCTGCTGCAGCAACGCCTGGGCGCATCGGCACACCAGCGGCGCGGCGCCGAGGACAAAGAGCGGCACGTGCCGCTGGGAGGCGAGCGCAAGGTAGAGGAGCGCGAAGGCAACCAACCACTCAGCCGTGCGGGCCCTGACCCGGCCGGTCGCCAGCCCCGCCAGGAGAAGGAAGACCAGCCCCTCGAACATCATGCCGGCGATCGAATGAAAGTCGGGCGAGGCCCATTCCTGGATGTTGTTCTGGATCAGCGGCGAGGTCAGCGTCCCGAGCGAAAAGAGGACCGTTTGGATGCCGAAGGGATTGATAAACGCCAGCCCGAAGCCGGCCAAGATCCCCCATCCCAGCGCGATCAGGCGACGCCTCGGCATGGCATCCGGCCGCGATCGCCAGCTGTCGAACACTTCACCGGCGAGGAATAGCACGCTGATGATGACCCCCACCACGAAGGCGGAGTGCAGGTTCGCCCACAGCCAGATGAAAGGGGGCAACACGAAGGCGGAGAGCCGGCCAGCTCGGTAACGGACGAGACCCAGCAGCAACAGGCCGCAGAAGAGCACGTTGAGGAGCTGCGGCCGAGCCCCCCAGGCGGTCGAGCCCGCCAGGACGCCCACCAGCGTCAGGGCCGCGGCCGCGCTCGCCGCCAGACCGGTCTGCCGCAGAAGCAGGTAGAGACATACGGCGGATGCGGTCACGATGCCCGCGAAGATGGCGACCATCACGGGCAGCCCGCCAAGCTGGTAGAGCAGGTACATGCCAAGATCGGCGAGCCATTCG
>VBHO01000203.1 GCA_005882045.1 Chloroflexota bacterium | reverse complement strand
GGTCTTCCACGTGTTCGACGACGAACAACGCCCGATCTTTGTTCAGAGCCTCCGTTCTGCCCTTCGGCCGGGCGGGACGTACTACATGATGTGTTTCAGCGATCGTCAACCCGGCGACTGGGGCCCCCGCCGGGTTTCCAGTGCGGAGCTGAGGAGCGCCTTCGCGGTTGGCTGGTCGATCGACTCGATCGAACCGGCGTTGTTCGATGTCACGATCGACTCCAACGGGGCTCAGGCGTGGTTGGTAGAGATACGACGCGAGCCTGAGTGAAGCGGCTGGCGGGCGGCGAAACCGAACAGTTCAACTCCGGCTGGACATCGACTCACCGCCATTAGACCCAGTCGTTGGAGCTACTGGGCGCTAGTAACGGCACGCGTTGAGTAGCCCGTAAAGTAGGGGCGTGTCGATCCCGGACCGGGTCGCGGTGCGCCTGCGCGTCAACGGTGAGGAGGCCGCGCTGATGGTCCCGCCCTACAAAACACTGCTCGAAGTCCTCCGCGAGGACATGGGATTGACCGGCACCAAGCATGGGTGCGAGCTGGGGGAGTGCTCGACCTGCGGTGTGCTGGTCGACGGCAAACCATTTCTCTCCTGCCTGAGCATGCCGCTCGACCTCGAGGGCCGCGAGATCTTAACCGTCGAGGGGATGTCCGCCGATGGTCGGTCGCATCCGCTGCAGATCGCTTTCGCCGAGCTGGGCGCCGCCCAGTGCGGCTACTGCACTCCGGCCATGTTGCTCACCGCCAAGGCGTTGCTCGACCGGGATCCGCATCCCAGCCGCGATGCGATCATGGAGGCGCTGGCGGGCGTCCTCTGCCGCTGCACCGGCTACCTCAAGATCTTCGAGGCGGTCGAGCTGGCGGCCTCGCGTGCCGGGACGCTTGCGCGATGAGGCAACCAGCCGACGAACTATCGATCGTTGGGAAGTCGCTGATCAAGCCCGATGCATTTTCCAAAGTCAGCGGACAGACGAAGTTCGCCGACGACCTGGCCCTGCCGCGGATGATCTACGGGCGTATCCTGCGCAGTCCGCACCCGCATGCGCGCATCCTGCGCGTGGATACGTCTCGCGCTCGGGCGCACCCCGGCGTGTTGGCCGTCCTCACCGGGGATGACCTGCCAATCAAGTTCGGCATCCTCCCGGTCAGCCAGGACGAGGAGGCGCTGGCGAAGGAAAAGGTCCGCTATGTCGGCGATCCCATCGCCGCGGTCGCGGCCACGGACGAGTGGATCGCCGACGAGGCGCTCGACCTGATCGACGTTCAGTTCCAGGAGTTGCCACCGGTGATGTCGATCGAGCAGGCGATCGCCGGTGCCGGTGAACCGATCCACGGGACGAGCAACGTGCACAAGACGGTGGCGCTCGAGTTCGGCGATACCGACGAGGCGTTGCGCGCGGCCGCCCACGTGCGCGAGGACGCGGTGTTCTTCGAGGGCAGCACGCACCTCCCGATGGAGCAACACGCGGCGGTCGCCCAGGTCGCGGCCGACGGCAAGCTCACCCTGTGGACCTCGTCGCAGACGCCGCATTATGTCCATCGCGCCCTGGGCAAGGTGCTCGAGATGCCGATGAGCCGCATCCGCGTGATCGCCACGCCCAACGGCGGAGGCTTCGGCGGCAAGAGCGACATCTTCGCCCACGAGCTGGTCGCCGCCAAGCTCGCGCTCGTCACCGGGCGCCCGGTCAAGATCACGCTGACCCGCGAGGAAGTCTTTTACGCGCACCGGGGGCGGCACCCGGTGCTGATGAAGGTCAAAACCGGGTTCAGAAAAGACGGCCGGATCACCGCCATGCAGTTCCAGAGTTTTCTCGACGGTGGCGGCTACGGGAGCTACGGGGTCGCCAGCACCTACTACACCGGCGCGCTGCAGGCGACCACCTATGCGATTCCGCGATACCGCTTCGAGGCTGTCCGTTTCTTCACCAACAAACCACCCTGCGGCCCCAAGCGCGGCCACGGCACGCCACAGCCGCGCTTCGCCCTGGAGACGCACCTGGACAAGGTCGCCGAGGAGCTGGGCATCGACCCGGTCGAGCTGCGCCGGCGCAACCTCCCGAAGCCCGACTCGCGCACGGTGAACTGGCTGCGGATCACGAGCATCGGCCTGGAGGAGTGCATTAATAAGGTTGTCGAGGGCTCGGGGTTTCTGAAGCGGCGAACCTCGATGCCGGCAGGCCGCGGCCTTGGCTTCGCGGTCAGCTGCTACCTCAGCGGCGCCGGGACCGCCATCTACTGGAACGAGATGCCGCACTCCGAGGTCCAGCTCAAGCTCGACCGCAATGGCGGCGTCTCCCTGCTGTGCGGGGCGATCGACATCGGCCAGGGCTCCGATCACATCCTGGCTGCGATCGTCGCCGAGGTGCTTGGCGTATCGCTCGAGGATATCCAGCTCACCACCGCCGACACCGACCTGACGCCGATCGACCTCGGCAGCTACTCGTCGCGGGTGACGTTCATGGCCGGTAATGCGGCGAAGGCGGCCGCGGAAAAGGTGCGCGACCGGCTGTTCGAGGTCGCGGCCAAAGCCCTGCAGTGTGACCCCGACGAGCTGATCGCCCGCGACCACCGGGTCGTTCGCCGCAACCGGCCGGCGGATGGCATGGACTTCGCCCAGGCGGTCCAGCTCGCTGAGGCGCAGGATGGGCTCGTGACCGGCACCGGTAGCTACACGCCGCCGAAGCTCGCCGGTCCCTACAAGGGATCGGGCGTCGGGCCCAGCCCGGCCTACTCCTACTCGGCCGCGGTGGTCGAGGTCGACTGCGACAGCAGGACGGGCGAGGTGCGCGTGCCGGAGGTGTGGATCGCGCACGATATCGGCCGCGCCATCAACCCGATGCTGGTGATCGGCCAGGTGGAGGGCAGCGTCTACATGGCGCTCGGGGAAGCGCTGATGGAGGAGCAGAGCTTCCGCCTGGGCCTGCACAAGTTTCCTTCCCTGCTCGAGTACAAGAGCCCGACCGCGCTCGAGACCCCGATCATGCACACCTATCTGGTGGAGACGATCGACCGCGAGGGTCCCTTCGGCGCCAAAGAGGCAGGGCAGGGCCCACTGCTGCCCGTGATTCCGGCGGTCGCCAACGCCATCTACAACGCGCTGGGCGTGCGAATCGACGAGGTTCCGATCACGCCAGACAAGGTGCTCAAAGCCATGAACGACAGGTCGAAGCGCGTCGGACCGAAGTCGGTGCCGGCCTTCGACTTCCCGCCACTGATCAACGCCGACGTGCCGGACGAGTGGAAGGGGAAGTAGATGCTTCGCCTTCCGCGTCTGCGTTACCTGCGGCCGCGCACGGTGGACGAGGCGTCCGAGATGGCCGCCTCGAATCCCGGCTCGATGTTCATTGCCGGCGGCACCGACCTAGTGCCAAACCTGAAGCGCCGCCAATTCGACGTCTCGACGCTGGTCAGTCTCAACGCCCTACCCGCAGGCGCGGCCGTCGATGGCGATGCGAAGCGTGGCCTCGATATTCGGGCCGCCGCCACCCTCGATGAGCTGGCGGCGCATCCGGCGCTCGACGGCCCCTATCGCGCGCTCGCGCAGGCCTGCGCCCTGGTATCGACGCCGCAGGTGCGGATGATGGGCACGCTGGGCGGCAACCTGCTGGTCGACCCACGCTGCAACTACTACAACCAGACCTATAGCTGGCGGAAGGCGGTCGGCTTCTGCTTGAAGAAGGATGGGGAGATTTGCCTGGTGGCGCGCAGCTCGCCGCGCTGCTGGGCCGTGTCGTCATCCGACAGCGCGCCGGTCGCGCTCGCCCTGGATGCGCAGGTCACGCTGCATGGGGCGGAGGGCAGGCGGCGGATTCCAGCCGCACATCTCTACCAGGACGATGGCATCGACTACACGAGCAAACGCCACGACGAGGTGATGACGGCGATCCACCTTCCCGCGGTCGACGGCAGGATGACCAGTGCCTACTGGAAACTCCGGCGACGCCCGTCGTTCGACTTTCCCATCCTGGGCGTCGCGGTCGCCATCACCTGGGCCGATGGCGTCGTCCGTCACGCACGCGGCGCGCTCGGTGCTGTGGGCTCCCAACCGGTGGACATCACGGCCCTCCTGCAGCCCCTGCAGGGCACCCGTCCTGATGGCGAGGCGATCGCTGCCGTGGCCGAGGCGGCGGACAAACCGTCGAGGCCGCTCGACAACACCGACCT
>VBHO01000202.1 GCA_005882045.1 Chloroflexota bacterium | reverse complement strand
GTCCAGGCTCATGTCGCCGCGAATGACGTTCCAGAGTTGCGGCAGCTCGTCCAAGCTGAAGCGGCGCAACCAGCTACCGATGCCGGTGACCCGAGGGTCGTCGACGATCTTTACCATCCCCTGCGCAAGATTGCGATCGCGGAGGTCGAGCAGGGCCTCCTCGGATCCGGGCACCATGGTGCGGAACTTGTACATCTTGAACAGCCGGCCCGCTCGGCCGAGCCGCGTCGCGCGGAAGAAGATGGGCGTTCCGCTATCGAGCCAAACCAGGGCAGCGACCACTCCGAAGACCGGCGCCAGGGCGAGCAGCGCCCCGGTCGCGACAACCACGTCGGCGACGCGCTTGCCGGCGATAGTCAACCTCGGGGCCGGCCGTTCCGCGGCCGCGATCCCCCGTGCGATTTGGGGACTGGTTAACACGGCGAGCGCCCAGACCGCAAGCAGGCGACCCGGCGCCAGCGTCCATA
>VBHO01000201.1:5436-11425 GCA_005882045.1 Chloroflexota bacterium | reverse complement strand
GTCATGCGCGGGCCCGCCACCGCCAAAAAATCGCTGCTCGACCAGGACGTGATTCCCTGCTCCGACGGCAATCCCCGCGCCGATCAATTTCCACGTGACCGTGTAGGAGGAAAGCCGCGTCTCGATCGAATTGCGTTCGACCAGGGCCCCGAGATTGCCCACCCTCACGAGCGTCCCCAGCCCGAGCAGGAGGACGGCCGCGGCGACGGCGACGCGAGCGCGACGGGTGGCAACGCCCTTAAGGCGCGGCCCAGCGCGTCGGGCGAGCCACCAGGTTGCGCCACCGAACAGCACCGCAAGGCCAGCCGTCCGCGAGAAGGTCAACAGCAGCGCCACAAAGCCGGCGGTGAGGGCCATCGCACGCCATCGCCGTATCCGCGGGTCGTCGACGACCGCGAACAACGCAAGGCTCAGGGCGAGAAAGCCGCCCAGGATGTTGGGGTGGGCAAAGCTGCCGTAACTGCGCAGCCAGCGGCCGGCGATCGGCATCATGACGACTGCGGCGTCGCGACTGTGGGAGGTCGCCTCCCTGGGCCAGCCGTTGAAGACCGCCTCCGCAGGCGCGGTGCTCTGGGTCGCGGCCTGCCAGATGGCGAGCAGCGCCTGAGAGACCACCACGACCGCCAGAACCGCGAGCAGCGGCCGCATGGGAAACTGAACCAGCAGCTCCGCGCAGGCGAGAACGAAGAGCACCAGTAGCGCCAGTTGGAGCACCACGCCCAGCGTGAGCAGCCGGTCATAGGCGGTGGCGACGCTCACGGCGGCGGCCAGTGCAAGGATGGCAACCGCGGCGATGACCGGCAGATTGCCCCGCGGCAGCCGCGGCTTTTCACTCGCCAACAGCCGCCACCCGAGCCAGCCGAGGCATGTCAGCGCGACGAGGACGTCAGCGGGGTAAACCGCGACCGAGCGGTACTGGTAGGCGATGCCGTTGGCGCGCGCGACGTAGATCGGCCAGAACCGCCCGACGGCGAGGCCGACCGGCAGCAGACAGAGCGAGACCCAGCCGACAAGCGCGGCGGCACTGGCAAGGCGAGGGCGGATCGTCATCGGCTGCCAACCGCCTGGGGACGCAGGCCCGATGGTACCGGCGTCGTCTGCCGCTTGCGGTTCGGCTCGAGGAGGCCGGCCACCGATTGGACAGCAGCAAGCAGCAGGACCAGCGCGAAGGAGGCAAGCGGTAGGGTGCCCCAGAGGACCCCCTGGACGTCTGGGACGCCGAAGCGAAGAGCCGCGGCAGGAAGCCGCGGTGCAGTGGGATTCTCCCAGACCTCGATCCCACCCGGCAACGGTTCCCGAGGGACGAATCCGGCCGCGTGCAAGTACGAGCCGTACCGCGGATCGAGGACGAACGCCCAGCGGATCGAGTAGTGGTTCGCGACGGCCAGCGCGCGACGGAGTGTCGTACCCGATGGGTCCCACCACAACGCCGCGTCGAGCATGCCAATACCGCTCCTGGCCAGCACCGGCACGCGTCGCGCCGTGTAGTAGGTGCCGTCGATTGTCGTCGCCGGGGTCATGGTCCCCAATCGCGCTCCGGGATCACCCACGCCGAAGGTCTGGTAGCGCCACGCGGTGCGTCCGTTGTTCATGAACTGCGCGATCGGCTGCAGGTCTCGCTGGTACGGAAGAGCCGGGCCGAGCACCGACATCACGGCGTCCGCCCCGGCAAAGAGGCTGACGCCCGTCAGCGCCGCGATCGCCAGCACGCGGCCGGCCGCAATCCTCAACGACAATAGGTGACTGATCGCGATGCCAGCCAGCGGCAGCAAGGCGATGGCACCCCAGAGCGCGAACCGATCGTAGGTCAGCCACTCCCATTGGCGCCCAAACACCAGGGCGGGCAATGGCGTGGTCCCGCCCAGCCCGAGAACGCCCAGCACAGCGGCGAGGACGGCGACCGCCGCGGTCCGACGGTCGAGACGCCGCCAGAGCCCGTAGATCGCCAGCGCGGGAATCAGTCCATAGACCCCCCAGAGAAAGAGCGCCTGGGCATTGAGGTCACGCAGGAAGTCGCTCCGACTGTTGTGCGGAATGAACGCATCAGGGATTCCAGCCCGCGCCCACAGCCAGAATGGGAGGACGACGATCGCGCCGGCCAGCGCGCAGCCAATCGCGGCGAGGATCAGCCGACGAAGTCGGAGCGGGAGCGCTCGCGAGCCAGAGCCGAAGCAAGGCGGGCACCAAGAAGAGCGCGGTGGCGTGGTGCGCCGCGAAGACGGTCCCGCTGAGGCCCACCATCAACCCGAACTGGATCGCGCCACCACGTTCCACGAAACGAGTGAACTCGGCAACAAGGAAGAGCGCCAGTGTCAGAGCGACGACGGTGGGCAGCTGACCGTAGGCGTGGGCCGCCAGGGCGAGCCCCGGCACGAGCGGAGCGATCAGTGCGGCGGCGGTGGCCGCCGCGGGGGAGACAAACACCTTGGCGAAGCGCCAGACGGCGACCGGGAAAAGGACCAACGTCGCCAACAACAGGAGTCCGAACGCCACGTCGTACCCGAAGGGCACGCTGAGCAGCGCGAGCAGTTGGTGGATAAGCGGCGGGTATGAACTTACCGAGAAGCCGCCGAACCAGCGGGGATCCCACAGGGCGAACCACGACCGCCGGTAATGGTCGGCAAAGAAAATGTGGGTCGCCGCGTCCCAGCTGTAGCGAAAGAGGCCCCCGGCAACCAGCGGGCCGTGGAAGGCGAGAGCCAGAACCATGCCGGGAACTGGCCCGCGAAGGTTTCTCACGCCTCGCCTCCAGTGCTGATGGCGGGCACCAGACCGCCAATGGTGGGGACGCCAGACATCTGGGTCGCATCGTTGGGACGGCCGGGATCATCGAACGCCGCCAGATAGGCGTCGGCGATCTTCGCGGGCGTGAGCCGCTCGATGGTCTGGAGGTTGTGTCGTACCAGCCGTCGGCGCCGGTCGGCATCGCCAAGCAGGCAATCGAGGGCACCGGCCAGACCTCGTGAATCGCCCGGTGCGAACCAACTCAGTTGCAAATCCTCGTCCTGGGCGAGGCCTCGAAAGTCGGGCAGGTCGCTGGCTATCACCGCCCGAGCGTGGCTGACGGCGCGATAGATCACCCCCGACGAACCGGTCGACGCCCGCGAGGGCACGACGACGACGGTCGCGCGGGCAAAAAGCGCAGCGAGCCGTTCGGCCGGTACGTAACCGACCCATGACCCATCGAGCCCATGACGCGCGCAGCAATCGGCCATGAAACCGGGATAGCGTGGATGGTCGGCGCCGGCCACGATCAACTGCAAATGGGGGCGCGTCCGTCGCAGCTGGGCGACGGCTTCGGCAACCAGTCCCGGCTCTTTGTGAGGGCCAAAGGTTCCGAATACAAGTGCGGTCTCACGATGCGGCTCCGCCTCGTATCGCGTCCGGTCGTGCCCACCCAGTGGGATGCGTCGGATATTGCGAGCGCCGTAGCGCTCGATGAGGAACCGGCGGTAGCGGTCCAGGGTGACGACGACCGCGCTCGCCCGGAGCACGAGCCTGGGCACAAGCGTCGCACCGAGCCGTATGTGGCGGGAGCGTAGGCCGAGGGCCCCGAGATCCGCAAGGGCGGGGAGCTCGTGCAGCGTGACAACGGTTCGATAGCCAAGCAGTGTCGTGGCGAGGGGCGTCACCAGCCCGCTCGCGGCGGCGATAGGGCGGGTGCCAAACATCGTCAGGCCGAGGTTGAACCAGACAACGTCGGGCCGCACGGACCGGAGCGCTCGCACCAGGGCGGGCCCGGTTCCAATCCCGTTTCGACGCCAGACCCGGCGGACCTCCACCGGGCCAACCCGTTGCTGCGCCGGCAGACCTGGCAGCTGTTCAGCGAAGACGGTAACGCTCTCGACCCTCGGGTCGATCGCGAGATATTCGGTCACGTGGGCGCCGTAGTCCGATACTCCCGCGATGGTGGGCGGGAAAGAACTGACAACGCCGATCCTCACGCGTCGTCCTCCATGCCCTTAATGGATTCCCGATCGAAACGGCTCAGCCAGATGATGGCCAAGAGCAAAGCCGCGTTCGCCGCCAGTGCACCCACGTCGACCAGCCGGGGCTCGATCGCACCCGCGAAGCCGCGATGCTCCGCATAGAGGTGTGTCACCGCCAGGACGACACCCACGGTCGCGCTTGCCACCAGCGCCGCGGCAATCAGCATCAGGGTGATCGCGCCCCTAGGCACGTCCACCTCCCGAACTGATACCAACTTCTCGATAGAGGTCGAGGAACCGGGTGGTGCACAGCTCGATGCCGTATTCGGCCACGGCCCGCTCGCGTGCGGCGCATCCCGACTTGAGCCGGCTCGTATCGTCTTCAATGAGCTCGGCTATCCCGTCGGCCAGGCCCCCGGCGTCGCCGACGCGGATGGTCCGGGCGGCGGTCCGGAGCTCGGGGATGACGCCAACGGCTGTGCCCACCACCGGCACGCCGCAGGCGGCCGCTTCCAGCGCGACCATGCCCTGCGCCTCGTAACGGGAGCTGAGCACGAAAAGATCGGCTCGCTGGTAGGACCGGGGCATCTGATCGTGCGGCACAGCTCCCCGCCAGCAGATGTTCTCGGACAGTCCGAGGCAGCGGGCCAGCGACCGCAGGTCGGGCTCGAGTGGGCCGGACCCCACCACATCGAGCTGAAAGACGTAGCCGCGATCTCGCAGCGCCGCCGCGGCGGACAGCAGCGTGGCCTGGTCTTTCACCCCACAGAGTGAGGCGACGTGCAAAATGCGCGTCGGATGGTCCTTTCGGGGCGCCCTCTCGGGTGCGAACATCGCGAGGTCGACGCCGAGGGGTACGCGCCGAACGCGGGACGCGCCATGCGCAGGCAAGAATGACTGGGCGGATTCGAGGGCCAGCGCGGAGCCGGCCGTGACGGCGCCCGCCAGCCGCATCGCCCACCGCGTCTTGACCCGTTCGAGCCGCCGCAGGAGACCGCCGTAACCGATGTCGCGCAGCCGGGCCACCTCACCACCCGCAATGCTGACCACGGTTGGGATGCGCAGCGCGCGACCCAGGAGCGCCGCGACGAAACCCGGCTCGCCGGCCCAGAAGGCATGCAGGACGTCGAAGGGTCGACGGCGGTGCTCGGCAACGAGGGCACTGGCCGTTCGCTGCCACAGGTCCGCACTCCGAGCGCCGGTCGCGGCACCGCCCCCCAATGCGGTGACCTGCGCCCCGAAGACTCCGTACGATCCCCGGTGAGCCGGGTAACGCAGGGCGAAGATGTGAACGTCGGCGGCGCCGACGAGCCGGACGACGAAGTGCCGCAGAGCCGGAATGCACCAGTCGTCTGGGTCGGCGCTGAACCCGGGAACAATAAGACCGATCCTCATGCACCCTCGTACCGGACAGCGAACAGCGTGTAGCCACCGCGAGTCCCAAGCGGCGTCAAGCCGGGTGCGGCAAGCAACGCGTGATAGCGCTCCCAGGGCGCCCGTCCCGTCCACTGGCGCTCGAGCGCATTGACGTCGACGAGCACGAGCGTGGGCCGCCCATCCCCCAGGAGAGTCCGGATCCGCTCAGTGCTGACCTCCGAGAGGTCGAGCGTCTGGAGCCGCCCGTACTCCTGGAAGGTCGCTGTCAACCCGAAGGCCAGTAGCTGTCCATGCGCGGGGGCCAGGCGGTCCGCCCAGCGCACGATGGCCACATCGTTTTGCTTGCGCTCGATGAACTCCTGTGTCACCACAGCGCTGCCGGCGGCCGCCAGCGCCAGGCCCGCGAGCAGCCAGGCGGCGGCGGCTCGGCGAACCTGGACGTGGGAGGCCCGTCGGAGCTGGTCGTAGCCAACCGCGGCGAGGATGGCGAGCGGCGGGAGATAGGCGAGCGCGAACCGTGGATTCTGCCAGGGTGCGCCAGCATGGAAAGCCAGGACGATCCCCGCCCAGGCGACGAGGATCCCAAGAGCCGGAATGCGCCTTTGGCGGACCACCGCCCAGACACCCGGGGCAATCAGGGCGGCCACGAGGGGACTGAAGTACCACCAGTTGGCGGGCGCGAG
>VBHO01000201.1:4841-5430 GCA_005882045.1 Chloroflexota bacterium | reverse complement strand
GAGCCCGTTCGGGAGGCTGTAGGCAAGCTGTCCGTCACCGGTCGTGAAGGTTGCGCGTAGCGCGTTCAGCGGACTCCAGGAGTAGACCTGCAGATCACCGGCGAACGAGGCATTGCCACCCCCGATGAGGCCGAGTACCGCCGGGACCACGGTGGGCGCCAGGACCACGATTCCGACCACAGCGGCGCCCGCCCCGTGAAGCAGGGCGATGCGCCGAGGACGTCGCCGGAGCAGCATCAACCCCCAGATCGCGACCGGCACCGCGACCAGGCCGTAAATCCAGCGGGTGAGGATCGCCCAGGCGAATGCCAAAGCGCAGAGCAGCAGCCAGCGCGCGGCACCCGTCCGCCGATAGCGGGCCAGGGCCCATGCGCCGGCCGTGGCCGCGGCGAGCCCGAGCGTGTCCGCCATCACCACGAGGCTGGACTGGAACAGTTGCCCGGGCAGCGCCACGATCAATCCGGCGAGGAGTGAAACAGGTACCCAGCGGTGGCCGGCGAACGGCGACTCGGCTCGCTCGTCCGTCCCCAGCTCGCGCGCCAGAAGGACCGTGAAGGCGGGCACCGCCGCGCCCGCGGCGACGCTGACG
>VBHO01000201.1:0-4766 GCA_005882045.1 Chloroflexota bacterium | reverse complement strand
GCCAGCGCTTGGCGCAAAGGACCTGTCGCGTAGTGGAAGTACGCAAAGGAATCCTGACCGTACAGGCCGTCGAAGCGCGTGATCGCGAGGACGGCGAGCGCCGTGCCTGCCAGCAAGATCACCGGAGCAAGCGGCAACCAGCGAGCCGCGGTGCGAGTGTCGGCGAGACTGACCGGCGCGTCCGTCTCGCGCGCAGCGATCAATCTGAGACCCCCACGCTGACCCTCCCAGAACGTCTCAAACGCTCGCCTGGCACTAAAGCGCCGCTCGCGTGGGCCGACGGGCCCGGCGAGCGGGGGAGGGAATTAGCGTCTCCGGGTGCCAGGTTGAGCGTGCAAACGCATTTCCGGCAAATGGGATCGCGCCGGACGTCGAGCGCTCGGCGGAAGGCGATCGCCTCGGCACCGTTCAGAATCTCGTCGAGCGGGCGGTCGTGGATATTCCCGAGACTCCGGTGGAAGAAGCAGGGGCGAACCGTTCCGTCGGCCTCGACCACGGTCGACACCCAGGGCGCGTTGCAGTGGTTCTCGGGAAAGGTCTCCTCGCCATTGAGTGCCGCAAAGTAGCGCGGGAGCCGGCGCAGCCGCGCGGGCGTTTCGGCAATGAATCCGCTGCCGAACTCGTCCGGGTACGCGGTGATCGTCTCCTCGACCACGCGAGCAAAGCGCTTCACCTCGTCAGGGCTGAGGGCGACGTCGCTGACGCGCTCCGGCGCCCATCCCTGCGGCCGGTTGAACGCGGTGCTCGAGACGTCGACGGCAAAGAACGAGATCTGATCGATGCCGATCGCCTTCGCGGCGTCGATGATGTTGGGCAGGTCGAGGTAGTTCTGCCGCTGGATGACGCAGCGGGCAGTCACGCGAAAATCCGGGGCGAGCGCCTTGAGGGCGCGGACGCCGTCAACGAGACGTTCGTAGGCGTTGGGGATGTTTCGGATCCGGTCGTGCGTGGATCGGCTGCCGTCGAGCGATACCGTGACCTCGTCGCAGTGCGCAAGCACGGCAGTGGCGTGACGCTCGAGGAGCAGCCCAGTCGACAGCAAGCTGATCCTGCCAACGCCGGCCTCGCGCAGCAGGTCGCAGAGCGTCCAGAGGTTCGAGTGCAGCAGGGCTTCGCCACCAGAAAGCACCACGTGGTTGGTGCCGAACTTTTGGAGCGCGGGCAGGTGCGGTACCAGGTCCTCCCGGGACAGCTCGCGCTTGTTGCGGTTCGCCAGCCAGATGTCGCACATCACGCAGCGGCAGTTACAGGCACTGTGCGGCATGAGGACCACGACGGGCAGCGCGTAGATCCGGTCGGTCGACAGCGTGAGCTGACGTTTGACGAGCGCGACGGGCCCCGTCACCGCCGTTCGAGCTCCAGCACGAAGAAGCGGCCCCAGTCGCGAAACGGCCGTAGGCCACGGAGCGGCCGCTCCAGGCGGTCGAGTCGGGAGACGATCGCCGAGGGAATCCGCTGCACGGTGTGCGGCGGGCGCAGGATGCCGATCCCGTAGGCCCGGCGAAGCGCAAAGCGTGACTGGAAGAAGCGGGCATAAGCCGCACCCGGGTGATACAGGTAGTGCGGCACCACACGACCACCGATCACGAAATTCCGCACCGGGTTACGGCCAAGCCGCCGAGCCGCGCCGAAGCGGCGGGAGCGGACCAGACCGAGCCATTCCCAGAGGCTCCAGCGATTCAGCAGGTGAACGACCAGGATTCCCCGGGGCACGAGCAGGCGGGCAACCGACGTCGCGACCTCATCGAGCTCAGCGCTGGTGCTCAGCGCGGCAAAGGCACAGATGATTCCATCGAAAGCCGCCTCGGGCAGCGAGCCGACGCGAGCGATATCCATCACCCGGAGATCCACCGGCTCCTCGAGCTGAGCGGCGACCAGTTTGGCCCTGGACTGCGCGATCATCGCTGGGGACGCATCGATTCCCATGACACGAATGCCACGCTGCGCCAAAAAGACGGCGTCGATCCCCGTGCCACAGCCGAGGTCGAGGACGGTCTGCCCCGCGGAAAAGAGGCGCGCGTACCGATCCCAGAGCAAGCTCCGCATCCACCAGTCGCCCTGGACCTGCTGGTCGTAGTCGGGCGCCGCCGCTTCGTATGCCTCGAGCATCAGGGGTCCGACGGGCCTACGCGCCGCGGGTCTCCGGCCGCTGGTATCCGACGAACTTTTCCAAGAGTTGCAACTCGAGCGGCAGCTCGTAGCGTCGCAGGTGGTACCGCCACGAGCTGAAGGTTCGCAGGATCCAGCAGAGCGGCCCGCGCAGCACTCGCGCGTCGGTGACCGTCGGGTAATAGGCGTTGAGCACCCGCTCGAAGGTGCGAACGCGAGTGCGGAGCGCGTCGCGCAGCCACGGAATCTGCGCGCCCTTCCGCTGTGAGAACTCGGACCAGTCCGCCGACACCCACTCATCGAGCGACTCGGGGAAGGTGAACCCCTGCGCGACCGCCGCGTCGTACAGGTCGCCGGCCAGGGGCACCGGCGTGTAAACGTACATCACGATCTCGGCCCGCGAGTTCACCCGCTTGACCTTGCGGATGAATTCGATGGTTCGGTTCGTGTCTTCGTCTGGATCGGGTGGATTTCCAAGGACGAACGAGAACTCGGGGACGATCCCGTAAGAGCGCATGCGGCCGGCCATTTCAAGGGTCTTCTCGGCGGCGGCAGTCCCACCTTTGTTCATCCGCTTCAGGGTCTCGTTCGATCCCGATTCAGCGCCCATGAAGACCATCCGAAGACCGGACTCCGCCATCGCCTGCCACGAGGCAGGACGGTAACGCAGCAGCGTGTCGACTCGCGCCTCTCCCCACCATCCGATCCGCAGGTCCTGGATCCGCTCCGCGAACTCCACCGTGCGGGCCTCGTGCACAAAGAAATTGTTGTCGTAGAACTCGACCGCATCGGCGCCATGCTGATCGTGCAGGTACCGCGCGACGGCTGCGGTCCGCTCGGCCGTCTGTGGCAACCAGCGGCCGCCGACCATGTTGACGACCGCACAGAAGTTGCAGAAGAACGGACACCCGTAGCTCGAGTGGTGCGGAAGGGTTCGCCTCCCCAGGAAGCTGTCACGCGCGTACCGCCCGACCGGTACCCGGTGGTAAGGAAAATCCGGCAGCTCCTGCGGATCCGGTATCGGCGGCATCGCATTCGACGTCACCGCGTCGCCAGTGACCCGGTATGCCAGCCCGGGCACGTCGGCTTCCGAGCCGCCGCGCTCCAGGAGATCGAGCAACTGGAGGAAACTGATCTCACCATGACCGCGGACCACGTAATCGACGTACCAGGCTCGCAGGCAGACCTCATAGTGTTGGGTCGGGAAGTATCCGCCCCACACGATGATCACGCCGGGATGCCGTCGCTTGAGCTCTACCGCGATCGGCACCGCGTCGCGCAATTGAGGGCCCGGCATGACCGTCATCGCAAGGACGCGGGCACCCGAGTCGCGCACCGCTCGGTCCAGCGCCGCCAGCGGCTCCCGCTCGGCGTTGCCGTCGACGATCGTGTACTCGTGCCGACCCTCGAGTACCGCGCCGAGGGCAAGGAGTGACAGCGGGAGAATGCGTTTGCCGGAGCCGTTGCTCCTGGGGTTGTAAAGGACGAGCTTCATCTCACCTCCGTGCCTCAACGGTGCCTGGGTGGCTATCCCCGGATGCGGTTACGGACCGGCGTTACAGGTTTCGCGCTGAATTCGAAACCTCCAACCGTATGAAGTTCCGACGGTGATCTCCGTCATCCTGACCACCTACGAACGACGGGAGTTGGTCGCCAGGGCGCTCGCCAGCGTCTTTGCGCAGATCACCGCTGCCGGCGAAGTCATCGTCGTAGACGATGGCTCGACCGATGGGACTGCGGAGTTCCTCCGTCATCAACCCATCCAGCTGCTGAGGGTCCCGCACTCGGGCAATCCCGCGGTCGCGCGCAACGCTGGTCTTAATCGCGCCCGCGGCGATTTGATCGCCTTCCTCGACTCGGACGACACCTTGAGGCCCAACGCGCTAAAGGACCTGTCCGCCGCTTTGCAGGCGCAGCCCGCCGCTGGTTTCGCCTATGGCGCCTACGAGCCGGATCCCGGTCCCCGACTAGCCGTGCCCCCGGTCGCCGACATCTTCGATCGTTTGCTCGAGTCAGATTTCCTCGTGACCGGCGCCGTGCTCTTCCGTCGCTCGCTGCTCGGCGCGGTCGGTGGGCTCGATCCGCAATGTAGCCCCGCCGAGGACTGGGACTACTGGCTGCGGTTGGCCGCCCGGGCCGATGGCGTGCACGTTGCCCGGACCGTGATCGACATCGCGATCGCCGCCGACAGCGTCAGCCGGGCGCCGGGTGGCGCGATCTATGCGGCGAATCTCCGCGTGACCCGCAAGGCACTCCGCTGGTGCATCGACCATCGCCCAGCGTCGATGGCCCTGGCGCGTCGCGTCCACCGCCGGAGCATGCTGGCATCGGCGCGTTATCACTGGCACCGACGGGCGATCACCCAGACGGTGCGGGATCTAGCAATGGTGGCGCGTGTCCGCTGAAGTCGCCACCCTGCTCCGCCCGGCGCGGAACGCAGGGGTGCTCCTCGCCGGGAATGTCGTCAAACTCGGTTTTGGGGTCGTCGCGTCGGCGCTTACCTACCGTGCATTGAGACCCGGCGATGCCGGTCGGTTTGCGATTGTGATGGGACTGGTCAGCCTGTTCTCGTTTGTCGCCGAGTTCGGCTTCCGCGACGCGGCCGTCAACTACATCGCCGGCGCCGCGACGCCTTCCGAAGCCCAGGCGGTCGCGCG
>VBHO01000115.1 GCA_005882045.1 Chloroflexota bacterium | reverse complement strand
GAGCTCGTCCAAAACAAAACCGCGTCGAGCATGCAGCACCGGATCCTCGGGCCACTTCGTTAGCGCCCTGCCCAAGACTTCTAAAGCCTCGTCGTACGCAGCAAGTTGGGTGCAGCACCGTACGAGCCCGATGTAGGCATCCATCGGACCATCTGCGTCCAACCTGCGCTGGAATATGCTAGCCGCCTCTGCGAATTTTCCTTGCCTCCACAGCTCCTTGGCGTCGGTCAGCCGCCTCAGATGTGGCGACGAAGGTAGCGCCTCCGAGAGCGAGGCGCGTCTCTCGGTGAAACCGGACGAGCCGTTCGTCACGTCACCAATCCTCATTTGGGAAGCCTTGCGCGTTCTGGCAATCGGATTCCGCTGATCGTCACCAGACACTGAACCTTCGGATCTCTACTCTTACGTGGTGTCTTTTTCAACAGATGAACCCGTATGGCAAGTGAATTAGGCGCTTCGGCGGAGGCACCATCCCAAGAGGATTGCTGCGGTAGTGCCGGAAGATGACCCCAAAAACTGCAGCTTGCATGTGCCCCCGAAACCCTTCACCGTAAGCTTTGCCTCCACGGCGTACCACCAGTGAGAGAACCTGTCAAGCGAACGGATGTGTGCCTTCGGGAGGAAGGTTCTACAGAGGCCTCGAATCAACGTAGGAGGTCAACTTCGATCTCCTTGCCGTGATCCACGAACGCTTTACATAGGGCCGCGCGCTTCTAACTGGCCCCAGTCCTTCGATAAATCAAATCGGCCATCGGCACGGGATACGCACTCAATACCCGGGGCGAACCGGACGTGCCTGCGATGCTCGCACCTCGTCTGAGTCTACGGGCCGGGGAACCACTCCTTGAATGCGGCGGCCAGCGTGGTATCGCCGTGCAGCTCGACACCATTCTCTTCGGGCTTGCCGCGCCCCATGATTACCCAGTAAAGACCTTCGGCGGATCCGCGCATCGCCACGTCTGGACCCTGCTTCACCACCCGCTGCTCGGAGGGTCCATTCACCCTCGCCGTCCGTGCGGTGGATGTGGAAACTCGCGGACTCGCCCTTGCGCGGCGACCGCTGATGCAGTCGCGACATCAGCGTCACGCTTTCACTTAGAGCCCGGTCGATGAACCAGTCCGGGATCGGGATCGGCCGCCCGACCGCTGGCATCAGATCATGCCCGTGGATGATGTACTCGTTGAGCCGCAAAGCACGAACGACCGGAATTGGCACGGTGCCGAAGGGCACCGTGACGAGCGCCTGCGGCACCTTTTCAACAGCTTCGGCGACGGACGCGACCATCTGCTCCGACTCATTGTGGGCGGCCTCCTTCAGCGGCGCCGCCTCCCAGCCCGATAACGCCTGAAAGCGCCGCTGGCGATCGGCGAAGTCGACCGGCAGATCCTGTCCGGCGCGCTCCTTTCCGATGGCATCGGACAGCACGGCGCGGAATAGTTGGTCACCGGTCGCGACGTGCGCGACCACGTTACTCACGTTCCAGGCCTCACATAGCGTCGGTTTCTTCCAACCATCAAGTGGGACCGCATCAACGACTTTCAGGTACCAGTTTCCCGCCTGGGCGAGCCGGCTTGGCTGTGCGTCCATCTCGATTACCTTACCTCCTTGCGACTGACCCCTTTGCGACGACCGGATCGATCCGGAAGCTGAGAAACCGTTAGCGGCGGCAGAGGCTTCTGTGAACGCTCCATCGACTTCCAGGGATCGTCACGGCCCTCGACGTGTCGAATGCCAACGCCATCGGGACGGAGCCTGGGGCTCTCGACCTCAGACCAATCGACCGGAAGCGCAACGGGTGCGCCGGCCTTGGCTCGCACGGCGTAGGGCGCGACCGCGGTCTGGGCGTACGCGTTGCGGTTGACGTCGAGAAAGAGACGTCCCTCGCGCTTCTGCTTTGTGAACTCGGTGGTCAGATGATCGGGGTCAGCGGCGGCAAGCCGCTGGGCGACAGCGTCGGCAAACAAGTGGACCTCTTCGAAGGTCGGGCCGACGGTGATCGGCGCGATTACGTGTAAGCCGCGCGACCCCGTGGTCTTGACGAACGGCACCAGCTTCAGATCTTCGAGCATTGTCTTCAGTGTCAGCGCCGTCTTACGGACGATACTGAAGTCCTCATCCGCCGGATCGAGATCGAACATCACCATATCGGGCTGGGTGATCGCCTGGATGCGCGACAGCCAGACGTGGACCGTGACCACGTTGTACTGCGCGAGATAGACAAGGGTCGCGGTGTTGTCGATGAGGGCATGGGTGATCGTGCCGCCCTTCATGTCGACCGTAGCCCGCTCGATCCAGGCCGGAAACGAGTCGGGCACCCGCTTCTGTTGAATCGGATTCCACTGGATGCCCCCCGGGTATCGGTTCATGTGGAGCGGCCGATCCCGGACATGCGGAATCATGCGCCCCGCAATCCGCTGGTAGTACTCGGCGAGCTCGCCCTTGGTGATCCCGTCCGCAGGGAAGAGGATCTTGTCGGGATGGGTGATGGTGATCGAGTGCCCGTCGATGACCGGCATGGTTCCGGATTCCTCTCAGGCGCTGATTTCGGTCGTCGGACCACTCGGCGCGTCGTGTGGCTCTTCGACCAGGACACCGGCGCCTTCGAGGACGGCCGTGACGAAATCGGGCTCCGGGAGCGCGCCGACGAACGCTGCCCGCCGGTTGATCACGGTATGCGGCACGCCGCGGACGCGGAACTGGTTCGAGAGTTGCGGGAACTCATTCGCTTCCACGCAGATCGCCGTGATGTGCGGTGAGGCCAGCGCCATCCGGTTAGCCAGGCTCACGGCCCGGGGACAGTAGGGTCAAGTCGGCGTCGCAAAGACCAGGACCTCGGTCGGCTCGGTCAACTGGGCCAGCGCCGCCACGCTTTCCTCGCGCAGGCCATGCTCCTCGCGCGAGACCCGCTCGACCGCGTCGATCAGCGCGGGGAACTCGGTGCCGGTCGGGAGGCCCTGGAAACGGATGCGCCCGATCTCGGAGTTCGAAGCGATCGCGATCGTGGGAACGTCGTCGACGCCGTCGATCTCCACTCTGGCCGCATCACGGGAGACGTCGACGACCTCCAGGGTGATCTTCTCCGGGGCGGCGTCGCGCAACAGCTCGACCATCTGCCGGGCGTCGTCGCAGGTGGGGCAGCCGAGCCCCGCAGGCAGGATCAGGCGCGATGAGCCGGGCCGCGTATAAAGCGTGAGATGGACCGGGCCGGTGAGCACGGACTCGAACCGATCTTTGAGCTGCTGGCGAACCGGCTCGGGAATGACCGCCATATGAACGTAATACCAGACCTCGAGACGAGGCTGAACCGCGGATCGCAGCCGCCGGTACGATTCCTCTATGTTCACGACGCGACCCGAGTTGCGCGGAAGCTTCGGGATGGTGAGCTCCACCCATTGGATCGCTTCCCAAACTGGCATGGCGGTGCTCGAGCGAGGCGGCAATGCGTTCGACGCGGCGGTCGCGGCGGGGTTCGTCCTCCAGGTGGTCGAGCCGCACCTCAACGGCCCTGGCGGGGAAGTGCCGATCATCCTCTGGGATAGACGCGCCGCAGCGGTCGAGGTGATCTGCGGCCAGGGCCCGGCCCCGAGCAGGGCAAACACGAGCGCCTTTCGCGCGCTCGGCCTCGATCTCATTCCGGGCACCGGCCTCCTCGCCGCCTGCGTGCCCGGAGCGTTTGGCGGGTGGCTTACCTTGCTGGCGGAACACGGCACATTGCGCCTGCGCGACGTCCTCGAGTACGCGATCGGCTACGCCCGGGCTGGCTATCCCCTCGTTCCCGGGATCTCCGATGCCATCGCCCAGGCGGAGCCGCTGTTCCGCCAGGAATGGCCGGAGTCGGCGCGCGTGTACCTCGCCCATGGCGTCCCCGGCCCGAAGACGACCTTTCGGAATCCCGATCTCGCCCAGACCTATGCGCGAATCCTCAAAGAGGCCGAAAGCGCCAGTGCCGATCGCGATGGTCAGATCGCGGCCGCGCTCAAAACCTTCTATCAAGGCTTCGTCGCCGAAGCAATCGAGGCCGGCTCCCGCGTGCCCGCGATGGACATCTCCGGGCGGCGGCACGCGGGCTTCCTGACGGCGGCGGACCTCGCCGGCTGGACGGCTCGCGCGGAGACATCCACGCCGTTCACCTATGGGGGCGCGACCGTGCACAAGACCGGCCCGTGGGGCCAGGGCCCCGTGTTCCTGCAACAGCTCGCGCTGCTGTCCGGCTTCGACCTGAACGGCATGGGCTTTTTGAGCGCTGACTACATCCATGCGGTGACCGAGTGCGCAAAGCTCGCCTTCGCGGACCGCGAGGCCTGGTACGGCGACCCCGACTTCGCCGACGTGCCGCTGGAGGCGCTCCTCGATGAAAGCTATGCCGCGCAGCGGCGCCAGTTGATTGGCAAGCGCGCCTCGATGGAGCTCCGGCCGGGGGCGGTGAACGGCCGCCGACCCGTTATTCCGCGTGCCGTGGCAGAAACCGCAGCCCAGGACGGCCAGGGTTTCCCGCAGGTCGTTGTCGATGCCAGCCTTCACCGCAGCGCACGCGGCGACACCTGCCATGTCGACGTGGTCGATCGGGACGGCAACATGATCGCCGCAACCCCGAGCGGGGGATGGTTGCAAAGCTCGCCGGTGATTCCCGGCCTGGGCTTCTGCCTGGGCACGCGCGCCCAGATGTTCACGCTCGAGGAGGGGCACCCCAACGTGGTCCAGGGCGGCAAGCGACCGCGGACCACTCTGAGCCCATCGCTCGTCGTTCGCGACGGAGAGCCCTGGCTGGCGTTTGGCACGCCGGGCGGGGACCAGCAGGATCAGTGGACCTTGAACTTCTTCCTGGCGCATCAGGTCTTCGGCCTCAACCTGCAAGAGGCGATCGATGCGCCAATGTTCCACAATCGGCACTTTCCCAGCTCGTTCTATCCGCACGATGCGGTTCCCGGGCAGCTCTCGGTTGAGAACCGGGTCGATCCGGCGGTTGCGGAAGACCTGCGCAACCGCGGCCACGACCTCGCCCTCGACGAACCCTGGTCTCTCGGTCGGATCTGCGTCGTGGGCAAGGACCCGACCACCGGCCAGCTTATGGCGGCGGCGAATCCGCGGGGGATGCAGGGCTACGCCGTCGGCCGCTAGCCACCGGGCTCGGCCACTCGTAACCTCAAAATGTAGTAAGCGGTATCGCTCGCCTGCTACGCTCGGTTTCGAGAGGGGAGGGACGATCCCGGTTACGGGGAAGGGAGGTCGTGTTCATGAAGCGACTCGCCGTTGGAGTCATCGGGGCCTTTTTCCTGTCGGCGTGCGCCAGTGGCGGTGGGGGGACCACCAGTGTCGCCGCGACGCCCAAAGCTGGCGGTACCCTCAAGATCGCGCTCGAGTCGGAGTTGCGCACCCTCGATCCGCTCAAGTCGTCCCAGCGCGTCGAACGCCAGGTCTACTACAACATGTACGACTCCCTGGTCACCATCGACTCCTCCCTGAAGATCAAGCCCGGACTGGCCACCGCCTGGCAGTACAGCGATCCGACCACCCTGCAGTTCACGCTGCGCCAGGGCGTCAAATTCCATGACGGCACCGACTTCAACAGCGATGCGGTGAAGTTCAACATCGACCGGATCCTGAACGCGGCCAGCTCGCCGCGCAAGAGCGAGCTCGCCAGTGTGAAGTCGGTGGAGGTAAAGGACGCGTCGACCGTGATCTTC
>VBHO01000114.1 GCA_005882045.1 Chloroflexota bacterium | reverse complement strand
GCGAAAACGCCCGCTGACGTCAAGCCGGAAACGACGGTGGGCCGATCGGCGCGCAATCATTTCCAGGGCATCGTCACGCGCGTGATCAAGGACAAGGTCATGGCCCAGGTCGAGCTGCAGGCGGGACCATATCGACTTGTTTCGCTGATTTCTCGCGAGGCGGCCGATGAGCTTGGCCTGGCGCCGGGGGTGCGGGCGGTCGCCGTGGTCAAGGCCACCAATGTGATGGTCGAGTTACCCGAGGCCTGAGACCAAGGTGCGCTGGCGCGCCGTCTTCGCCCTTGCCGTCGTGGCCCTGTCTAGTGCGTGTGGCACCAGCCCCCCAGCCTCGTCAAGTTCCTCGGCGCTGAACGGCACCATTACGGTGTTGGCAGCTTCCTCGCTGACCTCGGCCTACACGGCGATCGTCA
>VBHO01000113.1 GCA_005882045.1 Chloroflexota bacterium | reverse complement strand
CCTGGGGTAAATGTAGTCGCCGACTATCCCGTCGCCGTCCTGAAGGATTCCCAGAACGTGCCCCTGGCCAAGGCATTTATCTCGTATCTCCTTGGCGCCGGCCAGCCAACCCTGAATCGCTATGGCTTTGCCGGCCCATAAGGCGGTGGGAGTTCGGCCCGCGGCGCCAGTCGCGTTGCTGGTGCTCGCCGGGATTGGGGCCGCATTCTTTCTGATCCCGCTGATCGGCCTGGTGCTGCGCACGCCGGGGAGCGCGATCTGGGACCAGCTGCGATCACCCGAGGTCCTGACGGCGCTCCGCCTATCGCTGCTCGCCTCCTTGTCGGCGACGGCGATCGCCCTCGTCTTCGGCGTGCCGCTGGCCTGGACCCTTGCGCGGCTCACCTTTCCGGGTCGCGCGGTGCTGCGTGCCGTGACCGTGCTGCCCATGGTCCTGCCGCCGGTGGTCGGGGGCGTCGCCCTGCTGCTGGCAGGCTCGCGACCACCTTCGGCATTCATCTGCCCTTCACGACGGCCGGAGCGATCCTCGCCGAGACCTTCGTCGCGATGCCCTTTCTCGTCATCACGGTCGAAGCGGGCCTCCGCTCCATGGATACACGTTTCGAGGACGCGGCGCGAACCCTGGGGGCCAGCCGCTGGACCGTGCTCTGGCGGGTCACGCTACCGCTCGTTCGTCCCTCTCTCGTGGCGGGCGCCGTCCTCTGCTGGGCCCGAGCGCTGGGCGAGTTTGGCGCCACGATCACGTTTGCGGGCAACTTTCCGGGGCGCACCCAGACCATGCCGCTGGCGGTCTACCTTGCGCTCGAAACCAACCCCGATGCCGCGATCGTGCTGAGCCTGGTGCTGCTGGCAGTCTCGCTTGCGGTGCTCATCGGGCTGCGGGACCGCTGGCTGGGATCGTCGTGAGCCTCGAGGCGCGGATGCGGCTGGGCATCGGCAGCTTCGAGCTGGATGTCGACCTGAAGGTCGAACCAGGCGAAGTGGTCGCCGTACTGGGCCCCAACGGGGCGGGCAAGACGTCGATACTCCGCGGGTTGGCGGGGCTCCTGCCACTCGACGCTGGGCGAGTTGCCCTCGATGGGGTCGTGCTCGAGGAACCGGCGGCCAGTGTCTTCGTTCCCTCCGAGCGACGACCTATCGGAATGGTCTTCCAGGATTACCTGCTGTTTCCGCACCTCACCGTGGTCGACAATATCGCCTTTGGCCTGCGGTCGAGAGGCACGCTGCGTCCAGCCGCCACTGCAACCGCCCGCCAATGGCTCGAACGGGTCGGGTTGGCGGCCGAAGCGGAGCGAAAGCCCGGGTCGCTGTCGGGTGGGCAAGCCCAGCGGGTCGCCCTGGCACGCGCGCTCGCGACCAACCCGGCGCTGCTCTTGCTCGACGAGCCGATGGCCGCGCTGGACGCGAGCATCCGGGTCGAGCTCCGCCGCGACCTGCGTCGGCACCTCGAATCATTTCGAGGCGTGCGCTTGCTCGTGACCCACGACCCGGTGGAGGCGATGGCGATGGCGGATCGGCTCGTAATCCTCGAGCACGGGCGCGTCCTGCAATCAGGCACGCCGGCCGAAGTGACGCAAAGACCGCGCTCGCGCTACGTGGCCGACCTCGTCGGCGTCAACCTGTTCCGTGGGCGGGCCAGCAACAACGTCATCACGATCGCTGGCGGGGGCTCGCTGATGGCGACGGGCGCTACCGATGGGGAGGTTTTTGCGGTCGTGCATCCGCGCACCGTGGCCCTCTACCGAACTCGGCCCGATGGCACGCCACGAAACGTATGGGAGGGCCGGGCCGTCGACCTGGATTTCGAGGGCGATCGGGTGCGCGTCCGGCTCGAGGGCACACCGGCGATCGTCGCCGAGGTCACGCCTGCGGCGGTCCGCGAGCTGAGTCTCGACCGTGGTGATCCGGTATGGGTCGCGGTCAAAGCGACGGAAATCAACGTATACCCTGGGTAAACTCGCGGCGCCCGCTATCGCGTAGTTCAGTTACGCAGTGACTTGACCGCGCAGTTGCGGCGTCGAGCGGCTCGCGGCGCACTCGGACGTAGGACGAGTGTCCTCGTGTGCTCGCCCGAGCCGCCTCCGCCGCCTGCGCTATCACGCGCGAAAGCGCGCGGCGGCCTTTCGGCCGCCGGCCGCCGTTGCCTTCGGCGACGGAGACATGCTCTAATACACGGGTGACCCGCGCCGTGGTCCATGCTTACGTCACTGATGGGCGCGATTGCTCAGCCATGCTTTTAACGTTCTAGCCCGTGCATTTGAAGTCACTGCGGCTGCAAGGGTTCAAGACCTTTGCCCGCCGCACGGAGTTGCCTTTCAGCCGGGGCATCACCGCGATCGTCGGCCCCAACGGCAGCGGCAAATCCAACCTGGTCGATGCCATCCGCTGGGCGCTTGGCGAGCGCAATGCGCGTGGGTTGCGCGGCCAGAAGATGGAGGATGTCATCTACTCGGGCGGTCCAGGCAAGTCGGCGGTCGGCATGGCGGAGTGCACGCTCACGATCGACAATGCCGACCAGCGACTCAACGTCGAGTTCAATGAGATCGAAGTCGCGCGCCGCCTCTTCCGCTCAGGTGAGAGTGAATACCTGATCAACGGGTCGCGCGCGCGATTGAAAGACATCGATGCGCTGCTGGCCAGCACCGGATTGCGTCAGGACGGCTACGCCGTGACGGCGCAGAACGATATCGACTTCGTCATCCAGGCCGCACCGGCGTTGCGCCGCGAGCTGATCGAAGAAGCCGCCGGGGTGCGCCGCCTTCGCGACCAGCGCCAGGAGGCGATCAACCGCCTAGGGGAGGCGGATCGCGACATGGGTCGCGCGCGTGACATTCTCAATGAACTCAGTCCCCGCGCCGAGGAGTTGCGAATGCAGGCCGCCTCCGCCGAGGAGTACAGGAAGGTCGCCGACGCGCTCAAGGTGCTGCAGGGCAGCCTCGCGCGCGATGCCTGGCGCAAGGCGATGGTTCAGCTTCGGAAAGCCCTGGCTCGCCAGCAAACGGCGGATCACAAGCGTGCGGCGGCCAACGCGGGCGTCGCCGAGTTCGAACCGCTCTACGCCGAGCATCGCTCGGCATTGCTCGCCGCCCGCGAAGCCCGCTGGCGTCACCAGGAGGCCGTGGCCGAAGTGCGGCTCCGCCTGGCCGAGACGGAACATCAGGTGCGGATCGCCCAGGAACGCAACCTGGCCGCGGTTCAAGCCCTCGAGGCGCTGCAGCGCGAGCTCGAACGGTTGGACGCCTCTGAACAAGCCGGGACCCGTGTGGTGGATGAGCTCGCTCGCGCGGTCGAGGGGGCCGGCGTCGAGCTCGAGGCGGCAACCAGCGCCCTCCAGGCAGCGGTGGAAGGTGAGCAAACCGCGCGCGAGATGCAGTCGGCGCTCGACGCTGAGCGGATCGCCCGCCACAAGCGGCGCCACGATGCCCAGCGAGAGGTAGCGTCCATCGACGCCGAACTTCGCCAGCTGGAAGGCCGGCGGCAATTCTTGAGTGAACAGCAGCAGCAGGCCCGGGCGCAACTCGAGGCCTGGTCGGTTCGCCGCGCGACCCTGGCCGAGGAGTTCGACCGGCGGAGCCGCACCGCCGAAGCCGCGGGCGGCGAACTCCAGTCCGTCAGCGAAGCGGCGGACGTGCTGGCGCAACGTCTTGCCGAGACCGATGGTTCGCTCGAATTGGGGCGCAAGGGAATCGTCGAGCACGAGGCGGCGCTTCGCGCACTCGAGGCAGAACTGGGCGCGCTGAGGACGCTGCTGGACGGGGCCCAGCGTCGCGGGCCCCTACGGATTGACCGCAATTGGGAACGCCTGCTCGAACTGATCGAGGTCGAGCCCATCCATCGGGCCGCCGTCGAGGCGGCGCTCGAGGGGTGGCTGCATGGTTGGGTCGCGCCGAGTCGGGATGGCGTCGCCAGCGCCGCTGCGGCAGTGGCCGCCGCCGAGGATGCGCGCGAAACCTTGCTTTATGGGTCGGCAGACCCGTTGTCGTCGCCAGCGCCCGAGGGGCTGCTTCCCGTAATTGACCTGGTCCAGGCTCCCGATCAGGTCCGTGGACTCGTGGCCCACCTCCTTCGCGGCGTCGTCTTGGTGGCGGATCGGTTGGAAGGGGCGCGCGTCGTGGAGCGACATCAGGATTTCCGAGCGGTCACCCCGACCGGCGAGATCATCACCGCCGTTTCCTACCGAGGTGGAAAGGCCGCGGATCCAGTGCTCGAAGTGCAGGCGAGAATCCGGGAGGCCGAACAAGCCCTGGGCCGCGAGCGTCAAGCTGCGCTGACGGCTGCCGAGGAGGTGGAGCGCATCTCCATGACTCGCGCAGATCTCGCCGCCGAACGGCAGGCCATTCTCACCCGGTTTGACCAGGCGCGGACAGCCGCAGCCCAGGCCGCGGGGGCGTTGGCGGCGGCGACCGAGGCGCTTCACCGGGAGGGCCAGCAGGAAGGGCAACTACGGCAGCAACTGATCCGGATCGGCGGACTACTGCAGCAAGCCGAGCAGACCGAGGTCGAGACGCTGGGCCGCCAGCGTGCCCTGGACGAGACGGAGACCACCGCGGACCAGGAGCTCGCCGCGCTCGAGCAACGGATCCTCGAGCTCGCGGCCGGCCTGCGTGACCTAACAAACCGGCGCCAGGAAATGGATCTCCGGGCGGCGCTCGCCCGCCAGCGCTCCGATGACCTCGTCCGTCAGCTCGAACGGGGGGAGCAAACGCTTCGATCACATGGTGATGAGCTCGCCCAGCGCCGTGCCGCGGAGGGGGAGCTGGCGGTTCAGCCGGCCCTGATCAATGAGGAACGCCTTCGGTGGCTCGAGACCTCGCAGGCATTACGCGTCGAGCTCGAGACCCTCGAGTCGGCCCAGCTCCCCGATGCCGACACGCTCACCGCCCTGGAGGCACAGCTCCGAGAAGACGAACAACGCAACGTCACGCTGCAAGTCGAGCTCGCTCACGCCGACGATGCCTGGACGGCGTCGGTCGCCGACCGCGACGAGGGCGGCCAGGAAATCGAGGACGACAGCGAGGCGATCGAGGACGTCGACTGGCAGAAGACGGAGCGTGAGGTTTCGCGCCTGCAGCGACGCCTCGATGCGATGGGCGCGGTCAACCTCCTCGCGCCCGAGGAGTATGCGCAGGTGCGTGACCGCTGCGACAGCCTGACCGCGCAACTGGGCGACCTCGAGGCCGCAACGGCACAGCTCAATGAGCTGCGGCAGCGTCTCGAGGACGAGATCGACAGCCGCTTCCGCACCGTCTTCCAATCCGTCGCGGTGAATTTCCAGGAGTTCTTTGCCGAGCTCTTCGAGGGCGGGCGCGCGACGCTGCGCCTCGAAGGGGAGCGAGAGGGTAACCCGCTGGACGAGGGTGTCGAGATTCTGGCCCAGACACCTGGCAAGCGGTTGCAGCCACTCACCCTGCTCTCGGGTGGCGAGCGGGCGCTGACGGCGCTGGCTTTCCTGTTCGCCCTGCAAGCGGTCAACCCCAGCCCCTTCTACGTGCTGGATGAGGTCGACGCGGCGCTCGACGACGCCAACGTTGTCCGGTTCAATCGGGTGTTGAAACGGCTCGCCAGCGACCAGCAGTTCCTGATCGTCACCCACAACCATTCGACGATGGCGCAGGCGGAGGTGCTGTACGGCGTCACCCTGGGCGAGCATGGGATCTCGCGCATCGTCTCCGTCCGCTTGCATCAGGATGCTTTGATCCCGGTCGGTGAACGCTCCGCCTGATCCGCAGGACAGGGCGCCGGCCGAGCGCCAGGGATTCTGGAAACGCTTCTCGAACAGCCTCGACGCGGGTCGCCAGGCCTACGTCGCCGACCTCAAAGAGGTCTTCGGCCGCGCCGCCCTCGACGCCGCCTTTTGGGACGACCTCGAAGCGACCCTGATCGCGGCCGACAAGGACCTGGCTGCGCAGATGGATGCGCGATCGCGCGACCTCAACCTCGAGGGCGCGCCGGCGGTCGTGCTGGTGGTCGGCGTCAATGGATCGGGCAAGACGACGACGATTGGAAAGCTGGCCCACCTGCTGCGCCGGGAAGGCCGCCGGCCGCTGCTGGCCGCCGCCGACACCTATCGCGCCGCGGCGATCGAGCAGTTGCGGCTCTGGGGACAGCGGGCGCAGGTCGATGTCATCGCGCATCAACCGGGGTCCGACCCTGGAGCTATCGCCTTCGATGCCGTGCAAGCCGCGCGTGCGCGCGGCGCGAATCCCGTCATCATCGACACGGCCGGCCGGCTGCATACGCGCACCGACTTGATGGAGGAACTGCGCAAGGTCCGCCGGGTGCTGCAGCGGCTCGATCCGCAGTCGCCGCAGGAGGTGCTGGCCGTCCTCGACGCTCACGTCGGTCAGAATTCGGCGCAGCAAGTCAAGGTCTTCCAGGAGGCGATCGGCCTGACCGGGCTCGCGGTGACGAAAATGGACGGCAGCGCCCGGGCAGGCGTTGTGCTTAGTATCGAAGCTGAGCTTTCGGTGCCGGTCAAGCTCGTCGGCATTGGTGAGGGCCTCGATGACCTCAATCGATTTGACCCCGGAGAATACCTTGACGCGTTGTTGCGGATGGAGGAGGCGACATGAGCCCATCTGATAAATCGGATACCTTCGTCCAGCTGGTGACCGCCACCAGCCTGGCTGAGGCGGATCTCTGGAAGGCGGTCCTCGAGGCGTCCGGGATCCCGGTCCACCTCCGGCAAGAAGCGATCGGCGCCGTCCTGGGAAATACCGTAGGAGAGATCGCCGCCGTCGACCTCTGGGTGCCGCGCGAGCAAGCCGCTGAGGCGCTCCAGATCCTGCAGGACGAACGGGTGGAACCTGCCGACGAGGACGAACCGGTCTGACGCTACTGATTCTCGCCGTGGTCGTCGGCGCGATCGGGCTGCTGGCCCTGGGCGCCGCCGTGGTCGGGATTCTCTGGTTGCTGCAATTCGTGCTGCGCAACGAGGAGAAGCGGAGCTAGCCGTATACTGTCAAGGCTAAATGCTTGACAGTGCCCGACGCCGCCACCGCCAGCTGCGCCTGCTCGATCTCTATGGCTCGCTGCTGACCGAGCACCAACGGCGCATCCTCCACCTCGCCTGGGAGCTCGATTGGTCCTACGGCGAGATCGCCAAACGCGAAGGCGTGTCGCGGACGGCCGTCTACGACGTCGTCCGGCGGACCACCGTCAACCTCGACGACTACGAACGCAAGCTCGGACTGGAGCGGACCCAGCGTGTTTGAGTCCCTGACCGAGCGTCTCGACCAGGCGCTCAAGAAGCTGACAGGGCGGGGGAAGCTGAGCGAAGCCGACGTCGATGCCGGGCTGCGGGAAGTCCGACTCGCGCTCCTCGAGGCCGACGTCAACTACAAGGTGGTCAAGGACTTCGTCGCGAGCATTCGGACGCGGGCGGTGGGCGCCGAGGTGATGGATAGCCTCAACCCGGGCCAACAGATCGTGAAGATCGTCGACGAGGAGATGGTCCGCTTGCTCGGCGACCGGGCACCGATGACGTATGCGCCCTCGCCGCCGACGGTCATTGTGCTCGCCGGTCTGCAGGGATCGGGCAAGACGACCACCGCGGGCAAACTCGCCCTGTTCGTCCGTCGCGAAGGCCACCGTCCATTGCTGGTCTCGACGGACGTGCGACGACCGGCGGCGATGGAGCAGCTCGAGGTGCTGGCCAAGAGCATCAACGCGCCGGCCTACGCCCCACGCGGCACCGATCCGGTGAAGATCGCCCGCGATTCGATCGCGGAAGCGCGCCGGGTGAATGCTGATGTCGTCATCGTCGATACCGCGGGCCGGCTGCAGGTCGATGAGGACCTGCTCATCGAGTTGAAGGCGATTACCGACGCCGTTCCATCGCAGCACCGGCTCCTGGTGCTCGATGCGATGACCGGCCAGCAGGCGGTCAATGTCACCAGCGCCTTCCAGCAGACGATCTCGCTGAGCGGCGCCATCCTGACCAAGATGGACGGCGACGCGCGCGGTGGCGCGGCGCTATCACTGCGCGCAGTGACTCAGACTCCGATCCAATTTGTCGGCGTCGGTGAAAAGCTGACCGATCTCGAGATCTTCTACCCGGACCGGATGGCATCGCGCATCCTCGGCATGGGCGACGTGCTGACGCTGATCGAGAAGGCGCAGGATCAGGTCGATGCGTCGCAGGCGCAGGCGATGGAAAAGAAGCTCCGCGCCGGCCGGCTGACGCTCACCGACTTCATGGAACAGCTGAAGCAAGTGAAAAAGATGGGTCCGCTGGAAGGGATCATCGGCATGCTGCCGGGTGCGGGAAAGATCAAAAACCTCGCCGGCGCCCTGCCCGATGACGACCAACTGAAGCAGATGGAGGCGATCATCCTGTCGATGACGCCGACGGAGCGCGAGCGCCCCGAGACGATCGACGGCAGCCGCCGTCGCCGCATCGCGCGCGGCGCCGGCACCGATATCGCCGCCGTGAACCGGCTGATCAAGGGCTTTCAGCAGATGCAGCAGATGATGAAACAGATGGGGAAGGGAAGAGGCATCAAGGGATTACCCTTCGATCCAGCTCAACTTTTGAAAGGTTAGGAGGTCAAGTTGTCGGTAAAGATTCGACTGCGGCGCATTGGCGCAAAGAAGCACCCGTTCTATCGCCTGGTGGTGGCGGACAGCCGCTCGCCACGAGACGGCAAGTTCATCGAGATTCTCGGCACCTACGATCCGATGACGGAGCCGGTGAAGCTCAACCTGGACCTCGACAAGATCAAGGTCTGGCTGCAGAAGGGAGCGCGGCCCTCGGATACCGCCCGCGCGTTCCTGATCGACCAGGGACTCCTGCCCAAGGAGTCGGCCAGGAAGCGGCCCACCAAGCCGCCGAAGCCCGCCGCCGCGCCCCCTGCTGCTGCAGCACCGGTGGAAGAGACCGTACCTGGGCCGGCTGTGGCTGCGGCCACCGAGGAGACCTGAGGATGCACGACTACACCGACCTGGTCGGCTACATCATCAAGGCGATGGTGTCCAAGCCCGATGACGTGAAGGTTGCGATGGTCGAAGGGGAGCGCACCAACAGGGTCGAGGTCACGCTGGCGAACGAGGACGTCGGCAAAGTCATCGGCCGGGGTGGACGAAACATCGACGCCATTCGTGCCGTGGTGCGTGCCGCAGCCCTTAAGAACCACGATCGGGTGATGGTCGAGATCGTTTGACGACGCAACCAGAAACCGATCTTCGGATTGGTCTGGTCCGGAGCGCCCACGGCGTCAAGGGCGCGCTGCGGGTAGAGCTCCTGACCGATTTTCCCGACCGGTTCGCGCCGGGGCGCGAGGTTAACCTCGCCGGTCGGCGGCTGCGGGTTGCTCGATCCACGCACCAGCCCGATGGTCTGCTCGTCACGTTCGACGGCATCGACGATCGCAACGCCGCTGAGCCACTCGTCGGCGCCTACGTCACGGTGCCGCTCGAGGACGCGCGGGCGCTCCCGGCGGATCGGTACTACCACTTCCAGTTGGTTGGTTTGCGGGTGTTTGACGTCCATCGCGATCGCGCGCTGGGCGAGGTGGCCGAGGTGCTCACCTACCCGGCGAACGATGTGTTACGCGTCACCGATGGAAGCCATGAAGTCTTGATCCCGATGATCCGCAGTGTTGTGCGGGCGATTACGCCGTCGGAGGGCCGGATCACCGTCGACTTACCCGAAGAGACGCAGGCATGAACATCGAGGTCCTGACCCTTTTTCCCGAATTGTTCCCTGGTCCGCTGAGCTCGGGCGTGACGGGCCGTGGGCTGGCCGCGGCGCTGGTCACCTTGCAGATTCACAACTTGCGGGATTACACGCACGACCGGCACCGACAGGTCGACGACATCCCTTACGGTGGCGGCGCCGGGATGGTGCTCAAACCGGAGCCGATCTTCGAAGCGGTGCGCGCGCGCGCCGGGATCGGGCCGGTGATCCTGCTGAGCCCGCAGGGGGAGCGTCTTACCCAGGGACTGGTGCGCGAGCTAGCCGGCCATCGCGACTTCTACCTCATCTGTGGCCGCTATGAGGGCGTCGACGAGCGGGTCGGTGCGCACCTCGTCGACCGCGAGGTCTCGATCGGTGACTACATCCTCACCGGCGGCGAGCTCCCGGCGATGGTGCTGATCGACGCGGTGAGCCGGCTCGTCACCGGAGTCCTGGGTTCGGAGGAGTCGCCGAAAGACGAGTCGTTTGCCGTGGAGCTGCTGGAGTACCCGCATTACACGCGGCCTGCGGTCTTCGAGGGTCACCAGGTTCCGGAGGTGCTGCTATCCGGCCATCATGCGGAGATCGAGCGCTGGCGCCGCGCGCAGGCCGCTGAGCGGACGCGCCGTCGCCGTCCCGATTTGCTCGACCATCAGCCCAAGTCATAGCTGAGTGTTATCCTTGTACGCCGTGTCTAACGTCATCACCCTGCTCGACGCTGAGGCCCAGCGCAAGAACGTTCCCACCTTGATCCCCGGCGACACGGTCAAGGTGCACGCCAAGGTCGTCGAGGGCACGCGCGAGCGGATTCAGATCTTCGAGGGCATCGTGATCGGCTGCCGAGGCAGCGGCACCAAGGAGATCTTCACCGTCCGCCGAATCGCTCATGGCGTCGGGGTGGAGCGTAGTTTCCTGCTGCACTCACCGCGGATCGAGAAGATCGACGTGGTCCGGCATGGCAAGGTGCGCCGGGCCAAGCTGTATTACCTGCGCGGAAGAGTCGGGAAGAGCGCCCGCATTCGGGAGAAACGTCAAGCCGTTGCCACTACAGCCGTCCCCGCCGACATCGAAGCCGAAGCCGGCACAGAAACGCCCGAAACGGCCGAAAGCTGACCGAGACCTCTGGGTCTTCGAGCGCCAGGCCTTCGGGCTCGGTTACGCGACGGTCGCGGGTGTCGATGAGGCAGGTCGCGGGCCATGGGCCGGCCCGGTGGTCGCCGGAGCGGCGATCATGCGGCCGTACTTCCACTGCGAAGGGATCAACGACTCCAAGCTCCTGACCGCGGAGGAACGCGACCACTACTACGACTGCATCCTCGACGGCGCCGAGTCCTGGGGCGTCGGCATTGTTGAGGTCGACGAGATCGACCGGGTCGGCGTCTCGCGGGCCAACCGCTGGGCGATGGGCATCGCGCTGCAACAGCTCGGCCGACCGATCGACTACCTGCTGGTCGATGGGTTCTTATTGCCCGAGGCCCTGACCCCGCAGCTCCCGATCGTCAAGGGCGATCGCCGCTCGATCTCGATCATGTGCGGCGGCATTCTCGCGAGGGTAACCCGCGACCGCTTGATGATGCGGATGGCGGAGAAATTTCCTGGGTACGGCTTCGAGGCCCACAAGGGCTATCCGACGCCGGACCATCTGGCCGCCATGGACCGGCATGGCCTGAGCCCCTTGCACCGGCGCTCGTTCATCTCGATCCGGACGCGCGCCGAGCTGGAAGCGGCCGCCTTTGCCAGTCAATCCGCTCGGGGTTAGCGGCGAAGCGCTGGCCGAGGACCACCTCCGTGGCCTCGGCTACCAGATCATCGAGCGGGACGTGCGCACACCGCTCGGCCAGCTGGACCTGGTGGCGACGGATGGCAGCACCCTGGTCTTCGTCGAGGTCAAGACCCGGGCGGGCCACAGCTTCGGCCTCCCACAAGAGTCGGTGGACGCCCGCAAAATCCGAAAACTGCGCCAGCTCGCCCTGTACTACTTAAAGATACGGCCACATCGTGGATCGGTCCGGTTCGACGTGGTCGGTCTAACGGTCCGCGACGGGCGCCTGGTGCGGGTCGACCACATCAAGAACGCCATCGACTAGCAGGCCGCTCTTGCCGTCGTCGTCGCCATCGGCCGATCACGATGAGATCAGGAGGTTAAGCTGGAACTCTCGAGTCTTCTCCGGGCAGGTTTGGCCTGAACAGATTGCAGGTTCGGCCTGGAAGAAGACCTCGCGCGTTCCGGACTTGGTTTGCCTGGAATCCGAACGCTCCGTTTACGTCCTGTCCGAGGCTCTTAGGGTCGACGAGTAGCATCACGCCTTCCGGCTGCCTTGTGATGGACCATGGCCGGTATTTCGGGAGATTCTTCAGTGTCACGCGCAGCGACTGGCCGGTGCCCATTCGAATGACCTTGCCGTCATCCGGTTCGTTGGCCGAGAGATCAAATCGCGATGTTGATTTCGAGACCACGATGGTGGCCGGCAGCCAGAAGCCATCGGCTCGATGCAAACCGATCTGGGCCGTTCCCGCTCGGATGGCTCGGAATGTCGTTAACCCGCCTCGGTTGCCCAACCCGAACCGGATGGTTGGGACCAGGATGGAGGAATTTGTGGTGAGCATCTGTACGTCAGGGGACGCAACCACAACCTCGTCGCCTACACGTAATGCGAACCCGGAAGGCTTCCAAAGGCTCAATAACATCCCGTTCGCGCTTAGCGCCAAGTCATAGGGCCGAGCACGGTCACGCACGAGGATGTCAACGACGTAGTAGATCGGGCCAAATTGCCATCCGTTAGCGACCTTGTATTTGATCGTGCTGACACCAGGGTGGAGTGCCTTGAAGTCGGCTCGACCGATCGGCGTTTGTGACCCGCGTGGGTCCGATGGTCGCGACCAGCCAATCGCATCGGAGCTCAGCGTGATGCTGCTGGGATCGATCGGGGGGTTGAACGTCTTACGAACGACTTGGCCTTCTCGCACCTGAATGGTGTGGCCGCCGTAGTTGTCCAGAAGTACGACGCTGTTGACGTTGGCTACCTCGCCAAGGAGGTCGATGGTCGAGGCGAAGCCAATGGCGGCCATTAGCACGAGCACCATTGGGTGCGCCCTCGGCTGCACACCGGTGTAACTCAGCTACTCAGCGGCTTCTTCCTGGGCCTTCGGTCCGGTAGCGCGGGCAACAACTGTTTGTTCTAGAGGGTGAACTTGGATTGGGCGGCGGCATAGGGGCCGATCTTGCGGAAGCTGTCCGCGTCGACGCCTAATCGTCGCGATACCTCCAGCGCCAGCCACTGCAATGGCACCACGTTGACGATCGGAGCCAGCCTTTCATCGGTCGTCGGCGTTTGTAGCTGAATGGTTGCCGCCGGGAGGCTGGCGGCCGAGGGACCGACCGCCAGCGTCGGAGTGCCGATCTCGTGGAGCGCCGCCGAGAGCTCCGCCGTCCGTCCCAGGGTCGCGCCGGGTTCCGCTATCACCACCACCGAGTCCTCGGCGCTGATGCTGATCAGCGGCCCATGCAGGATGCTCTCCAACTCGTGACCCTCGGAGCTCACGTAGGCTGCCTCCCGCAGCTTCAGCGCCCCCTCGAGCGCGGTCGCATAGACGGGACCGCCGCCGACGAAGTGAACGACCCCTCCGAGTTGCAACCGAGCCAGCGCCTGCTGAATCGGCGTGCGTATCCCGAGCGCGCTCCGGATGGCGTCGGGCATACGGGCGACCTCGGCCTTCCAGGGCGGCGACCCGAGAGCGACGGCGAGCTGAGCGAGCCGGATCATCGCCCCCGTATGGCTGGCTGTGTGCACCGGGGAGCGTTCCTGCGGGACGGTATACACAACGCCCGGGCCCTGGAGGGGAGCGTTCTCGCCGGTGATGGCCAGCCAGTGGTCCTTGTTGAAGTGCTCGAGCGCCGCCTGACTGAAGCGTTTGGTGCCTCGATGGCTCAGCAGCACGAGGCCGTCGTCCGCCTTGAAGGAAGCGGGATAGTTGGCGAACTCGAATGCCCGGATCGCCCATGCCTCGACGCCCGCGCTGCGCAGCAGATACTGGCCGACGAGAGCGCCGTGGTAGCTGGTTCCGGTTCCGACTAGAAAGATGCGGGAGCAGCTGGATAATCGGGAAACGGCCGACGCTGGAAGCGCGTCCCGCAGCAGTCCCTCGACCGCGGCCGGTTGTGACTCGATGGTCTCTTCGAGAAACGCGCCGGGCACCTTCAGGCGGCTTCTTCCCAGGCTTTGAGGAACTGATAGACGATCCGCCCGGTCGCGCCCCAGATGACGTCGTCGCCGATCGTGTAGTAATGGATGCGGTAGAGCTGCTCGCCAACGCTCCTGGTTTCTGTCGTGTGCACGTCGGAGTCGAGCAGACGGTCGACGGGCACCATCAGCAGGCTCTTCACCTCGTCGGGTGCCAGTCGCAAATCATCGATGCTGCCCTCCACCAGGCCCACGACCGGCGTGATCACGAAGCTGCTGACCGCCGTGAAGACGTCGTCGAGCTCGCCGAGCACCGTCACCCGGGATGGCTCGAGCCCGATCTCCTCGTAGCTTTCACGCAGCGCAGTCTCGACCGTCTCGGCGTCCGCGTCTTCTCGCTGACCGCCGGGAAACGAAATCTGGCCCTTATGGGTCAGGACCGTGTCGGTGCGTCGAGTAAAGAGCATCTCGAGCGTGTTGCCCCGCGACACCAGGGGGATCAGCACGCCGGCTCGGACCAGCGGGGGCGCAATGTCGATGCTGCGTCGGACGCGCTGGTCGAGGACGTACCGCAATCGCTCGAGGCGCGTGGCGGCAGCCGTCGTCAGGTCCACGCCTCGAACGAGACCGGCACCTGGTGGCCGCAATGGGTACAAACCCAGACCTGACCTCGCCGCATGACCTGGCGTCCATCTTCGAGCCGCACCGACTGGTCGGGGCCGCTGATGTGTTCCCAGCGCGGCATGTGCTTGCACTGATCGCAGATGGTCGGTGGGGGATTGAGCTTCACTTCTGTCGATTATCCCCGCTGACGGACAAATCAAGCCGGCGAAGCACCCGGGCCGGGTTCCCGCCGACGATCACGCCCGCTGGGACATCGTCGAAAAGCACGGCGTGGATGCCAACGACTGAGTCGCGACCGATGCGCACGCCGGGCAGCACCGAGACCTGTCCGCCGATCCAGACGTTCTCCTCGATAACGACGGGGTGCGGCGAGCCCGGCTGGCGGCGATCCGCCGGGGATTCGGAATAGGGGAGATGGTCGCGGACCTCACACGAACCCAGGACGCAATCGGCGCCGACCTCAACCCGTTCGGCGGCGACGATCGTGCAG
>VBHO01000112.1 GCA_005882045.1 Chloroflexota bacterium | reverse complement strand
GGGGTCCGCGAGTGCCGCAAACGTGACGCTCAGCTGATCGGGTTGCACTGTATTTGCCTCATTAGCTAATTAGCTAAGCAGCATAATAACCAAACCGACCCAGGGTTGTCAAGATGGGGGGAGAGGAAAGGCCTCCTTGGAGCAGGGGCCCGGGGGAAGGGAGAGGAGACCGGCTAGTACCGGGGGTAGGAGCGCTCGACCACGTACGTGACCACCGCGAGGTATTCCTCTGAGTCCGCAAAGCTGAGCCACCGGGTTTGTTCCGGAGCGCGCCCCAAGAGCGCAAGCGGCTCGTTGATGCTCAACTTCTCAAGGTTCATAAGAGCATCATCGGCCCTGGTTGGGGCCGCAGCCATCCCCCAGTTTTGCCAGCTTCGCGCGTCATACCGGCAGATTGGGAGACCACGCGCCGACCCACCTCCTCCCGGATCTGGACTGGCTGGTCAAGCTCGCCATCGGGCTGATCCTGGCGTCGGCAGGACTGCTGCTGATCCGGCCACCGCAGCGCAGGGCACTGGGTTTTGCCCTGGGCATCTTCATCATTGAAACCGGCACCCTGATCGGCATCCGCGGGATCGTGGCCGCGGGCGGCTCGAGCTGGTGGCAGTACCTGATGCCGTTCGCGTTGGTGCTCGTTCCCGGGCTCTTTATCGCCGTCGTCCTGTCCCGATTGCACTGGTGGCGGCGGGTCGGCTTTACCCCGTTGCGCGAGTGGCGGGCGCCGCACCTGTTGATTCCCCTCGTCCTGGTCCTCGCCTTGCCGGTCGCCGGGCTATGGGCGCGGGATGTCATGGCGACGACGGCGCTGGTGCTCGCCCTCCAGGTTGGCTTTGTGCTGATCGACATCTTTATGGAGGAGGTCACGTACCGCGGCGTTGTCCTGCAGGCGCTGTCCCGGTTCAGCCCCCTCCTGCGCGTCACGCTGGCGGCGATCCTCTTTGGCTTCAGCCACCTCGACAACCTCTTTCTCCCGGGAGCGGATGAGCTCGGCGTCGCCTATCAGATCTTCGAGGCGGCGTTGATCGGCATCCTGTTTGGTGCGGTGCGGCTGCGCATGAACACCATCTGGCCGGTGATGGCCGTGCACGCGGCGTATGACTTGATGCTGGTGCTGGCGTTCGGGCACGCGTTCCCGGTGGCGCCGACGCTGCCCGGCTTCGTCGTCGACACGGTCGTCAACCTGAGCCTCGCCGTCGTCGGGTTTTCTCTCCTGCGTGCAGGGCTTGTCGTCCCCGAGGACAGACGGGAGGCGGCCTGACGTGAGACTCCGCCGCGAGCACGGCATCACCGCTGCGCTCGGCGTTAGCGCGGTGCTCGCCTTCATCGACCTCCAGTGGTCGTACACGCTGCACTACAAGCTTCCCCAGCCGGACTTCTATGTGTACTACCTGGCCGCTCAGCTCGGACGGGTGCGTGGCTGGGCGGCGATCTACGACCCCGCGGTGTTCCTTCCGCCTGTCACCATGGCAGTCGGTAAACCCCTGCCCTACCTCAACCCACCGGAGCTGGCCTGGCTGGTGATGCCGCTGAGCTACCTTCCCTACACGCTGGCCGGCTGGATCTGGACCTGCCTGCTGGCGGCCGCTTTGGGGCTCATCTGGTACCTGGTTGCGCCGGGCCGTGGGCTGCTCCGCCTGATCCACGGCGTCGGCGCGGCAGCGTTGCTCCCGGTCTTCGTCGGTGTGCTCTTCGGCCAGGTCAGCCTGTTGGTCGTGGCCGCCGTCGCGTTGTCGTGGTGGTTTCTCTCCACCGGCCGGCCCTGGCTCGCCGGGCTGGCGCTCAGCGCGCTCATTCTGAAGCCGCAGATCGCCTTCCTCGTGCCGGTCGCATTCGTGCTGTCCGGGTACGGGCGAGTGGTGCTTGCCTGGCTGGCCGTCAGCGTGCCACTCGCGATCATCACGCTGCTGGCCGTCGGGACTGCGGTGTTCCATCACATCTCGCAGTCGCTCCAATCGGTCAGCGCCGTTCCGGGGCCGATCCAGTCGTCGCTGCTCCGGCAGCTGCCTTTCCCGCTGGCCGTTATCGGAATCGTGCTGGTGCTGGCGGTGTCCGCCCTCATCCTGTGGCGCGGCCGCGGCAGCGGGCCTTCGCTGCCGATCGCGGTCGGCCTGATCAGCAGCACGCTGGTCAGCCCCTACGTCAATTTTTACGACCTCTCGGCGCTGGTGCTGGCGGGCTGGCTGATCCTGCGCCTGGATCGACCGCGCTGGCAGAAAGCCGTGACGCTCGCGATGTATGTGCCGCTCTATGGCGCTCCGATCTGGCCCGTCTTCACCCTATTTTGCCTGTGCGGATGGCTGGTCAGCCTGGCCGCGCTCAACCCGCTCACGCGGGCGCTCGCGAGCCAACGCGCCGCCGCTTAGGCGGATCAGCCACAGAGCGGCACGCACCATCGGGCGACGGCATCGGCAGGAGTGCCTAATTCAAATGCTTAAGGATTAGCGCGCCATGGTGCGCCGATAACGAATCACCGAAAGCGGGACGAAGACCAGAAGGATGCCGACGATCCAGGCCGCCGACTGGATCAGCGCCCAGCGGGTGTCAGCGGTGGTCAACGCCGGGTTCACGTGGAAGAGGCCTCGGAGGGAGTCGGCCAGAACCGACACCGGGTTGTGTTGGGCGAAGCCGCGCAACCAGCTCGGCATGGTGGCCACCGGCACGAAGGCGCTGGACGCGAAGGTCAGAGGAAAGAGCCAGATGAAGCCGCCCGACTGCGCCGCCTCGACGCTGCGCACCAGCAGTCCGATAAATGCCGAGATCCAGGAGAAGGCAAAGCTCACGCCCAACAGGACCACGATGCCGAGCAAAAACTCGAACGGCGTCCCACCCGGCCGGAAGCCGACCAGGAATCCGACGATCAGCATGATGATCACCGTGAAGAGGTTGCGGGCGAGATCGGCGATGGTGCGGCCGGTCAAGACGGCGGAAGAGGACATCGGCAGCGAGCGGAAGCGGTCGATGATGCCACGCTGCATGTCCTGGGCGAGCCCGATCGCGGTAGTGACCCCGCCGAACGCCACGGTTTGCACGAAGATCCCTGGCATCAAGTAGTTGACGTACTGCCCGCCCGGGACCTGGATGGCACCGCCGAAGACGTAGCGGAAGAGGATGACGAACATGACCGGCTGGATGGCGACGAACATGATCAGTTCCGGGATGCGCACCGTTTCGAGGACGCTCCGTTTGGCCAGTACCAGCGCGTCCAGGATGGCCCAGACGAACGGCGGCCGGCCGGAGACCGGACGGTAGCGGGTGCCCGCCGAGAGCGGGGCGGCAGTCGCAGCCATCAGCTCGTCCTCCGGCCCCAGCGTCCGCTGGGCTTGACCTCTTTTTCTTGCTCCGCCTGGTGACCGGTCAGGGTGAGGAACACGTCATCGAGGCTCGGCCGATGCAGTTGCAGGTCGACAATGGCGATGCCGGCGGCGTCGAAGTCGCGTACCAGCACCGCCAGCTGGCTGGTCCCGTCCTTTGAGGGTCCCGAGATCCGCCGCTGCGCCGGGTCGACGGTCACGTCGTCGGACAACTGACGGCGGGCGACCTCGGCGGCGCGGGGAAGGTCGGCGTCCTTGGCGACCGCGATTTCGATCCGGTTCCCTCCAACTTTGTCCTTCAACTCGTCCGAGGTGCCCTCGGCAATCACGCGGCCGGCATCCACCACCGCGATCCGGTGGGCCAGCTCATCCGCCTCCTCCAGGTACTGCGTGGTCAGCAGGATGGTCGAGCCGTCCCTGACCAGCGAGCTGATCATGTCCCACACCTGCCGCCGGCTTCGCGGATCGAGGCCGGTCGTCGGCTCGTCGAGAAAGAGCACGGGTGGCAGAAGAACGAGCGAAGCCGCGAGGTCGAGGCGCCGTCGCATTCCACCTGAGTAGGTCTTCGCAATCCGGTGGGCCGCGTCCATCAGGTCGAACTGCGCGAGCAATTCCTCTGCGCGGCGCGTTGCGTCGTGCCGCGAGATGTGATACAGCTGCCCGATCATCTCCAGGTTTTCTCGTCCGGTCAGGTATTCGTCGATCGCCACCGACTGGCCGGCCAGGCCGATCTGGGACTTGATCCGGTTGGCGTCTTTGACGACGTCGAACCCTGCGACCGTGGCGTGACCGGCGTCGGGTTTCAACAGCGTCGTCAGGATGCGCACCGCGGTCGTCTTGCCCGCGCCATTCGGCCCCAGGAGCGCAAGCAGGGTTCCCTCGTCAACGTAGAGGTCGAGCCCATCGAGGGCGCGCACGCGTCCGTAATACTTGACCAATCCTTCTGCGGACACGGCGTGATCAGCGGCCATCCCGGACAGGTTACCGTGCCCATGGTTTTCGAGGCTCGTTCATACTCGGGTTGCGCGGAAGCACAAAATAACGGGGAGGTCGGCATGGATGAGGAACTGAAGCCGCAGCCGGGCCCGATGGTCGAGGCCGAGCCCGAGGGGGCCGCGGCCGAGGTGGCGAAGCGTGCCCAGCAGGTCCATGCGCAGGGTCGCATGCCGACGCTCTACATCGGCCACGGCGCGCCACCACTCGTCGACGATCCGTTGTGGGTCGCGCAGCTTGCCTCATGGGCGAAGGCGTTGCCGCGTCCCAAGTCGGTGCTGATAGTGTCGGCCCACTGGGAGAACGCGCCGTTGACGATCGGCGCGACGCGCACCGGGACGCCGCTGATTTATGACTTCGGTGGGTTTCCCGAGCGCTATTACCGGCAGCAGTACCGATCGCCCGGTGCGCCCGAGCTCGCCACCCACCTGCGCCAGCTGCTCTCCGATCAACCCGTGGCCGAGGCGCCGGATCGAGGTCTGGACCACGGCGCCTATGTCCCGCTCA
>VBHO01000111.1 GCA_005882045.1 Chloroflexota bacterium | reverse complement strand
CGCAGTGGGCCAACGTGCCGCTCTACCTTACGGGACGGGGCCTGACCACATCACCGATCTGGAGCGGCCGGACGGGTTTCGCCATCAACGTCGACCTGATCGACCATGAGGTCGTCATCGCCCTGAACGACGGACGGGTCGAGCGGGTCGCGTTGCGGGCTCGGCCGGTCGCGGACTTTTATCAGGAGCTGATCGGCCGGCTCCGCATGCTGGACATCGACCCACCGATCACGACCGTGCCATCGGAGGTCGACGACCCGATCCCATTTCCGCAGGACACGGTGCATACGGCGTACGAGCCGGAGTGGGCACATCGCTTCTGGCGCCTGCTGGCGCGCATCGATCTGGTGCTCAAGGAGCATCGGGGACGGTTCATCGGTCGCGCTAGCCCGGTCTCTTTGTGGTGGGGAACCTTCGACCTTTCCGTGTCACGATTCTCGGGGCGCCCCGTGGAGCCTTCGCCGGAATGGGGGCTGATCCGCCGCGTGGGCGGCGACGCCGAGCAGGTATGCGTGGGATTCTGGCCGGGGAGCACGTCGCTCGAGGAACCGGCGTTTTTCGCGTACGGCTACCCGGCGCCGGCGGGCATCGCAGAGGCGGCGATCCGCCCGGCGGCCGCGGTCTGGAACCCGGGCATTGGCGAGTTCATCCTGCCCTACGATGCCGTGCGCAACAGTCGCGATCCGCGCCAGGCCATTCTCGACTTCGCCGAGTCCACCTTTCTCGCCGGCGCCAGCCGCCAGGGTTGGGATCCGACCCTACTGGTTCCCTACGCTTAGACCGGCGTCAGTCGCAGCGTGGTCGCGATAACCGAGCGTCGCAACATGGGTTTGGTTTCGTCCGGCCAGCGCTCTCCATACTTCTTGCTATAGGCGGCATTTACCGCACGGATGAGATCCGGGTTGTGCTCCGGTTCGGCGCGGGCGGCCACCTTGCGCCGCCCGAGCCGGACAGTCACCAGCGGGTTGGCCAGGGCCTCCTGGTACCAGCGGCCCTTCTTGCCTTTATAGGAACGGATGTAGACGCCGTCCTCGGTCGGCACGATCCAGATGGTGACGCGATGCAAGGGCGACCTGGCGTCACGGCGCGTTTCGATCTCGACCTCGTCGCTTTCGGCGATTTTCCAGAGGAGGTCTTCGGCAGGTTTCGCGGCGCGTTTCGCCATCGATTTCATCCTAGGCCTGTGCACGGTTAGGCTGTCGACATGAACTGGCGAGCATTCGCCGAGTCGTTCATCACGCTGGTCGTGATCATGGATCCATTGGGCAGCGCGCCGATCTTCATCAGCCTGACGGCGGGCCGCAGCGCCGGAGCCCGGCGCCGGGCCGCCCTGGAAGCGGCGGCGGTCGCCGGCGGGCTTGTGGTCGTGTTTGCGCTCTTCGGCCGGCTCGTGCTCGACTACCTGCACGTTTCGGTGGAAAGTCTGACCATCGCCGGTGGCATGCTGCTGCTGCTCGTCGCCCTCCAGATGCTCCGTGGCGAGGAGTTCCAGCAGGCCGAGACGGCAAACGTGGCACTCGTCCCGCTGGCGACCCCGCTGCTCGCCGGCCCGGGCGCGATCGCGGCCGTGATGGTGCTGACGAAGCGGTACGAGGACATGCCGGGGCGGCTTGGGGTGCTGCTCGGGATTGTCGCGGTCGTGGTGGTGGTCGCGGTTGGCCTTATGCTCGCCGGCCAGATCGCGCGCCTGCTGCGACCCTCGCTGATTCAGCTCCTGACCCGGGTGTTGGGGTTGCTGCTCGCGGCGATCGCGGTGCAGTTCGTCATCGACTCGGTCAAGATCATCGCCGTCCGCTAGTCGCGCTGGTCGCTTAGCGGATCAAGAACCCAGCGCCGATCGGGTCGTCCGCCGACAGTACGAACTGGTGATAACCCGTCAGATGCGCGCTGCCTTCGATCTCGGTGATCACCGCGGGGTAATCGCCGACCTGGTCATCACCGACCACACGCGAGGCGAAGCGGGTGCCGATCACGCTTTCATGCATCAGCGTGGCACCGCGCGCCAGCCCCCCCTGCCGGTCGAGCAGCGCCAGGCGCGCCGACGTGCCACTGCCACAGGGCGATCGGTCCACTTCGCCGTCCGCAAAGACGGTCATGTTTCGGTTTCCCGCCGTGAACATCACCCCGTAGATGCCTTCGAGCTCCGCTTCGAGCGGATGGACGATGTCGCGTTTCGCCTCGATCGCGGCCTTGATCTCACGGCCCAGCTCGATGAACCGTGGGACGAAGGCCGGTTCGAGCGGTAGCTCGAAGCGATCCGCCGGAACGATGGCATAAAAGGCCCCGCCATAGGCGACGGCCAACTCGAACTCGCGCCCGGCGACCGACACGGACAATCCCTCGATGAGCACGAAGCTCGGGACATTTCGAAAGCGCACCGACCGAACCCGCCCGTTCTGCAGGCTCGCCACTGTCCGTAGGCGGCCCGATGGCACGTCGACCACCACCTCGACCGATGGGCCACTGGCGGGGACCATGGCCGCGTCGATCGCCCAGGTGACGAGCGCGATCGTCCCATGGCCGCAGGCCGTGCTGTACCCCGCGTTGTGGAAGAAGACCACGCCCAGCTGCGCGCCCGCATCCTGTGGGTCGGTGACGAAACCGCCGTACATGTCGGCGTGCCCGCGCGGCTCGAAGACCAGCAGCTGCCGGATATGGTCGAGATGTTCAAGTGCAAAGCGCCGCTTCTCGAGGATGGTGGCGCCGCGCAGCGATGGCACGCCGCCACTGACGATCCGAAACGGCTCGCCGGCGGTGTGGTAGTCTGCCAGAGCGCGGCCAAGCATGACGCCCTGAGTCTCCGCTACCCTCACATCAAGGCGCTACAGGTGCAAGACGGCTAAATGAAGTCACTCACGTGGGCCGGACTGATCGCCGGCTTCGTCCTCCTCCTTTTCGGCACCGTGATGGTCTTCATGGCTTTTGATCGCAACTCGCATTCCAACAGCGATACCATCCGCCCCTTCCTGATCACCATGGCGCCGGTGTGGGCGGTGGCGATCGCGAGCGCGATGGTCCTTCTCCGGCGGCCTAAGGACTAGCGCTCAGCTTGGCGACGGCCGCGGCATCGACGGCACCAGTGAGCCATCTCGATAAGTAGCGCGTTCAGCCGCCTCACTAGTGGCTGCTCAGGGCACCAACGGCACCGGCCGTGATCGAGTCGATCAACGTTGTTTGGCCGCTCAGGTCGTAGGTGGCAAGCGAGAAGCCGACGGGAACGTTCTGCCACTGGTCGAAGGCCATCGGCCCTGACGGTCCGACGTACTGGATCGCGTGCCCCGTCCTCAGGGCAATGAGCCCTTCGGCGTACGAGTGCACCACGACGGTAGTCGCCCGTCCGCTGGTCAGTCTCTTCACGTACGGATTGAAAACCGCGGGATCCACTGTTCCGGCCGCGACCATCGCCAGGGCTACAATCGTCACCGCGTCAAAATCGGACATCGCGTACGGATCACCGCTCCACTGCCCGGGGTTCGGGACTTCCGCGGCGCTGCCCAGCAGGGCGTCGTTGAAAATCTCCCAGGCCCTGCCTTGCGGCGCCGCATACGGCTGCACGGCAACGAAGGATTTCGCAAAGATCGCGGGGCCGATCGACCGAGATACGGCGTCGAGCCATCCGGGCTCAAGAGTCACATTGGTACCGATGATGGGGATCTGTGCGTGCCTCTTCGCGAGCTCGGAGAAAAAGGTCGCCGCCGTCTTGCTGTCAACCTCGGTGAAGATGACGTCTGGATTGGCCTGCACAACCGCCTCGACTTCGGCGGCATACGACGGCTTGCCCATCTCCAGCGACTGGTTGATGACGATGCTGCCGCCAAGCTGCCGGAATCCTTTCAACAAGCTTGGCACGTTCGCCTGGGAGCTGGCGTCGATCCCAAAAACGGCCGCGCCCCGACGATAGCCCTCCTTATGAGCCCAGATGGCCATGGCATAGCCCGCGGCGTCGTCGGAAGGCGTCATGCGCCAGAGGTAGGCATAGGTGGACCGGTCGAAGACGGCTTGACCAGCATCGGTGAACATTGGAACGTGAGCTCGATTGATCAATGGCACCGTCGACGGCGCTTCGTTGGACCCCGGCCCGAGCACTGCGACCAGGTTTGGCGTGGAGGCCAGCATGCTCCTCGCTAGCTCACCGGATTCCGCCTCGCTCCGGGTGTCAACCTTGACGCAGTCCAGGGAGTGGCCGAGCGCGCCACCAGCGCGGTTGATGAGCTGGATCGCTGCATAACAGCCGGCATACATCAAACTCCCGAAATCGGCGTCCGCCCCCGAGAATGGCTGAAGGTTGGCAATTGTTAGGTTTCCGGTCATCGTCCTTTGCGTGCCCGCGCCGCTGCCACCGCAGGCACTGGCGGCTAGCGCCACGCCGATCATCAGTGCGGCCAGCCGTCTCATGATGCCATCCGAGTGGCCTCTTTCGCCCGGTACATGGCTTGATCGGCCGACGCCATCAACATCTCGAGGGTCACGGGATGTGCCGCGTCGTACTGCACCACCCCGAGGCTGACGGCGAGACGCCATGGAAAACGGGAATCCTGGTTGAGCGCCGCGAGGTTTTTCCGCACGCGATCGAGAACGATGTTCAGCCCGTCCCCGTTGACGTCGGCCATCAGGACGACGAACTCATCGCCGCCCAGGCGGGCGACCACGTCGGAGCGTCGGAAGGTATGCAGCAGGACCGCTGCCAGCTCCCGAAGGGCCCGGTCGCCGGCGTCATGGCCAAACTGGTCGTTGATGAGCTTGAAGTGGTCGATGTCAAGGTAGACCAGCGCCATGGACGTCCCCTTTCGGTCGGCCAGGTTGCGCTGGTGCTCAGCCAGCATCAAGAACCCTCGGCGGTTCATCAGTCCGGTGAGCTCATCGGCAATGGCCAGTTGACGCACCTGTTCCAGCAGGCGGTTCCGCTCCATCCCGTAGCGAATGGCACGTGGTAGCAGCTCACCATCGACCCGCGATTTGCGGAGGAAATCCTGGGCTCCCTCATTGACGGCCTTGAGCGCAATCGACTCGTCGTTCAGGCCGGATAGCACCAGGATCGGGACGCTCGGACACTGGGCATGGACGGCGCGGTACGTCTCCAGACCCTGGCTGTCGGGCAGGGAGAGATCAAGCAGGACGACATCGACTTCGTCCACCGCGGTGCGAAGTGCCTCCAGCGCTTGCTCCAACGATTCGGTTACAGTGACTCGCGTACAAGACGGGCATCACCGGGGTTGTCTTCGACCAGAAGGACGCGGGTATGCTCGCCTACCACATCAGCTCACTGCGAGGGCAGCTTGACGATCTCCACCCAGAACTCCTCGATGGCCTTGACGACCTGCAGAAAATGATCGATGTCGACGGGTTTCGTCACGTACGCGTTGGCATGCAGCTCGTAGGCTCGGGCGATATCGCTTTCGGCCTCGGACGAACTCAGCACCACCACGGGGATCCGCCGGAGGTCCGCATCCTTCTTGATGGCGGCCAGCACTTCTCGACCGTCCATCCGCGGCAAATTGAGGTCCAGCATGATCAGGTGCGGTCGCATCGCGCCGCCGTACTGGCCCTGCTGGTGGAGGTAGGCGAGCGCCTCGACCCCGTCACCCACGACCTGGACCGTGTTACGGAACTTCGCCTCTTTGAGCGCCTCACGCGTCAGCCGGACATCACCCGGGTTGTCCTCGACGAGAAGAATCTGTACAAGTTCGTGAATGTCACTCATGCCGCGATTTGCTGACCTCCTGTGGCGGGCAATGTGAAGAAGAAGGTCGTGCCCTTGCCCGGTTCGGACTCCAACCAGATGCGACCCCCATTTCGCTCGACGATCCGCTTACATACCGCCAGGCCGATGCCGGTGCCCGGGTACTCCGATTGCTTGTGCAGTCGCTGGAAGATCAAGAAGATGCGGTCCTTGTACTGGGGCTCGATACCGATCCCGTTGTCGGCCACCGAGAAGACCCAATCTCCGCCGCGCGCTTCGGCCTGGATGCGAACGATCGGCCGCTCGGCCTTGCAGAACTTCAGGGCGTTGCTGATCAAATTCTGGAACAAGCGCACCAGCATGCCGTGGTCTGCCCAAACCGTTGGGAGCTGACTGCTGGAGACCAGGGCCGACCGTTCCTCGATCGCCGACTGGAGATTCGCCAGCGCCTGGTCCAGGGCGATTTGTGTGTTAACCGGTTTCGCGGCAAGCTCCTCCCGGCCAACCCGAGAGAAGGACAGGAGGTCGTTGATGAGTGATTGCATGCGGTTGGCGCCTCCAACCGCAAAGTCGATGTATTCATCCGCGTCGGCGTCCAGCTTGCCGCTGTAGCGGCGCTTGAGGAGTCCCGTGAACCCACTGACCATCCGCAGCGGCTCCTGCAGGTCATGCGATGCGACATAGGCGAATTGCTCGAGATCGGCATTGGAGCGTTTGAGCTCGTCAGACTGTTTAGTGAGCGACCGCACCATCGTCGTCATCGCCCGTGAAAGGCTGCCGATCTCATCACGTCGATCCGTAAACCCGGGCTCCACCATCTCACCGGCGGCAATGCGATCGGCCGACGCCCGCAACCGTCGTAACGGGGTGGAAATGCCGATCGTCACCGCGATGGCCACGGCCAGTGCGACACCCAGGCCGATGAACGAGGCCATGATGACGAGCCGCGTCGAGTCGGAGGCAGATTTCTGGGCATCAGCCACCGTAATCCGAATGTGCAAACCGATCTCGTCACCAATGTCGGCGGCCGTCTCCCGCACCGTGTCGACCAGGACAATCTCTGCGGCACTTTCGGCGCCTGGAGGGAGCCCTGACCGAATCGTAGCGATCTCCTGGCTCGATTCCGTTTCGACGGCTTGAATCTGAGTGCGGAGGAGACTGATGGTCGGGGCCAGCGCCGAAATGCTGGCGTCGTTTTCGAACTGAGCCAGCGCGGCAAGGTCGCCAAAGATTTGGTCGTGGGCTCGGAAGTAGGGTTGAAGCAGATCTTCACTACCGCGAGGCATGGTGTCCACCGACCCCTCGAAGCGGGCGAGGGCGATTTGCTCGTTGAGAATCTGCACCCTGAGATCGTCGCTGAGTTGCAACTCGGGGACAGCCTCCCGGCTGAGATGCTCCGCGACCGCCGCGGTATCGTGCAAACGGACAAGCGTAAGCGCGGCGATACCGAGCATCACGAGCAGAATCAACCCGTAGCCGGCGGCTATACGGACGAAGAGCGGCAGGCTGACCGGCCGGAGTTTCAAAACGTGTTTCCCGTATAGATCAGACGGGATCGCCTAGGCGATCATTGCGAACGGGACTCGTGAGCCACGCACCCTGCAAATGCGGGTGGCCGCGGTCTGTTAAGACAGATGAATCATGCTGGCTGAGCCGAGAACCTGGCATCTCGATGTCGCGGCGGTGCGAGACCTGACGCCGCGGATGCGCCGGGTACGGCTGACGAGCCCCGACCTGGACCGATTCGACTATCTCGCCGGGCAGGACATGGCCCTGACCTTCCGGCGAGCCGATGCGCCGCCCGTCCGCCGGCGCTATACGATCCGCCACTATGACCGCGATCATCGTCTCCTCGATCTCGACTTCGTGTTGCACGGCGATGGGCCCGGAATGAAGTGGGCGCAGGCGGCGCGCCCGGGCGATTCGATCGAGGTCGTCGGGCCGCGGGGCAAGATCATGCTGGTACCCCACGCCGCCTGGCACTTATTTGCCGGTGACGCAACAGCGGTTCCCGGCGCGCTGGCGATGATGGAGGCGCTGCCTCGAGGCGTGCCCGCCCTCGCGTTCCTCCAGGTCGATGATCGGGAGGAGCGGCAGTCGGTCGAGGGCGCGTGGGGGCCGCAGATCAGCTGGCACTACGAGGAGCAGGCGCCAAATGGTGCGGCCGGTCTCGTGGCGTCGGTGGCCGGCGCCGCGCTGCCGCTCGGCCGCGGTCATGCCTATCTCGCCGGAGAGGTCGCGCTGGTGACCGCGCTCAAGGCGACGCTGCAGTCGCGTGGTTGGGCGGCCGAGGACATTTCGGCGAAGGCGTACTGGAATCGCGGGCGGGCGAATGCCGGTCACGGGGAGCCAGAACTCAAAGCATCGTGATAGTCTCGATATCAGGAATACCCCACGACAAGGAGGCATCTGATGGCCACGGTAAGTACCAGACAGAAAAATCGCATGTCGTCCCAGACCTTCGCCTTTCCCAAGGAACGCAAGGAGCCGCTCAACGACGCCCGCCACGTTCGCAACGCCGTCGCCCGATTCGATCAGGTCGAGGGCGTGAGCGACCGTGAGCGCGAGTCGGCCTGGCGACGGATCAGGGCGGCCGCAAGGAAATACGGAGTCGAGATCAAGGTTCGGGGTTGGCGCCAGCTGATGAAAGGCGGGAAGTCGGGCCGCCGGTCTGCTCCTCGCTGATCTGCCAGAGCCGGCGGGCCGCTTCGACATTCTGGGCCGCCGGCGACGGCGCGACCGGACGCCGGTCGAAGATATAGGCGCCGTTGAGCTGACTCGCGTCCTCAGCGTCGACCAGCCAGACGAGCGACTCGGCACCCTTTTGTGGACTGCGGGCAAAGGGCCTCGTGATCGCCATGCCGAGCCGCATCAGGACGCCGTTGTTGCGGTTGAAGCCGGTCGCGACGAACCCTGGATGGAACGCGTTGGCGGTGACGCCCGTTCCCTCGAGGCGGCGCGCCAGTTCGACGGTGAAGAGGATGTTGGCCAGCTTGGTCTCGCCGTATCGGGTGAAGCCGGCACCGCCCCAGGCCCGTTCCGCGTTGAGATCATCGAAGGGGATGCGGGCGCCTTCATGTGCACCCGATGACGTGGTCACGATCCGCGCCGGACGGCTGGCCGTCAGCCGGTCGAGCAGCAGGGTGGTCAGAAGAAAGGGAGCCAGGTGATTGACGGCCCAGGTCAGTTCGATGCCGTCGGCGCTCATCTGCCGGCGGGCGTAAATGGCGCCGGCATTGTTCACCAGCACCTGGATGCGGGGATATCGCGCCAGCAGCTCGTCAGCCAGCCGTCGAATGGACGATTGGGACGCGAGGTCGGCGAGCATCACGTCGGGGACGCGACCCGCCGAAACAGCGCTGATCCGTCGGACGGCATCCGCCGCCCTCGCCTCGTTGCGCGCCACCAGCGTCAGGTCCGCGCCTCGCCGGGCCAGCTCGATCGCGGCGGCCAGGCCGATGCCGTTCGTCCCTCCCGTCAGCACGACGCGCTTGCCGGCGACGCCACCCCACTCGGTCATCAGAAGTCCCGCCGCCCCTCGAAGCTCGCGGCGGCGCCCGGTCGTGTCAGCTGATAGACCGCGATCCGCTGGCCTCCGGGCGCATGAAAAGAACAGATCGGCCCGTGGGGAATTTCAAATGTCGATTCTTCGCTCCAACCACGCTTCTTCAAGTCGGTCAGGGCCTTGCGAAGGTTGGCGACCCGGTAGACGAGGATCGGCGTGTCGCCCTTGACGTGGTCGGCGAGCAGGAATATCGGTGGCGGAGGCGCCAGCTCGATGGCCGCGACCCGCGCCCCCATCCCCTCCACCGCGAAGTGGAGGCGGCCGCCGAGCACCTCCGTGAAATAGGCCACGTCCCGCTTGACGTCACGACTCGGGTGGTAGACGAAGTCAAGGGACTCGAAAGCCACGCGATCATCCGTCCGACGGAGCGCTGCGGTCTTGAATTTCCCAGGCATGATCCAGGGCGTGCCAGGCGATGCGCCGCGCGGCATAGCGCTGCGGCCAGCCTCGCTCGACCAGCGCCTTGCCGTTGGAGGGCTTCCCGAGCACGTCGAGCACTGCGGCGCGGAAGGCGCGGATTGCCGCCCGGTCATCCGCCGGGGGCACCATCAGGCGCCGCCCGAGCTTTCGGGCATAGATGTCGTCTGCCCCCAGGACGTGCTCGACGATCTTGTCGCGATCGCGACCGCCGCCGCGTGGGCCTTTTCTCAGCTCAGAGGGCGCGGACGCAGCCACCTCGTCGAAGACGGCCCAGGCCGCTTTCACCAACGATGCGATGCGCTCGGCTTCGGTCTTTGAGAGCGGCGTCGT
>VBHO01000110.1 GCA_005882045.1 Chloroflexota bacterium | reverse complement strand
CTGGCCAAGCGCAAGTTCAACGTCCCAAAGACGGTCGCCCGGGTCAACAACCCCGCCAACGTCCGGATCTTCAAGACCCTGGGGGTCGATGTGGCGCTGAGCGCGACCGAGGTTTTGCTCGACCTGATCGAATCCGAGCTGGCCAGCAATACTGGACCGGCTGTTCAATTCCGACTACGCAGCGTTACGCTTTGCCGATCTTATAGATCTTCGTCCCGCAGGTCGGGCAGGTTCCGGTGGTGGCCGGCTTCCCGTTCTTCATCGTGATGTGCTGCGGGTCCTTGATGTCGACCTTCTTCTTGCACTTCAGGCAATATCCGCTAACGGCCATAACACTCTCCTTTTGCTGGCTACTGGAAGGCCCGGGCGCCCCCAAAATCGGCCTGATGATAGCACAACCTCCCCAATTCGCTTTGTATTCAAAAAACTCACCAAAACCTTCGCGTCCCTCGCCCCTTGCGGGGGAGGGTTAGGGTGGGGGGTTTTTATTCGGCGCAGCGCGACATGATCACGCTGGCGTTGTGGCCGCCGAGCCCGAAAGAGTTCGAGAGCGCGACGCCAACGTTGGCGCGACGAGCCTGGCCTGGGACGTAGTCGAGGTCACACTCGGGGTCGGGCGTCTGCAGGTTGATGGTGGGCGCGATCATCTGGTCGCGGATCGTCAGCGCGATGACGACAGCCTCTACCGCGCCGGAGGCACCCATCATGTGGCCGGTCATCGACTTGGTGCTGCTGACCGCCAGCCGATCGGCGTGCTCGCCGAATACGCGGTGAATGGCGTCGGTTTCGAACTTGTCGTTCATCGGCGTGCCGGTACCGTGCGCATTGATGTAGTCGACCCGCTCGGGTTCGATCTCGGCCTTGCGCAACGCTCGCTGCATCGTCAGCACGGCGCCGTCACCCTCGGCCGGCGCGGCCATGTCGAAGGCGTCGTTGCTCGAGCCATAGCCGCTGACCTCGGCGTAGATCCGCGCGCCACGGTGCTGGGCATGTTCCAGTTCCTCGAGCAGAAGCGCTCCCGCCCCTTCCGAGATCACGAAGCCGGTGCGATCGCGATCGAACGGGCGAGACGCCTGGGTCGGGTCCTCGTGCTGCGCCAGCGCGCGCATGGCGCAGAACCCCGCGTACACGACCGGGATCAGCACGGCTTCCGATCCACCGGTCACGATCGCCGCCGCATCGCCCCGGCGGATCGTCTCAAAGGCCTCTCCCACGGCGCCACTCCCGGTCGCGCAGGCAGAGACCACTGCCATGTTGGGGCCACGCAGCCCCAGTGCGATCGCGATATGGCCCGACGCGGTGTCGACCAGCATGTTCTGAATAAAGGTTGGGCTGACCCTTTTCAGCCCACGCTCCTGGAGGATGCGCTGCTGCTCCAGGAAGACCCCAAGGCCACCCGCCGCGCTGCCGAAGATCACCCCGATGTCATCGACGAGGCCGTTCTTTACCAGCCCGGCATCGGCGAATGCCTCCTGGGCCGCGACCAGGCCAAGCTGGGCATAGCGGTCCATGCGGCGGAGCTCCTTCGGTTCGATCCGGCCCGTGGCGTCGAAGCCCTTCACCTCGCCGGCGATCTGCACCGGATACTCGCTGGCATCGAAGAGCGTCACCTTCCCCACCCCCGACTGCCCTTCGAGCATGGAGGCCCAGGTGCTGGGCGCATCGAGACCCACTGGCGTCACGGCCCCCACGCCCGTCACGACGACGCGCTTCATCCCAGCGGCGACGGGGTGAGGACGCGCGCGACCTCGCGGTCGTTCAGGGTCACGACATGGGCCTCCTGGCTGATGCGCCGGATGAGCCCGGAAAGCACCTGACCGGGCCCGATCTCGAGAAACTCCGCGCTGCCGCGGGTGACCATCTCGACCACCGACGAGGTCCACTGCACCGGCTTCAGGATGTGGTCGGCGAGCTCTTTGCGGATGTCGTCGGCGCTGGTGAGGATCTGGCCGGTGATGTTGGCAACGACCGGGATCCGCGGCTGACGGAGTGGCAGTCGGGCGACGATCTCGCCGAACTGCGCGGCGGCCCGCGCCATCAGTGGCGAGTGGGAGGCGATGCTGATCGGCAGCCGGACGACCCGGGCGGCGCCGCGGGCGCGCGCGAGCTCAGCCGCGCGGTCGAGCGCCGCTGACTCGCCGGAGAGCACGATCTGTCCAGGCGAGTTGGCGTTGGCCAGGGTGATGACGCCCATCACGGCGGCGTCCGCGACGACGCCCTCGACCACCTCGCGATCAAGCCCCAGCACCGCCAGCATCCCGCCGGGGCGCTCGGTGCCGTTTTCTTTCATCAAGCGGCCACGCTCGCGGACAAGGATCAGGGCGCTTTCGAAGTCGATGACGTCGGCCGCCACCAGCGCGGTGAACTCCCCCAGGCTGTGACCGGCCACGTAGCGCGGCGCGACCACCTGCCCCAGCGCACGCCAGCGCTCTCGCATGGCGTTCAGGCACGCGACACTCACGGTGAGGATCGCGGGCTGCGCATTGATCGTGTCGTTGAGCTCCTGCTCCGGGCCCTCGAAGCACATGCGCGTCAGTCCGAACCCGAGGATCTCGTCCGCGCGCCGAAAAACGCGCCGCGCCGTTTCCGATGCATCGTAGAGGGCCTTGCCCATGCCCACGTATTGCGAGCCCTGGCCTGGGAACACGAACGCCAGCGGGCCGTCGCCGTAGGGGGCGCTCATCGAGGCTTCCGGGTCAGGCGACGGACACCTTCCCCTTGACGTAGTTCCAGGCCTCGCCGACCGTACGAAGCTTCTGGGCATCGTCGTCGGAAATCTCCATCCCGTACTCCTCCTCGAAGGCCATGATCAACTCGACCAGGTCGAGCGAATCAGCCTGCAAGTCCTCCGTGAAGGAGGCCTCCGGGGTTACCTTCTCGACGTCGACGCCAAGCTGCTCCGCGATGATGCCGCGGAACTTGTCAAAATTCGCTTCGGCCATCGGACCCTCCTCCTGGTTTTTTGGGGTACGTGACACCAATTGGTGCCCGAATTCGGTCTATACAATAGCGAACCGGCAGGCGCCGGTGCGCGAATCCCCCGGCAAGCTGGCAGCGAATATATGCCATCGGGTGGCGCTTGGTTACGGCCCCAAACGTAACCACACGCAAAACCCGGACTTAAAATGAGGCGTGACTTCCGCCTCGATGCCCTCGCTCGCCCAGGCGGGCCGAGGGTTGGCCCTGGCGGCGATCGCCGGCTTGGGTGTCTACCGCCCCTCGGCCGATGCCCCAGCGGCGCGCCGCGTTACCGGCAGCGATCTGACGGGCGTGTCCTATCGCGTGCAGGCTGATCAGGGCGTGAACACCGCGTCGCTGGCCGCCGGTGCGGCGCGCGCCGCGCTGCAGGCGGGGGGCGTGAACCCCGCCGACATCGAGATGATCATCGTGGGGACCACGACACCGGACGTGCTCTGGCCGACCACCGCCTGCCTCGTGCAGAACGAGCTCAAACTGCCCATGGTGGCGAGCTTCGACCTCTATGCGGCCGAGACCAGCCTGCTGGCGGCCCTTAATGTCGGGATCCGTTACATCGCGAGCGGAGCACGGAGCGTGCTCCTGATCGGCGCGGACTCGGACAATCAGCTGGTCGACCTGCCCGGTCAGAGCGGGAGCGTTCACAGCCGTGCTGCCGCCGCCGCGGTGCTCACCCGCGCTGGTGGGGACGGGGGCGTGTTGTCGACCATGGCTGGCGGCGCGGCCCGACCTGAAGGGAACGGCACTGCCAACGATCGAACCCTCCTGCAGGGTCTGATCGACGGGACGGCCGAATGCCTGCAAAGCGCGAGCCTGTCTCTGTCCGACATCGACCTGGTGATCGGGGAACAGTCGGCGCCCGAGATCATGCAGGCCTGGAGCAAGCTCGCCGGCATCGCGCCCTCCCGGCTGCTGCTCGACCCGGCGCGATACGGGAACCTGCTGGCGGCGGCGCCCCTGACGGTTCTGCACGATGCCATCAAGGAGGGACGGTTGCAAAACGGGATGACGGCGCTCGTGCTCGCGTGTGGCAGCGGCCCGACCTGGGCGGCGGCCTGCCTTCGCTGGGGCGGGGGAGGGCTGGCCGAATGCTGAACGGGACCCGCGTGGTCGTGACCGGCACCGGCACCATCACCTCCCTCGGCCATACGACCCGCGAGACCTGGGAGGCGGTCAAGGCCGGCCGCTCTGGCATTCGCCGTGTCCAGGCGTTCGATCCTTCCGCCACCCCGAGCAAGGTGGCCAGCGAAGTCGTCGACTTCAAGCCAGAAGCCCGCCTCGACCGCAAGGAGGCGCGCCGCATGTCGCGATTCGTGCAGTTCGCGATGGTTGCCGCCAAGGAAGCACTGGCGGAATCGGGTTTGCAAATCACCGAGGCGAACCGCGACCAGGTCGGCGTGCTGGTCGGCAGCGCGATCGGCGGCCTGGAAGAGATCGAGGAGGCACATACCGTGCTCAAGGAGCGCGGACCCTCGCGCATCAGCCCCTTCACCGTGCCGATGATGATCGCGGACATGGGCGCCGGGCAGATCTCGATTTCAATCGGAGCGCGCGGACCCAACTACTGCACCGTTTCTGCCTGCGCCTCGGGTGCGCACGCGATTGGCGAGGCCTTCGAGATCATCAAGCGCGGCGATGCGACGGCCATGGTTGCCGGAGGTAGCGAGGCGTGCGTCACGCCCCTCGCGCTGGCCGCCTTTTGCGCCGTCCGTGCCGTCTCGACGCGCGAGATCGAGCCGAGCCGGGCGAGCCGCCCCTTTGACGTCGAGCGCGACGGCTTCGTCATGGGAGAGGGCGCCGGCATCCTGATCCTCGAGGAGCTCTCGTCTCGTGGGCTACGCGGCCACCGCCGATGCCAGCCATATCACCGCCCCCGACCCGGTAGGGGCGGGTGCGGCGCAGGCGATGAAACGCACCCTGATCAAGGCTCGCGTCGCTCCGCAGGACGTGAGCTACATCAATGCGCATGGCACCGCGACCCAGCTGGGCGACGTCGCCGAAACGCTTGCGGTCAAGGACATCTTCGGGGACGCGGCCTACCGGATTCCGATCAGCTCCACCAAGTCGATGATGGGCCACCTGCTGGGGGCCGCTGGATCCGTCGAGGCGGTGATCTCGGTCAAGGCGATCGAGGAGGGGGTCGCGCCGCCAACCATCAACCTCGAGCATCCGGACCCGCAGTGCGACCTCGATTACATCCCGGAGGGCGCCCGCGAGCTGGACATCAAGCTGGCGCTTTCGAACTCGTTCGGCTTCGGCGGGCACAACGCCTCGCTGCTGTTCAAGCAATTCCGGAGCTAGCGTATTGATCTTCCTCAGCGATTTCCTCAACGCTGAGGTCGTCGACGTTCGACAGCACCGAATCGGTCGCGTCCGCGACCTCGTGGTCGTCATGACCGAGCCGTTCCCGCGGGTCACGGGCGTGATCCTCAAAGGGAACCGCCGGGTGCGCTCCATCGATTGGTCGGTGGTGCGCAGCTGGGACAACAAGGAGCTCAGCCTGAAGGTCGACGAGGCCAGCCTGCAGCCGCACGCCCACGTCGAGAACGAGCTCTGGCTTTCGCGTCAGATCCTCGATAAGCAGATCGTCGACATGGATGGCCGGCGAGTGGTCCGCGTCAACGACCTCCAGCTCTCGCAGGTCGAGGGGTCGCTGTTGTTGGTGGGGGTTGACGTCGGCAGCCGCGGGCTGGCCCGGCGCGTCTCGCTCGAAGGCCTCGGCCGCAGGGTCGCCTCCACCATCCACCTGGATTGGCCGCAAAGGCTGATCTCCTGGGAAGCGGTTGACCCGGTGCGCAGTGACGTGAGCTCGGTCAAGCTGCGGATCGCTCACACGAAGCTGGCCAAGTTGCACCCGGCCGACATCGCCGACATCGTCAACGAGCTCAGCCCGGATGACCGGAGCGCGGTCTTTGCCGCCTTGAGCGACGAGAAGGCCGCCGACACCCTCGAGGAGATCGATGAGCCGCACATGCAGGCCTCGATCCTGGAGCGCCTCGACGTCGAACGGGCCTCCGACATCCTGGAGGCGATGGCGCCGGATGAGGTGGCCGACCTGCTCGCGGACATGCCGCGGGAACGGGCGCAGCAGTTGTTGCAGAAGATGGAGGAAGACGAGGCCGAAGACGTTGAAGAGCTGCTTGCCTATCGCGAGGACACCGCCGGAGGATTGATGACGACCGAGTACGTCGCCGTGCTTCACACCCTCACCGCCGCTGATGCCATCAACCGCTTGCGCGAGCTCGAGCCGGATGCCGAGAGCGTGTACTACGTCTACGTCGTCGACGAGGAGGAGCACCTGCTCGGCGTCCTTTCCCTGCGCGACCTGATCGTCGCCAAACCGGAGACGAAGATCCGTGACTTCATGATCAAGAACGTCATTTCGGTTGGTGTCGACGCCGGGCCGCGCGAAGTCGCGGAAGTGAGCTCGAAATACAATCTGCTGGCCGTGCCCGTGGTCGACCAGCACAATCGAATCCAGGGCATCGTGACCGTCGACGACATCATGGCGCGGGTCATGCCGGCGCGGGCCGGCGGACACCGCCGCCGGCGGATCTTCTAAGCCTCTTGTCGCAGCCGAAACGACAGGGACAGGGCCCTCTGGGACTGCTCCGCAGCCGACGCACGCGCTTGCTAATGCTGCTCTCTGTCATTGGTCCGGGCGTCATCACCGGCAACACCGACAACGACGCCACCGGTGTCACCGGCTACGCGCTGGCCGGGTCGCAATTCGGCTACGACCTCCTCTGGGTCCTGCTCGTGACCGCCATATGCCTCTGGCCCATCATGGAAATGGTCGCGCGCATGGGCGTGGTTACCGGCAAGGGGCTCTCCGACCTCATCCGTGAGCGCTTCGGGGTGACGCCCACCCTGTGGGCGATGATCTTCCTGTTCGCAGCCAACGCCACCACGACGGTCGCCGAGTTCACCGGGATCGCGGCCGCGGCCGCCCTGCTCTTTCCCTACGCCGGCGACCTGGCACGCTACATCGCGGTTCCGATCGCCGCCTTCCTGGTGTGGTTCCTCGTCCTGCGCGGCTCATTCCGCGTGGTGGAGCGCGTCCTGTTGGTGCTGACGCTGGTCTACGTCTCGTACGCGGTTTCGGCAGCGATGGCGAATCCCCCCTGGGGCCAGGTGATCCGGCAGACGTTCGTCCCAACGATCCGGCCCACGACCGCCTTCATCCTGATCTTCATTTCGGTGGTCGGCACCACCATTACGCCCTGGATGGCTTTCTTCCAGCAGTCCAACGTTGCCGACAAAGGGCTGCACCCCGCCGACCTGACTTACGAGCGCGTCGATACCGGAATCGGAATCTTCATGACCCAGATCGTGGCCTTCTTCATCATCGTGGCCTGTGGGGCGACCATCTTTGCCCACAACATCAAAGTCGATCCCAGCGATCCGTCCGCGTTTAGCAAGATCGCCCAATCGCTCGCCCCGTTTGCCGGCCACTATGCCACCCTGCTGTTCGCCATCGGTCTGATGAACGCCTCGCTGATGGCCGCCTCCGTGCTGCCGCTGACGACGACCTACGCCATCACCGAGGCTTTCGGCTTCGAGCGCGGCGTCGACAAGTCCTTCCGCGAAGCCCCTGCATTCCAGACGATCTACACCACGCTGATCGTGCTCGGCGCCGGGGTTGCGATGTTCCCTGGCGCGCCGCTGGCGTTGATCACTAACTTGCCGAACATCGTCAACGGGGTCATGCTCCCCTTGCTCCTCCCACTTCTCCTGATCCTTGCCAACGACAAACGCGTGCTGGGCCGCTACCGCAACGGCGTCTTCACGAATGCCCTATCCGGCGTGGTCTTCGTTTTCCTGACCGGCGTGACGCTGATTTTCCTTGCGTCGATCTTTCTCCCCGGTCTATTCCGCAGTTAGCTGGCGCTCCACCTCGTGGCGAAACCTTGCCTCGGCTTCGTCGCCAAAGAGGACGAACCGCACCTCGTTTAGCGAGGTGGCCTGCGTGCCGTGCAGCACGACCTCCTCGAGCATGATCCGAGCGCAATCGTCCAGGGGGAAATGGGCGATGCCGGTACCCACCGCGGGGAACGCGATCGACTGTAGTCCTCGCTCGCTCGCGATCTCGAGGCTCCGGCGGGTCGAGCCGCGCAGGCTTTCCGCGGATGTGCGGCCCCCCAGGTGCATGCTCGCCGCGTGGATGACGAAGCGGGCTGTGAGCTGGCCGCCCCCGGTGATGGCGGCGCCACCGACCTCGATCGAGCCAATCGCGCGGCACTCCGCCTGGATCGCCGGGCCGCCGCGCCGGGCAATGGCTCCCGCCACGCCCCCGCCGAGGATCAGGTCGCTGTTCGCCGCGTTGACGATGGCGTCGACATCCTGCTGGGTCAGGTCGCCCTGGACGACGTCGACCGTCAAGCTGCCCGTCCGCCAGCTCACCCGGTTGGCTGGACCTGCCAGGCCATCGATGCCATCCGGGCCTCGACATCGTCGCGAGTGATGGGCTGTAGTCCTCGCACACTGAAGTGCTGGATGGCGAAGGACGCCATCACCATCGCGTACCCAAGGGCGAGGCGCACCGAGTCATCGGTTTCTACCTGCTGCTCGGCGAGGCACCCGAGGAACCCGGCCGCGACCGCGTCGCCGGCGCCGGTCGGATCGGTTGGGGGATCCACGGGCAGCGCCGGAAGGTGAATGTCATCGCCGTGGCGATAGAGAGTCGCGCCTTTCGGTCCTTCCTTGATGACCAGCCCGCGCAGCGTGAATCGATGCCGGAGTTGCTCCGAGGCCTCCTCGATGGTGTCGACCTTCGCCAGTGCCATCGCCTCTGAGGCATTGAGAAAGAGGTAATCGAGGCGCTGGAGGACGGGCTCGAGCGCGTCCGGCTCCTCTCGAATGTAGAGCTTCATCGTGTCGCCCGCTACCAGCCAGGGCGCCTCGAGCTGCTCCAGGACGCGCATCTGGTGGCGAGGCTCCATGCTCCCGAGGAA
>VBHO01000199.1 GCA_005882045.1 Chloroflexota bacterium | reverse complement strand
TTCCCGCTGGCGGCGTTGTGGCCCACAGGCCTTCTCCACACCTACGGCGATCGGGCTCGCACGCCTGTAACGATTCGGCCAGGACCGAGGTCCCGGCCAGCCGAGATCGAGTCACCACGAGGTCGGGACCATTGGTCCTAAAGGTTTCCGATGAACTACCGCAGGATGACATCGACACCTGGAGCGAGCGACCAGGAAGCAACTTTCGATGAAATTCGATGGAGGTAAATGAAATGACAAACGGATTGCGGTGGAGAGTGTTGGTCCTCCAGGCCGGCCTCATTGGCATCCTGGTCTTCTGCGCGGGATTCCTTTTCTGGGGGAATTCCTTCATTCACAATCAGATTACGACCGAGTTGACGGCACAACAGATCTATTTCCCGGCGGCCAATAGTCAGGCGATCGCGGCTCTCCCGGCCGCGGACGCAACCGCGATGAACGTGTATGGTAGCCAGCAGCTCACGACCGGCGAGCAAGCCAAGGTCTACGCGAATAGCTTCATCGGCGTCCACCTTAGTGAAGTCGCCGCTGGACAGACCTACTCGCAAATGAGCGCCAAGGCGCAGGCCAACCCGACTGACACCAAGATTGCCGGCCAGGTCAACACCCTCTTCAAGGGGGAGACGCTGCGCGGGCTATTGCTGAACGCTTACGGCTGGTGGACGATCGGAACCTACGCCCTCTACGCGGCGATCGGTTTGGCGGTCGCAGCGCTCGTGGTCCTCGGCGCCTTTGCTCTCGAGATCTTCCTCTGGGTCCGCCAGCGGCAGAAGGTCGCGGTGCCTTTCACCGCCCCGAAGCGTGAGGCGATTCCCGCCTAACTCCCCTCCCGACCTCGACCAGAACGTCCCCTGCGCAGAGCGGGGGACGTTCCGCGTCGGTTGTCAGGCCGCTAGCGCGGCAGCCGCAAGAACGTCGCGCCGCGTGCCTCGATGTAGATCGCGCTCGGCGTCTCTACGATCCGCGCGATCGCGGCCTGGCAGGCCGGGCAGCGGAGGACCACACCCGGACTATGCGTAAACGCCATCAACGCGCCCATCTCGGCCTCACGGGCGCAGCCGGCGCAGCGGGCCACCGCCATCGTCATGTCGCGGCCGAAAACATCCATGAGCTGCCCCGCCACTGCGTTACCGTCGACCATCAAGGCCGTGTTCATGTCGCCGTCATCCATGTTCAAAACTGAGCCTCCTCACACTCCCGTTGGACCAAATCGTTCCGTGCGAATCTGTTCGATGGGCAGCCCCATCGGCACCAGCGCGCTGGCGACGGCTTCGACGAGCAGCGTCGGTCCGCACACGTAGACGCGGGCCCGCGTTCCAAACGGCTTGATCACCTCGCCCAGCATCGCGGCGTCGATGCGACGCCGATAGCCGGTCCACCCCGGCGGCGCCAGCCGGGTGAAGGTGAAGAACGCCTCGAAGCCACGGTCACCGGCCGCCAGCGAGTCGAGCTCCTGGCGATAGATCACATCGTCGGGAGTCCGGGTGCTATAGAGGATGCGCACCGGCACTGTGGCGTGCTGGGCGGCGCGGTGACGCAGCATCGCCATCAGGGGCACGACGCCCGAGCCACCGCCGATCAGCAGGAGGGGACCGCCCAGGGCCACCTCCCACACGAAGTAGCCACCGATCGGCCCGCGGACCTCGATCTGGTCGCCGGTGACGACCACATCATGGAGATACGGCGACACCTCCCCGTCTTCAATCCGTTCGACCGTCAGCTCGACCACTCCCACGCGCTCCGGTGCCGACGCCACGGAATAGCTGCGCTCCGTCTGGTACCCGTCCGGGGCGGTCAGACGAACGTCATAATGCATGCCCGCCCGGTGGGCCATCCACTTGGGCAGCGCCAGCGTGAAGCTCTTGGTCTGCCGGGTCTCGGGGCGGATCTCGGTGACCGTCCCCGCCTGCCATTCGAGAACGGGCTGGGCCATCAGTCCCCGCTGTAGCGTTCCTCTTTCCAGGGATCACCATGAATGTGGTAGCCGAGCTGTTCCCAGAACCCCGGCTCGTTTTCCTCCATGAACCGAAGCCCGCGGATCCACTTGGCGCTCTTCCAGAAATAGAGATGCGGCACGACCAGTCGCGCCGGCCCGCCATGCACCGGCTCGAGCGGCTTGTCGTCGAACTGGTAGGCAACGAACGCTTGCCCCTTCGTCATTTCGTCGAGGGGAACATTGGTCGTGTAGCCGCCGTCGCTATAGGCCATCACGTACTTGCCGGTCGGTTCGATCTGGACCGCCTCGAGCAGGGTATCGACGCTGACGCCGAGCCACTTCATGTCGAGCTTGGTCCACTGGAAGCTTCGTAAACTCAGCCCACTTCCAGGTCACAGGCTTGCGAACCAGCCCGTCCATGGTGAATGACCATTTGTCGAGCGCCGTATGGGGCGTCGGCCCCGCCGACAGAACCGGCCAATCCGTAACGAGGTACTGCCCGGGTGGGAGGCGGTCCTCGACCTCCGCCGGACGCCGACGTCCGAGAAACCCACGAGAGATCAACCCAGCCATCGCGCTACCCTCCTTAGCCTTCGCTGCCTCCGACCTGACGTCCCTATTCATTGTCACCCTTCACGCGACCGAATGGGGCAACCTCGTACGCTGAACCGGTGAGCCGACGGTGGACGCGTCCTGAGTTGGCGGCGCGAATCGACCACACTCTGCTCGACGCCGCCGCGACGAACCACGAAATCTTGCTGGCCTGCGAGATCGCTCGACGCAATCACTGCGCCACCGTCTGTTTGAACTCGAACCGAATCGCCATGGCGAGCGAAGCGCTGCAGGGGAGTGACATCGGGATCGCGGCGGTCGTGGGCTTTCCCTTCGGGGCATCACACGTCGATGCCAAGGCGCACGAGGCAGCGCTGGCCATTGCGGACGGCGCGACCGAGATCGATATGGTGATCGACATTGGGCGCCTGAAGGATGGCCAGCTCGGTCCGGTCCGGGCCGACATCGCCAGCGTCGTTGCCGCTGCTGCCTTCCACACGGTCAAAGTGATCCTGGAGTGCTCGCGGCTCACCGATGACGAGAAACGAACCGGCTGTGCGCTGGCGGTCGAAGCCGGCGCGGCTTTCATCAAAACATCGACTGGTTATCTCGGTCACGGCGCCACGCTCCATGATGTCGCCCTCATCCGGGCCGCGGTCGGGCCGACGCTTGGCATTAAGGCCAGCGGCGGCATCGTCTAGTACGAGGATGCGGTGGCCATGCTCGCGGCGGGTGCGAAGCGACTTGGGATGAGCCACACGCAGCAGGTCCTGGACTCGATACCAACCCTTGAGGCGTGAGCACTAGCCTTCCCGGTGGCGAGTGGGCAGACGCCCGGACGTGTATGGTGCCATGGAGGAGCGCCGCGCGATCAGTGCGCTGATACGGATCGAGTCGAAGGAGGCGGGCCGATGACGCCGTGGACGAGCGACCAGCTGGACAAGGTCGAGAGAGCGGAAGAACTGCAGATCGCGTCAATCCGGCGTGACGGCACACTACGAAAACCGGTGACCATATGGGTCGTCCGACACGGCGACGACCTATACGTCCGATCCGTTAGAGGGCGCCCTGCTCATTGGTTCCGTGGTACCCAGGAGAGGCACGAGGGTCGGATCCGGGCCGGTGGTGTTCAGCAGGACGTCACATTCGTCGACACCGGCCACGACATCGGCGACGAAGTCGATGCTGCTTACCGGGCCAAATACCGCCGATACGCCGGAAGCATCCTCAATAGCGTGCTGACTCCCGAGGCGCGCTCCACGACGATCAAATTAGTGCCGCGCTCCTAGTACGGGCGCTCGATCGTCACCGCGTCCTAAGAACAGGCTAAGCGCGGGGCGGGCCCCAAAACGGCGGTAGCGGGTGGGGAGCGACCGGGTTAGCGGGGTCGCTGCGGGGAGCCCCGCTTGCCTGTTTGCCCGGCTTCACATGGACGCGTCGAAGAACGAGTTGTACGCATATGGACCACGAACGCGCAAGCATCAGTACGCACGCGATCATGGATAAGGTTCGTGAGTTGGACCTGTATCCCCTTGTTATCGCCGAAGGCCGATTCAACGCATCGAAGCGCCTTGCGCGAGCCATGGAAATCGCCTACAAGGCGTTGAGCACACCCGAAAAGTCAGCCTGACGCGACCTCCGATTCTTTCAACCGAAGACTTACTTAGCGCCGCCCGCTGAATGGTCCTGCTCGGCCGTGCGCACGAGGGCGTGCGCGATCGCCTCGACGACCGACTCTTCCTGCTGACGGAGGTAGGTCCGCGCCTCCCGCTGCAGCCGCCTCGGCACCATGTCGTGCACGACCTGCTCCATTGCCCGTGCCCATTCGTCGGTGAGAATGTGCGTCAGCTCGTGGACGATAACGACGTCGCCGCGTTCGACGAGCACGTCCTGCCGAAATTGGAGCTCCGCTTCCAGGAAATTCGGGCTGATCTCGGCGTAGCCCTCGGCGCCCCGTAATTTGGGCTTGTACGTGCTCCGAATCGTCCAGGCGCCGAGACCCATCCGACGCACCCAGGCCGCGAGCCGCTCCTCGAACCACTCGGGTGGCTTGAGCTCCCGGCGACCTGGCGCCCGTTCGGGAGCCTGTACCGGCGGCGCGGCTGCGGCGGCTTCAGGGGACCGGCGTTCTGGCTCGTCCACCCATCGAGGGTACCCGAGTAGGGCCCAGGGACGCCGTGGCGGCAAATTTCCGTTCGGGAGGGACGATTCGCTTCAGCAGGGGAGGAGGCCATACGCTTGCTTTGCCCGAAGGATCCGCAGCGCCGCGTCATCCACCCGCTGAGTGAAGCTCGCGTCCGTGGCGACGCGCGCCCTGATTGCCTGCACCATGGCGTCGGCCGGGGCGGCCGTCTTCGAGATGATCATTTCGCCACCGGCCGAAAGGAAGTCGATGGCCCGGGTCGCCGGCGGGATGCTCGCCACCGCGGCCGTGGCGCCGAGGTCGTCGGAGATGATGACGCCGCCGAAGCCGAACGAGTTGCGCAGCATCTGGGTCATGACGATCGAAGAGAAGGCGGCGAGGTGGTTGGGATCGATCTTGGTGTAAAGGGCCAGCGCCACCATCACGAAGTCGGGATTGGCGGCGATTCCATCCTTAAAGGATTGGAGGTAGGGGTCGGATGCGGTCGTCGTCGTGTCGGTTGCGGTCGTGAAGTCGGTATTACCCGCCACGCGGCCGAGGCCTGGGAAGTGCTTGAGCGAGACCGCGATCCCCGACTGGTGCATACCGGTGAGGAAGGCGACCCCGTGACTGCCGACCGTCGCCGGGTCGTGCCCATACTCGCGCTGCAACGCGCCGATCGGCTGGTTCTGCGCATCGGTGCCGGGCGGAACCACGTCCATCACGGGAGCGAAGTTGAAATTGATTCCGGCCGCACGCAGCTCCTGGCCCCAGGTGGCGGCCTGGCTCTGCAGGGCGACCGGGGTCAATGTGCCCTGGACGACCGCCGCAAGAATACGGGAAAAGCCCGGTCCCTGCATTGCCTGGATCACGCCGCCTTCCTGGTTGGCGGCGACGAAGAACCGGACATTGGCGGTCGACGCGCTGGAAACCTGAGCCTGGACCGCCGACGTCACCGCCTGGATGCCGGCGACTCCCGCGGTGCTGGTGGCGACAAACCAGACCGAGCCGATGTGATCCGTCTGGATCAAGTTGATCTCCGTTGGCCCGAGGACGTCGCCAGGCAGACCGAGGTTGAACAGCTGACCGATCCGCTGATCCGAGGTCATGCTCGCCAGGACTCGATCCGCGCAGGCAGGCGTCGGGCTCGGGGTCGACGTCGGGGTCGGTGATGGCGTCGGCTTGGCTGAGGGCGAGCCGCAAGCCGAACTGACGGCCATCATCAATAGAAGGAGGGCGATCAGCCCGGCGCGGTACAGCCTGTCCGATGAGTTTTTCATGGCCTGGGTGTCTACCTGGATGGACATACGATGCCCATTCCAGAGGGCAGCGCCATCACCTTTGTCATCAACGGGCCCATCGCGCGCGCCGATCTGCCCGGTCTATACCAGCGCGTCTGCGGATTGCTGGCGGGCAGCGAGGCGGCGGTCGCCTTTTGCGAGGTGCAACGTGTCAATGCAGACGCGGTTACGGTCGACGCGCTCGCGCGGCTGCAGCTCGTGGCCCGCCGCCACGGCTGTCAGGTCCGGCTTCGGGGCGCGTCGGATGAGCTCCGAGAGCTGATGGGTTTCATGGGGTTGGACGCCGTCCTGCCGGATTAAGGCTGGGCGTTGAGATGAGGCGGGAGGCCAAAAAGCGGAAACAGCGCCTGCGTGTCGAGGAAGAACGTGAACTCCTCGATCTGGTCGCTGCCGAGCTCGAGGACGAGCAGTGACCACGGGTCGTGGCCGCTGCCCGACACGCTCGGCTTGTACTGCCCGAATGCCACACGACCATTCGCTCCCACGGTGGGCACGAGGCGCGAACCACGGCAGCCGATGCCCGGCCCGAACCACCAGGCGAGGATGTCCTCTCGGCCGCGCAGCCACAGGTCGTACGGCGGCATCGACTGGCGAGCGTCCTCCTGGATCAGCGAGGTCAGCGCGCTGAGGTCGTAGCTTTCGAAGGCCCGGACGTACCGGGCGAGAAGTTCCTGGCGGGCCGCATCCATTGGTGGTGCCGGGTCGTAGGCACTGACACCGCTGGACTGCAGCGTCGCGCGCGCCCGCTGCAGCGCGCTGTTGACCGACGCCACGCTCATGCCGAGCAGCTCGGCGACCTCCTTGGCCTTCCAGCGCAACACCTCGCACAGGATCAGCGCCGCCCGCTGGCGGGGAGGAAGGTGCTGTAATGCGGCCACGAAGGCGAGACGGATAGTCTCGCGCGTCACGGCGAGCTCCGCCGGATCACCCTCCGCGGCAAGCAGGCTGTCGGGGATGGGCTGGATCCAGGTCGCCTCCGGCAGCGTGTTCAAGTTCGATTCCACAGGCTCACGCGCGGGGCCCAGGTCCATCGGCCGCGCCCGATGGTTGCGCCCTTCGAGCATGTCGAGGCACACGTTGCTCGCGATCCGGTAGAGCCACGAGCGCAACGCCGCCCGACCCTCGAAGCGCTCCAATCCTTTCCAGGCCCGCAGCAAGGTCTCCTGCACCGCATCCTCTGCCTCGAAGGGCGA
>VBHO01000198.1 GCA_005882045.1 Chloroflexota bacterium | reverse complement strand
CAACAACTGGGTCTTTTCCCGGATGACGTGCGCCGGCTGCGGCGAGTCGACCGGCACCAAGCTCCCCATCTATCAGGAACAGGAACGCTTTCCTCACGTCCGCGTCGATGGCTGCCAGACCTGTAAGAAGTATCTGCTGACCTTCGACCTTCGGCGCGAGACCCGCGCCGTGCCGGTCGTCGATGAAATTGCCTCATTGCCCCTCGACCTGTTTGCCCGCGACCAGGGGTTGACCAAAATCACGCCCAACCTGATGGGGAACTAAGCATGGCTACACAACCGGTCGGATTCTTCACCGACACCACGCTCTGCATCGGCTGTAAGGCCTGCGAGGTCGCCTGCAAGGAATGGAACGGCCTGCCCAACAACCCGCTCGAGTTCCGCGGCAGCTACGACAACACCGGCCAGCTCGACCATGCCAACTGGCGGCATGTTCGCTTCGTCGAGCAAGCGGGCACCAGCCAGGATAAGCCGATTGCCTGGTCGATGATGTCGGACGTTTGCAAGCATTGCGCCAACGCGAGCTGCCTCGAAGTCTGCCCGACCGATGCCATCGTGCGCACCGAGTTCGACACCGTCTTCATCCAGCAGGACGTCTGCAACGGCTGCCGCGACTGCATCTCGGCCTGCCCCTACGGCGTCATCGGCTTCAACAGCAATACCGGGACGGCGCAAAAGTGCACCTTCTGCTACGACCGCCTGCAGAACCACTTGAAGCCGGCGTGCGCCACCGCCTGTCCGACGCAATCGATCAAATTCGGCCCGCTCGACGAGATGCGCCAGACCGCCGCCGCCCGGCTCGACACCCTCCACCAACAGGGCGTGAGCCAGGCCCGTATCTACGGTGACAAGGAGTACGGCGGCCTGCACGCGCTCTTCCTGCTGACCGACAAGCCGGAGGCGTACAAACTCCCCAGTACCGAGAGCGCGGTCCTACCCAGCCGGAACAACATCCCCGGCTACCTGACGGCCACGGTCACCGCGGTCGTGGCGGCCGTGGCCGGTCTGATCGCCTTCCGCCGTCGCGGCGAGGCACAACCCTGATGCCCGGCGAGCATTTCGTCGTCCCGCCACACTGGGAGTGGTACATCCTTCTCTACTTCTTTCTCGCCGGCATCTCCGGCGGGGCCTTTGTCATCGGCACCATGCTGCGGCTTTGGGGCAGCCCGGCCGATGCGGCGGCCTCGCGCCTCGCGTTCATCGTCAGCTTCCCGCTCCTCCTGCTCTGCCCCATCCTGCTCACGATCGACCTCGGGCAGCCAACGCGTTTCTGGCACATGCTGGTCGACGTCGGTTCGGGCACACCCGTCTTCAAGGCGTATTCCCCGATGTCGCTGGGCGTCTGGGGGCTGACCCTGTTCGGGCTCTTCTCATTCGTGATGTTTCTCGCTGCCGTCGGTGAGGGCGGATATCTGCGGTGGCGCGTGCTCGCGGGCGCAGGTCGGCTGATGGGCAGCGCCCTGGGCAAGGTCTTCATGGTGATCGGCGCGATCTTTGGATTCTTCGTCGCGGCCTATACCGGTGTTCTCCTTGCGGTGAGCAACCAGCCGGTCTGGAGCGATACCTGGACCCTTGGCGGGCTTTTCCTCGCCTCCGGACTGAGCGGCGCCGTCGCCACTATCCTGCTGTTCAGCCGCGGCCGGCGCGACGCGGCCGTCACCGATGGCAAGCTGATGGAGGCGGACCGGTACTTCATCATCCTGGAGCTGGTCCTGATCGCCCTCTTCCTGATCACGCTCGGCGGGGTCGTGTCGAAGGTGCTCGGCGGCGGCTGGATCATCCTCTGGCTGGTGGTCCTGATCGGCACCCTGGTGCCGCTGATCGCCGAATGGCGGCCGACGATGAGGCGTCAGCTGCCGCCCGTCGTGGTTCCAGTGCTGGTACTGGTCGGCGTGCTGGCGTTGCGCGCCGTCATCATCTTCAGCGCCCAGGCATAGATGAAGGTTGGGGTCCTCTTCCCCTCCAGGTTCGAGGACCCGGGGGAATTCCTGGCGGACGCGCGCGCGATGGAGGCGGCCGGCGTTGACAGCGTCTGGATGGAGAACGACGGCGGCCGCGACCCGATGCTGGCGCTGGCGGCGATCGCCGCGGTCACCGGCCAGCTCTGCGTCGGGCTGATCCTTCCTAACTCGTCCGCCTTTGAGGCCCTTTCGTGGCGGGGGTTCGAGACGCTACAGCACCTGTCCCGCCGTCGGGCCATGGTCGGCGTGTCGCAGGGCGGCAAAATCGTCACCACAATGAACGAGTGGCTGCGAGTCGATGTCCCTGCTGATCGCGGGGCGTGGGCACGAACCTTAGAGGAGGCCAAGTCCGAGTTCGAGGGTGTGATCGTCCCGCTCGAGCCGAGGCTGCTCGACATCCTGCGCCACCCCGAAGACGCGATCGACCGCTCCGACCTTCAGCTGGCCCAGGGCTAGCGTCCGACGATGGCCCGCAGCGCTCGTTCCGATCTCAAGGTGCTGGCCTTCGACGTCTTTGGGACCGTCGTCGACTGGCGCGGCGGGGTCGCGGCGGAAATGACCGCCGTCGCGAAGGACCTCCGGCTGACGGTCGACGCGCCGGCGTTTGCCGACCGATGGCGGAGCAAGTATCTACCGTATCTCAACCGCATTCGGAACGGCGAGATGCCGTGGCAGGTGCTCGACGCGGTGCATCGTGCGTCGTTGGGAGAGCTCATCAACGAGCTGTCGCTCCAGTCGCTGACCGAAGCGGATCTGGACCGCTTGGTTTTCGCCTGGCACCACCTGCCGCCCTGGCCGGATGCCGTTGAGGGGATGGCGCGTATGCGCGCGCGCTACGTCCTGACCGCGCTATCCAACGGCGGTATGGCGCACCTGGTCGACGTCAACCGGGCGGCCCGCCTTCCGTTCGACTGCGTTCTATCGGTCGAGCTGATACGGACCTATAAGCCCGACCCACGCGTCTACCGGCTGGTCCCCGATCTGCTTGCGGTTCCGCCCGAACAGTCGATGATGGTTGCCTCGCACGCATACGACCTGGCCGCCGCCGCTGGCCAGGGGATGCGAACAGCTTTCGTGCGCCGTCCTCAGGAATGGGGCACCGGCAAACCGGAGACGCTCGACATCTCGGTCGATATCGTAGCCGAGGATTTCCTCGACCTGGCGTCTCAACTTGGAGACCTGCGATGAAGATCTCCGTGGGGGCCAAGATCGAGCCCCTGGGCGCCTTCATCGTCTTCAGCTCGGTGGGCGAGCCCGCGGAGATGCCCGACAGCGTCTCGATCATCGTAAGTAGCGGCATGCGATGCTAGGCATTGATGGCAACGGGCCTGCGCCCGGCGTGGGCGGTTCATTTGCAACCAGGCAGCGCGATTCCGCTGCAGGACGAGGCCGCGCGCCGATACCTTCGCCGCGGTAACCTGGCCGAGGCGCTCTTCCCGGGGGGAGCAGGGCCGGCGCTGGTGGCCGGTGACGTCGCGCTGACCCACGACGAGCTCCGGTCCGCCGCAGACGACGCGGCGCGTCGTCTCCAGGAGGCGGGCGTCACGCAGGGGACGCACGTGGCCCTCTTCGCGGAGAACTCCGCCGCCTGGATTGTGTCCTATCTCGGCTTGCAGCGGCTGGGGGCGGCCGTTGTCGGCATGAATCCGGCCTTTAAGGAAGCCGAGGCCGAGCAGATCTTGAGCGATAGCGAAGCAACCGTGGCGCTGGTCGATGCCGGACGGCAGCCGCTGATCGACGCGCTGCGACCGCGACTCAAATCTCTGCTGACGACCGCGCGAGTGGAGGACATCGGTGCTTCCGTTCCCCCACCCCGACCCTCCCCCGCAAGCTGGGGAGGGGGATTTCCGCGAGGGGGAGGCGGTGGGGGATCTCTCGGACCCGAAAGTCCAGCCCTCCTCCTCTATACCTCCGGCACGACGGGCCGGCCAAAGGGTGCCCTGCTCGATCACGGCAACCTGCTCGCCCAGGGGCGCGGCGTGGTCGAGGCCTGGCGATGGACCGCAGCGGACCGCCTGGTGCTGGCGCTGCCGCTCTTCCATGTTCACGGCCTGGCCATCGCTCTCCACGGCTCGTTGCTCGCGGGCGGGTGTGCCGTCCTTACGCCATTCAGTCCGGAGAATGTCGTTCGCGAACTCCGCGCCGGCGGGACCATGTTCTTCGGCGTTCCGGCCATGTATCAGCGGCTCTGCGATTACCTCGACCAGAATCCAGCCGACCTTCGGCAAGTGCGCCTCTTCGTGGCGGGGTCCGCCCCGCTGCCGGCAACCCTCTTCGAGCGCTGCGAGCGAATCCTGGGACAGCCCGTGCTCGAGCGCTACGGCATCACCGAGGGCGGGATCGTGGTCTCCAACCCATACGACGGGCCGCGCCAGCCGGGCCGCGTCGGCTATCCGCTGCCAGGCGTGGAGGTCCGCCTCGGCGAGCTCGACGAAGTGCAGCTGAAGGGTGGCCAGGTGTTCAAGGGCTACTGGCGGAATGCCGCAGCCTCTGCGGATGCCTTTGTGGATGGCTGGTTTCGTACCGGCGACATCGGCGAGATCGCGCCCGATGGAACGCTCGCCATCCGGGGGCGCATCAAGGAGCTGATCATCTCCGGCGGCTATAACGTCTATCCGCGCGAGGTCGAAATGGTTCTCGAGCAGCATCCCTGCGTGGCGGAGGTCGCGGTCGCTGGTCTGCCTTCGGAACGCTGGGGGGAGGAAGTCACCGCCTTCGTGGTGGCGCGCACTCCGGTCGACGAGCAGGCGTTGATTGCGTTCGCGCGCGAGCGCATG
>VBHO01000197.1:564-5809 GCA_005882045.1 Chloroflexota bacterium | reverse complement strand
GGAATCGGCAATGCGGGCGGGGACATCGAGGATCTTGCTGTTCTCCAGGACGATCGAGTGCTCGATCTCACTGTTGCGAATCTCGACCCCGTGGTAGATCGAGGTGAATGGTCCGATATAGGAGTTGGCGATCACGCTTCGCTCGCCGATGATGGCGGGGCCGCGCACGATACTGTCGATGATCTTCGCTCCCGCTTCGACCACGACCTTGCCGATGAGCTGCGAGGTTCCCGTGATCTCGCCCTGATTGCGTCGATCGTGTCGAGCACCAGCCGGTTGGCGGCGAGCATGTCCTCGAGTTGACCGGTGTCCTTCCACCAGCCTCTGACCACGTGCGGCTCGACCCGGAGCCCCCCGTCCACCAGATGCTGGATCGCGTCGGTGATCTCCAGCTCACCCCGGGCGGACGGCGTGATCGCGTTGACCGCGTCGAAGATGCAGGTACTGAAGAGGTAGACGCCGACCAGCGCCAGGTCGGACTGTGGCCGGCTGGGCTTCTCGACCAGCCGGAAAACCTGGCCGTCGCGCAGCTCGGCGACGCCGAAGCGCTCGGGCGCCTGCACGCGGGCCAGCAGGATCATGGCATCGGGGCGACTCTCGCCGAAACGCTGCACGAAACCGGCGATGCCGTCGATCACGAGGTTGTCGCCCAGGTACATGACGAACGGCTCATCCTGTAGAAAGCCCCGCGCCTCCTTGACGGCGTGCGCCAGGCCGAGCGGGGCCGTTTGCCGGATGTAGGTGACCCGAGCGCCCCAGCGGCTGCCGTCTCCGACGGCCGCTCGAATCTCGTCGGCGGTGTCCCCGACCACCATCCCGATATCCGTGACGCCGGCGGCGACGACGCTCTCGATCGCGTAATAGAGGATAGGTTTGTTGGCGATCGGCACCAGCTGTTTGGCGCTGGTGTGGGTGATCGGCCGCAACCGGGTGCCCCGACCACCGCTGAGGATGAGGGCCTTCATCCGGCAGGCCTTAGCCCAGTCGCTCCTGCAGCGCCTGGCGCAGCCCGGCAATCGGAACGCGGACCTGGGTCATATCGTCCCGCGAGCGCAGCGTGACCGACTGCTCCGCCTCCGTCTCGAAGTCGACCGTGATGCCGTAGGGCGTCCCGATCTCGTCCTGGCGCCGGTAGCGTTTGCCGATCGATTGCGTGTCGTCGTACTCCGTGCGGAAGAACGGGCGCAGCTCGTGCTCGATTTTCCGGGCGGCGGTCATCAACGGCTCTTTCCGCGAGAGGGGGAGCACGGCCACCTGCACCGGCGCCATCGAGGGGTGAAGCCGCAGCACCACGCGCTGCTCGCCACGCACCTCCTCTTCGTGGTAGGCGTCGATCAGCACGGTGAGCAGGATACGGTCCACGCCGACGGCCGGCTCGACCACATGAGGGATGTAGCGCTCGCGCTTCAGGTCATCGAAAAAGGTCAGATCGCGACCGGACGCCTGCTGATGCGCCGCCAGGTCGTATTCGCCCCGGGCCGCGATGCCTTCGAGCTCCGACCAGCCAAACGGAAACTCGTACTCGACATCGAAGGCGCCGCTGGCGTAATGGGCGAGCTCTTCCTTGCCGTGGGGGCGCAGCCGCAACTTCTCGGGCCGGATGCCGAGCCCGAGGTGCCACTTGAGGCGCTCCTCCTTCCAGTAGTCGAGCCACTTCATCTCCTCTTTGGGCGGCACGAAGTATTCGAGCTCCATCAGCTCGAACTCGCGGAGCCGGAAGATGGAGTTCCCGGGTGTGATCTCGTTACGGAAGGCCTTCCCGATCTGCCCGATGCCAAAGGGCGGCCGCAGCCGAGTCGAATTCAGCACGTTGGCGAAGTCCACGAACATTCCCTGGGCGGTCTCCGGCCGGAGGTACACCTGGGCGCTCGTGTCCTCCGCCGGCCCGACGAAGGTCTTGAACATCAGGTTGAATTGCCGCGGCTCGGTGAATTCGCCGCCGTCGTCGGCATGGTGGGTGCCCTTGACGTGGTCGGCGCGGAAGCGCTGATGGCACTTCTTGCACTCGACCAGCGGGTCGGTGAAGTTCTGCACGTGGCCGGAGGCGACCCAGGCCTTTGGATTCATGATGATGGCGGTGTCGATGCCGACCACGTCGTCACGAAGCTCGACCATGGTTCGCCACCAGGTCCGCTTGATGTTGTTGCGCAGCGTGACCCCCAGCGGACCAAAGTCCCAAAAGCCCTGGAGCCCGCCGTAGATCTCGCTCGACTGGAAGAAGAAGCCGCGCCGCTTCGCCAGCGACACGAGCTTCTCCATCAACGCCTGGTGCTCGGCGATCGCCATCTGCGTTAGCGCGTGCTCCGCAGGAAATCCAGACTCTTGAGCCGCCGGTCCAGGTGGTACTCGAGCTGACCCTCGAGCGCGGCCTCCACTTCGTGCAGCAGCGCCTCGCTCAGCCGCAGCCGATCGTAGACCTCGCCGTCTCCCGCCGCCATCAGGCGCAGCACCTTCAGGCTGTTGACCGACACCGGCGATCCGGCTTGATCGTGCGCGCCGCAGGTCGCGCACAGCACCCCACCCAGCAGTGGCGAGAACCACCCGGCCGCCTCGGGCAAGGGCCGGCTGCACGAGGGGCAGTCCAGCAGCTGGGGCTGATAGCCGAGCAAGTCCAGGATGCGCATCAGGAACCAGGCGGTCTCCGCCCGAGGCGAGCGAGACAGGCCGTTGAGCCGGTCGAGGGTCACCACCACCAGGTCGAACAGGTCCGAGACCGGGTGGCGATCCTCCAGCACCTTGTCGACGACTTCGGCCACCAGGCAGGCGCTCGCCGTCCGCTGGAGATCTCCGGAAATATGACGGACGTCGCCGCGACGCTGGACCTCGGCAACCACGTCCAGGTTGTGCCCTTTCGCCAGCATCATGTGGGAACGGGAGAAGAGGTCAAGGGCGCCGGTGCGTGCTTTACCCTTGCGCGCTCCTTTGGCGATCGCCGCCAGCTTTCCATGCTCGCGTGTCAGCAACGTCAGGATCCGATCCGCCTCTCCATAATCCAGCCGGTGAAGCACGATGGCATCGGCTTCATAGGTCGGCATGGCTGCATTCTACGGAGGGCGAACGCGCCCCACTATGCTTGGGAGCGCAATTCTGATGCTCCAGGCTCGTCGTTCGGCGGCGCAAGGGCGCATTCTGCTGGGACGGCTCGCGCGTGAAGGCGTTGTTCGCAACAACGCGATTTTTTTCGCCGGCAGTGTAGGCGCGGGCGTCTTCGGCTACGTCTTCCACTTTGCCATCGGCCGCCTGCTCGGGCCGGCATCGTACAGCATCGTGGCCTCGGCGGTCTCCGCCGTCTATATCCTGACCCTCCCCTGCCTGATCGTGCAGCTGGTGGCCGCGCGATTCACCAGCGTCGCGATCGCCAAAAACGACGCCAGCGCCATTGCGCCCCTGGCGCGGCTGCTGACCATCGTGAGCCTCGTGGTGGGCGGGGTGGTCGCCTTGGCGATCTGGTTGGGCGCGGGATGGTTCGCAAGCTTTCTCCAGCTGAGCGACCACAGGGTCGTCGCCATCCTGACGGTGAGCACGCTGCTCGGCATGCTGGTCGCCACCAACCGGGGTCTGCTCCAGGGCCTCCGTCGTTTTGGCGCGCTGTCGGTCAACCTGCTGGCCGACACCTCCAGCCGGGTGGTGATCGGGGTGGTCCTCGTGCTCGCGGGCGTCGGGCCCTTGGGGGCCGTCGCCGCCGTCATCGCCGGGCCGGCGATTGCCTACCTCCAGTCGCTGACGGTCGTTCGCCGGTTGCCCGGTGGCGCGCCGCGGCGGACGATCCAGATCATCGACGTTGCCCGCTATGCCGCGCCGACCGCGGCGGCGGTGTTCGGGGTGACCTATCTCTTCAATATCGACGTGGTGCTGGCCCGGCACTATCTCTCCGCATCGCAGGCCGGGATCTATGCCGCCGGCGCGGTGCTGGCCCGCGTCGTCTACTTCCTCGGGCTGACCATCGCCGGCGTCATGTTCCCGGAGGTCGCCACCCGCCACGCCCGCGATCAGTCTCACTTCCACGTCGTCGATCTATCGCTGCTGTTCCTGGCCGCGGTCGGCATCGTCCTGGCGGCGGTCTACGCGCTACTCCCGGGCCTCGTACTGCTTCCCTACGGCAGCCAGTACGCGCCGGTCCGTCCCTTCCTCGGTGTCTTCGCCGCCGCGCTCATGCTGCTGGCGCTGGCGAACCTGCTGGTCAACTACTTCCTTTCGGTCAACAGCGCGCGGTTCATCGCGCCGCTTCTGGGGGCCGGGGTCCTGGAAACCGTGCTGATGACGGCCTTCCACCGCGACGTGGGGCAGTTCCTGGCGATGCTGCTGGTGACGACGGCAGTGCTCGCTGTCAGCCTGGCTGGGCTATACGCCATCGATCGCTTTCGAGTGTAATCTGGACCGGTGCAACTCTCCGTAGTCGTGCCTGCCTATCGAGAGGGGCCACGCATCTACGAGAACCTGCGCCGGCTGCTTTGTGAGCTCGACCAGCTCGAGACCGACTACGAGGTGGTCGTGGTCTCCGACGGCAACACCGACGCGACCGCGGCCGAGGCGGAGCGGGTTGGCTCGGATCGGATCAAGGTGCTGCAGTATCCCGTCAACCGGGGTAAGGGATTCGCCCTGCGGCTCGGCGTCGACCAGTCGACCGGCCGGCTGGTCACCTTCATCGACGCCGATATGGAGCTCAATCCAGCCGAGATCAAGAACTTCATCGAATTGCTCCGCGAGCAGAATGCCGACATCGTCATCGGATCAAAACGGCATCGCCTGTCGAGGGTCCATTACCCGATGTTCCGTCGCCTGCAGAGCGTTGGCTATCAGCTCCTGATTCGGCTGCTCTTCGACGTCGGCGTTCGCGATACGCAGACCGGGCTCAAGCTGTTTCGGCGCGAGGTGCTCGCCGACGTCCTGCCCCTGCTCGCCGTCAAGCAATTCGCTTTCGACCTCGAGCTGCTGGTGGTGGCGAGACATCTCGGCTACACCCGTGTCGTCGAGGCCCCGATCGAGCTCTCTTACCAGTTCTCGAGCACCATCAGCCCGAGGGCGGTCTTCAAGATCCTCTGGGACACCGCGGCGATCTATTACCGGCTGCACATCACCCACTACTACGAGCGGCGCACGCCCCTTTCAGTCGAGCCGGCGGCTTCCGCCAACGCGCTGCGACGGCCTGACTGACCCTGCGTATCCTGCTGCTCAACTGGCGAGACCCGCAACACCCGCGGGCCGGCGGCGCCGAGGCGTTCACCCACGAGGTACTGCGGCGCTG
>VBHO01000197.1:0-528 GCA_005882045.1 Chloroflexota bacterium | reverse complement strand
CGGCCGGCTTTGACGGCGCCACACCGGAGACCACCATCGACGGCATCCATGTGGTTCGCGCCGGCCACCAGTGGAGCGTGCACGCCCAGGCGTTTGCACGCTATCGTGGGCGGCTACGCGATCGCTTCGATGTGGTGATCGACGAGGTCAACACCATGCCGTTCTTCACGCCGCTCTGGGCTGGCATCCCGTCGGTGTTGTTGATGTTCCAGCTCGCCCGCGAGGTCTGGTGGTATGAAAGCCGGTTCCCTATCAACCTGTTCGGCTATGCGCTCGAGCCCTGGTACCTGCGGGTTTACCGGCGGACGGCGGCCTTCACTATCTCCCAATCGACGATCGACGACCTTCGGGGTCTGGGTTTTCGGGGCCCCATCACGCTGGTGCCCATCGGCATCGAGCCCATCGCGGCGCCCACCGCCGAGCGCGCGCCGATACCCACCTTCCTCTATGTCGGCCGTCTCGCGCCCTCCAAGCGAGTCCATGACCTGCTCGAGGCGTTTGCGCGATTCCGTATGAAAGAGGAGCCCG
>VBHO01000109.1 GCA_005882045.1 Chloroflexota bacterium | reverse complement strand
GAGTGAGTTCCAGATGGCGCTGATGAACCGCCGCCTGGAGCCCGACGTGACCACCGTCTTCATCCCGACCAGCCTGCGCCACCTCTTTCTCAGCTCCAGCTTGATCAAGGAACTCGCCGAGTTCGGTGGAGACATTTCGGAATTCGTCCCAGCCAACGTCGTCGGACCGCTCAAACAACGTCTCACCGCGGGAACCCCGCGACCCTGAAGGAGCACACGCAATG
>VBHO01000108.1 GCA_005882045.1 Chloroflexota bacterium | reverse complement strand
CCAGCACGAGCTGGTCAAGCGCGCCGAAAAGCAGGCCGAGGCGCTGCTCAAAGACGCCACCATGAAGGCCGAAGAGAGGCGCCAGGCGGCCGACCGCTACGCCTGGGAGGTCATGCAGAACCTGGAGACCCAGTTGCTGCGGACGGTGGCGACGGTCAAGAAGGGCGTCGAGGCACTGCGGACGCCGCCGGTGAAGCCCACCAAGGAAGTCGAGGTCATCAGCAGCCGGTAGCTCACCTTATAATGGGCTGCTCATGGCTCTTCCAAAGACTCGATATGCCCATGCCCGGCAGGGCGAGCGGCGCGCCCACCTGGCGATAAAGCGCACCGCGCTCGTCGAATGCTCGCAGTGCCACCAGCCGAAGCGGCCGCACACGATCTGTCGTAACTGCGGCTACTATGACGGCCGCGAAGTCATCAAGACCGACTAGGTCCCAAGCCGATCACCGTCGCCTTCCTGTTTCCAGGCCAGGGCGCCCAATTCGTTGGAATGGCGCGCGACCTGCTGGAAGCGGACCCGGGTTCCGCCGAGTTCCTCATCCAGGCCGAGGACCGGCTAGCCATGCCACTGGGGCGGCTGATGGTGGACGGGCCGGAGGCCGAGCTGCAGGCGACCAGCAACGCCCAGCCGGCGATCCTGTTTCACAGCCTGGCCCTGCTTCGGCTGATGACGGCCCGGGGGTTCGGGCCCGCGCTGGTGGCCGGCCACAGCATGGGCGAGTTCGCGGGACTGGTGGCGGCGGAGGCGCTCGATCCCCTCGATGGGCTGGCGGCCGTACGAGCGCGCGGCCGAGCGATGTCGGACGCGGCCCCGGCAGCTAGCGGCATGATCGCCGTGCTCGGCCTGGCCGACGACGCCGTCGAAAGGGCATGCGCCAGCAGTGGGGGAGAGGTCGTGGTCGCCAACTACAACGCGCCCGGCCAGGTGGTGATCTCGGGGAGTGAGGCCGGCCTGAAGGATGTCGGAGCCAAGCTCGAAGCGGCAGGGGCCAAGCGCCTGGTGCGGCTGCCCGTGAGCGGCGCCTTCCATTCGCCCCTGATGGCCCACGCGGCCGAGGTCTTTGCTACGGCCTGGGAGAAGATCCCGCTTCGCGCCTTGCGGCATCCACAGGTGTTCAATGCCGATGCGCAGGTCCACCAGGATCCGATCGAGGTTCGGGGGCTGATGGTCGGCCAGTTGACCGGCCCGGTGCGCTGGACGCAGTCGATCCAGCGGTTGCAGCAGCTGGGCGCCGACACCTACATTGAGGTTGGTCCGCGGCGGACCCTGACCGGGCTGGTCAAGAAGATTCTTCCGGGCGCGGTGGTCCACAATATCGAGGATCTGGCGAGCATGAACACCACCCTGACGACCCTCTATGGCTGACGGCTTTTCGGAACAGGTCGTCCTGGTGACCGGTGGAAGCCGCGGGATCGGTCGCGCCACGGCCGTCCTCTTCGGACGGGCCGGAGCAAAGGTTGCGATCACCTACAAGAGTCGTCAGGCGGAGGCGGACGCGCTGGTCGAAGAACTGTCGCACGAGGGCCACCAGGCGATGGCGCTGCAGGCGGACTTCGCCGACAGCGCGGCGCCGGGGACCGCCGTCGAGGCCGTGCTAAAACAGTGGGGCCGGCTGGACGTCCTGGTCAACAACGCAGGGCTTACCCGGGACACGCTGGTGATGCGGATGAGCGAGGCCGACTGGGACATCGTGATCCAGACCAACCTCAAAGCGGCCTTTCTCGCCAGCAAGGCCGCGCTGCGACCGATGCTCAAGCAAAAATACGGACGCATCGTGAACGTCTCGTCGCTCGCCGGCGTGGCCGGCAATGCCGGCCAGGCCAACTACAGCGCCTCGAAGGCGGGACTGATCGGGCTGACCAGGTCGCTCGCCAAAGAGGTCGGCTCCCGGAACATCACGGTCAACGCCGTCGCTCCCGGCTTCATCACGACCGAGCTCACCAGCAGCCTGCCCGTCGAGCTGTTGGAGCGCGCCCGCCAGGCGGCGGCGATCCCGCGGATCGGTACGCCGGACGACGTCGCGCCGGCCATCGTGTTCCTCGCGTCGCGGGTGGCCGGCTACATCACCGGCCAGGTTTTGGGCATTGACGGCGGTCTCCCAATCTAGGAAGATGGGCCCCGCTTGGTCTAGAATTTGACCGCACTCGCACTAGCCAAAGGGGAGTCGGATGGACGGGAATAGCTACGAGAAGTTCAAGGGCATCATCGCCGAACAGCTCGGTGTGGATACCGAGCAAGTCACACCCGACGCCTCTTTCGTCGACGATCTGAACGCGGATTCCCTCGACCTGGTCGAATTGATCATGGCGTTCGAGGAAGAATACGGAATGGAGATACCTGACGAGGACGCTGAAAAGATCCAGACCGTCGGTGCCGCGTGGGACTACGTTCAAGAAAAGCTCGGAATCACCACCTGAACTAGAGCCCACGCCCACCGACGACCCCCTTCAAAAGCTTCAGCGCACGCTCCGCGTGCGCTTCCATGATGCTGCCCTGCTCCGGCAGGCGCTGACCCATCGGTCGTACAACAACGAGCACCCGGAACGGGGCAGCGCCGACAACGAGCGCCTCGAGTACCTTGGCGACGCCGTGCTCGAGCTGATCGCGGCGGAGCATCTCTACAACACCTACGCGACCTCGGACGAAGGCGAGCTGACCCGCCTGCGCGCCTCCGTCGTCAATACGAAAAGCCTGGCGCGCCTCGCCTCGCGGTTAAGCCTCGGTGACTATTTGTTGCTGGGCAAGGGGGCCCACAAGACGGGGGCCCGTTCGCTGCAATCGATCCTGGCCAACACCTTCGAGGCGGTCATCGGCGCGATCTTCCTGGACCAGGGATATCGCGCCGCCTATCGTCTCTTCAGTCGCAGCCTGATCGACGTGCAGGCCTGGCCCGACGACAACTACAAAGGTCGCCTCCAGGAGGTCACCCAGGAGCGCTTCCTGACCACGCCGCAGTACGAAATCGTCAGCGCCTCAGGGCCTGGCCATCGGCGCGAGTACACCGCCGAGGTCAGCTTTGGGGACGGCAACCGCGGCACGGGACAGGGTCGCACCAAACGCGCGGCCGAGCAGATGGCGGCGCGTGAGGCCCTGGCGGCGCTTGGGGCGCTCGACCATCCGCCGGCCCAGGACGAAGTGCTGGAGGCCGTCGCGGCGCACGAGGCCAAGCGCTCGCCGAACTAGGTCCCCGCCAATACCGCGGCGAGCGCGCAGCCCGGTCGGTGACCGCCACCATCTGGCGGTTTGGAACCGGCACACTCCGGACAGGCCCCATTGGACTTGATTGGCGTCAGGCCACCCCACTGGTGCTTTCGGAGCAGACGGCGCAACTCCGTGTTCTCGGCAAGAAGATCGCCGACGTTCTGGTCGTTCACAGAACGGATTTTACGAGCTTCCCCACGGGCAGACCGACGCGACCGACGTCGACGTAATCACAGACAATCAGAGGCATTTTGCGCGGAAACACCGCAAATGCTAGAGTTTGTCCGGTCCTGCACATGGCTTCATACAAGATCGGCGAGGTCGCGGAACTCCTTGGTATCAGTGTCGACAGCGTTCGCCGGCTGACCGATAGCGGTCGGTTGGCCACCGTCAGGACCGGCGGCGGGCAACGCGTCGTCGATGGGAGGCAACTCGCGCGCTTCATGGCGAAAACGCCCGCTGACGTCAAGCCGGAAACGACGGTGGGCCGATCGGCGCGCAATCATTTTCAGGGCATCGTCACGCGCGTGGTCAAGGACAAGGTCATGGCCCAGGTCGAGCTGCAGGCGGGCCCATATCGACTTGTTTCGCTGATTTCTCGCGAGGCGGCCGATGAGCTTGGCCTGGCGCCGGGGGTGCGGGCGGTCGCCGTGGTCAAGGCCACCAATGTGATGGTCGAGTTACCCGAGGCCTGAGACCAAGGTGCGCTGGCGCGCCGTCGTCGCCCTCGTCGTCGTGGCCCTGTCCAGTGCGTGTGGCACCAGCCCCCCAGCCTCGTCAAGTTCCTCGGCGCTGAACGGCACCATTACGGTGTTTGCAGCCTCCTCGCTGACCTCGGCCTACACGGCGATCGCCAAGGATTTCCAACAGGCCTACCCCGGGAGCATGGTCAAGTTCAGTTTTGGAGGCTCGTCAACGCTGGTCGCGCAGAT
>VBHO01000107.1:9147-11044 GCA_005882045.1 Chloroflexota bacterium | reverse complement strand
CTGGTTGCCGTTCCGGTGCGGTCCAGGCTCAGATTGGCGCCCACTTCCGCGATGGTGTACGCGACGTTGGCCGCCGGCGATTGTGTGAAGACGCCGAAGCTGGTGGCGGCCGGGGCGTTAGGGTAATAGAAGAGGTGCAGCCCCACCGGGTTGCCATCAGTGACGTCGGCGACCCGCAGCCAGCCGGCCGGCAGGCCGAAGCTACTGTTGCCGTCGCCGGCCGCGGAGACCAGCAGCACGAGGGAGCTTCCGGCATGGCTGGCACCGGGCAGCGAGGGCGTGAAGCTGGCCGCCATCGTAAAGAGCTGCTGGTTGCTCTGGGCGATGGTGAAAGTTGGGGTCGGGCTCGGGGTGGCCGTGGGTTGGACGAATGCGCCGGAGCAGGTCCCGCTGTATGAGGCGCCGCTCAGCGTGACGGTGCAGGGTGCGCCATTCAGCAGCGAGGCATTCGAGGTCAAAGCCGGCGACGTGGCCGCGTAACCGACCACGCCCGCAAGCAGCACGGACGGGATCGCCAGCGCCACGATCAGACGCTTCGAGTGCGTCGCTGCCTCTCGAGGCGAGTTAGCGGAAGTATTCACGCATCACCGTCGTGCAGCTGCAGCTGGCATCGCCGAGCTCGGGCAGACTCCACGCGTCCTCGATGGTTCGAAGCAGGCCGTACAGGGTCTCTGGCACGCTGGATTGGTAGGCCGTCTTGCCCAATGGCGAGACGACGATGGTGGCCACCCGGCCGCCCGCCGCATCGGTGCAGCACGCGGCATAGGTGTTGCCTTCGTCCCACGTCAGGAACAATACGCCGCCGTTCTTGAACGCGGCCGAGTTGAGGATGGCAGGCACTTGCTGGCTGAGCCAGGCATCGCCGCTGGCGATCGAGCAATCGTGCATGTCGTTGCACATGTTGGGCGTGATCCAGACGAAGTTGGGCACGGTATTGTTCGTCAGGTCGGTGCTGAGCTGGCTGTAGGGCACCAGGTCAGCGGCGCAGCGGGTGGCATTGGTGCGCATGTCATCGAAATAAATCCAGGGATTGTGCTTCTGCATGTAGGGATAGGAATCCCCGACGAAGCAGGGTGACGGCATCCCTTCGAGATAGGCCCTGAAGGTCCGGCCACTCGCCTCGATCTGGTCGGCAAGGTTCGACCCGCTGACATAGCAGGTGGTGCAGTCGGTGGTGACGCCGTAGGTGCTGCCGCCGGCGAGCGCCAGGTAGTTGGGCAGGCTGGGGTGACTGATGGCATAGACCTGCGTGCCCAGCGCGTTGCTGTTGGCCAGGCCGTTGAGATACGGTGCTGAGCTGTTGCCGATGACGTCGGTGATCTCCTGGTTCTCCATCACGATCACGAAGACGTGGCTGAAGTTGGGGAGGAGGGCGGAGGGTGTTGGCGTTGGGCTCGGTGTCGGGGACGGGCTCGGGCTCGGCGTCGGTGTGGGTGACGGCGTGGGCGACGGCGACGGTGATGGGCTCGGTGTTGGCGAGGGCGACGGCGACGGACTCGGCGTGGGGCTGGGCACCGGCGGGCTTCCGGCCTGGAAGCTGGCGACGATGCCCTTGGCCCATGCCGGCGTGGTCAGCGTCTGGGTCGCGCTGTACGAGCCGGTGGCGCTGACGACCTGGGCGCTGAGAATCGCTTCGCTGACCGGGTTGCTGTCCTGCTTGTTGACCAGGCTGAACCCGCTGGGCGCGCCCCAGGTTTGGGGCGCGGCTCCCTGGCTGACGCCGAAGCCGGCAAACACGATCTCCGCGGGAGCGGTGGTCGCACCGCTGAGGCTGACCGCCAGGCTGCTGACGGCGGTGGCGCCGCTGGTGGCCGTGCCAGTCCGATCGAGGCTCAAGCCGGCGCCGACCTCGGCGATGGTGTAGGCGACGTTCGCGGCCGGAGACTGGGTGAAGACG
>VBHO01000107.1:0-8894 GCA_005882045.1 Chloroflexota bacterium | reverse complement strand
AAGGGGTAGGCGTTGGTGTTGCCGTTGGTGCGGGCGTCGGCGTCGGCGTGGGCGCCGGCAGGCTCGGCACGATGGAGATGGCGTCCGCATAGATGGCATCGCCCGCGACCGCGTTCGACTGCGCGACGTAGACGTCCATCGTGTCGCCGCTGGCGGCTGCCGTCCCGGTGACGGTGAGCGTCTGCCACGCGCTCGTCAGATTGATGATGGTGGACTTCGAGTAGTTGACCGCCGCTCCGGCCAGCGTCCGCTCGCGCAGGATCAGCTGAACCGGCTTGCCTGCTGCGGACGGGGTCGCGGCCGCCACGTAGGCGGTGGCGGCGTATGACGCGCCGGCGGTCGTGGAGCTGACCGCATCAGGCGCGCTGTCGACGGTGTACGCGGTTCCGACCGTCTGGCTAACCAGTGCGACGGACGAGCCGTCCGGCGCGCTGGCGAGCGCGACACGGGCCAGGGCGGCTTGCCAGCCCATCCATCCGGAGGTATCGGCCTCGAATGACGGGTTGGAGGTGATGTTCCCCGCCGGGATGATCGACGGCCGTGGCGTGGGTGTCGGCGTTGGTGTCGCCGTCACGCTTGGCGTCGGTGTCGGTGTCGGCGTGGGCGTGGGCGTGGGGGTCGGGGTCGGGGTCGGGGTCGGGGTCGGGGTTGGCGTCGGTGTCGGTGTGGCGGTTGGCGTGGGGGTCGGCGTCGGTGTCGGTACGGGTGTTGGGGTGGGTGTCGTGGTTGGAGCTGGCGTGGGTGTCGGCGTGGGGGCCACGTCCGGCACGAAGCCACCAGAACATAGCCCGCTGTACGGCTGACTGTTGACCGTGACCGTACACGGCGCGTTGTTCAGCAGAACCGCGTTCAGCGTCAGTCCGGAGGAGGCAGCCGCGTGACCGACGATGCCCGCAAGCAAGAACGCGGGGGCGATCAGCGCGATGATGAAACGCTTAGACACGTTCGCCGCTCCTCCTTACAACCTGGGATCCGACGGAAGGCGTCGCGTCGCCTTGGTTAGGACGAAGGTCTCGTTTTCCTTCTTGCGCTTTGGACGCAGGGTCGTCTCTTCATGTCAGCAGGCCTGCAGTTGGAGGACGCGGAACTGTCCCCACGGGAGGCTGCTGAGGTTCGGCGGGTTGGGCACGCCGATCAGGCCCCAGGCGTCGTAGCCACGGTCGAGGTTCGGCTCGCCGGCGAAGGAGAGGGTGCCGCCCGAGTCGCCCACGTAGACGCCGTAGGTCTGCAGCGCGTGGGCGATCACCTTCTCGTACTGCGGCCAGGGTTGGGCGTCGACGTTGAAGGCCGGGTCGAGCTGGAGGTGGGCCCCCTCGGGGATGGCGGCCGGGTCGTTGTAGATGCCGTCGGTGTGGGTGGCGGGGCAGGCGAGAAAGCCGCTGCGGGTGTAGGGCATGGCCATGAAGAGGGCGTGATCGATGTGGCCCTGGGCGATTTCCTCGGGACGGACCACGCCGCCGAAGGCGGCGAAGCCGGCGGCCACCGCGCCGTCGCAGTGCTGGCCCGGGCTGCAGTTCGCCCCCCAGGCGTTGGTCGGTCCGATGTATCGGCTGCCGGCCGACCACGACCCGTTGAACGCCGACAGCCACATGTCGAGCTCGCTGCTGGTGCTGGGATCGATGACGATCAGATGGTGATCTCCACCCGTGGTCGGTTGCGCGTAGCTCGGAATGTGGAAGCTGATGGAGGTGCCGCAGTCATAGAGCGTGCACACCACCGAATAGAAGCGGCTGACCACGTTGGTAAAGGCGAGCGCCTTGCCCCAGGCATCGGTGTTGGCCATGTTGGCGCTTCCCGCGTAGGGCACCAGGGCCTTCGACACCATGGCCGCCGAGTTCGGATCGATGGCCGGGTTGGCCGCGATCGGTGTGTTCCAGAAGCTGGTCGGCGCGTACAGCCGCGGGAAGGACCCGACCTGGGCAGGGGTCGTCACGCTCGCGGTCTGGTCGGCCACCACGGAGCCGGCCCCGTCGAACAGTTTGACCTCGTAGGTGTAGCTGGTTGACTTCCACAAGAGGTAGTCGGTGTAGGCCAGGCCGGCGCCTCCCGTGAATGGGAAGTCGTCGATCAGCCGGCCGTTGCGCAGGATCTGGACCCGAGCGGCATTAGCCGGCACCGTCCAGAGGATCTGTGCCGAGTAAGAGTTCGGCGCTTGAATTGAAAGCCCGCTCGCGGGTACAGGCGTGGGGGTAGGCGTCGGCGCCGGTGTGGGCGTCGGCGTGGGTGCCGGCGTTGGCGTCGGAGTGGGCGCCGGCGTTGGTGTCGGGGTTGGCGCGGGGGTTGGTGTCGGGGTTGGGAAGATAGGCGGCGGCGTTGGCAAGACGATGGGCGATGGCGTTGGTGTCGGCGCCGGGGTTGGTGTTGGTGTCGGGGTCGGGAAGATAGGCGGCGGCGTTGGCAAGATGATCGGCGATGGGGTTGGTGTCGGCGCCGGGGTTGGTGTTGGTGTTGGTGTTGGTGTTGTCTTCTTCACCTGCCCGGGCGGCGTACTCTTCGGCTTTGGAAGCGTCGTGGCAGTCGACGAAGTCGCGGTTGTAGCATGCGCCACCGTGCTCGAGCTCAGGGCGGTCGCCCCGCTGCTGGCCGAGGGCCTGGTGGTAAGGCCGACCAGCATGACCACGCCACCCAGGGCGAGGGCGATCAGTATGAATGATGTCAGGGCTCGGCCCGCTCGACGATCCACGGCTCGCTCCTCCAGTGAGGGGCTCGTGTGCTTGGGACAGTCCCCCCTCAGGACCCAATGTGAAGGGGGAAGGCTACGGAGCTAGTGGCGAAGCCAAGACAGGCCGGTCAGCGCACCGTAACGGTTTTCGTTATGTAAGTTCGGCGCCCAACGCCCCCCGGGCACCTTTTATCCGATCTGACTAACACATTTGTTCCGCCGCTTCACGATGATGTTCGGCGGCCGGCGATGCGAGCGGCGGTCCGGATGATGGGGAAGACCGGGCCGGTGCGGATGCTGACGTACCAATCCGAGGTTTTGGCGCGGAGGGCAAGGAGACCGTCATTGGACCAGACGCCGGCGCGGGGCAGGGCATACGGTCCAGCCGGCTCCGGCGCCTCCGGGAGCGCGAAGGCGTGGCTGAAACCTGCGCGAGCTGCCGCGGCGCGGACCCGCTCGTTATGCCGGCCCCGCGGGTAGGCCAGCAATCGAACCGGCTGACCGAGCAGATCCTCAAGCACGTCGCGGCTCCGCCGCAGGTCGCGTTCACATTCCTCGTCGGTCAAGGTGGTGAGGTCCTGGTGCGCATAGCTGTGCGAGCCAAAGCTCACTCCGGCAGCCAGCATTTCGAGAACCTGGTCGCGGTCGAGGGTCTGCAGCGGCTTGACGGGTGGATCGTCAACCCAGTCGACTGGCCGGCCCCCGGACGTCAGTGTCTGCGCGACCAGAAAAACGGTGGCCGGCAGCTGGTACCGAAGGAGGATGGGTAGGGCGTGCTCGTGGAGTCCTGCGAAGCCATCGTCGAAGGTCAGTGCGGTCAACCCTCGCGGGCGGTGACCGGCATCATCGAGGCTGGTCACCGCCTGCTGAAGGCTGACCACCTGGCGATGACGGCTGAGCCAGGCGCAGTGCCGGGCAAACCGGTCCGGGGAAACCGCCAGTACCGAGCGCCAGGCCGGGTCGACCTCGTGGTAGCAGAGGATGGACATCGCGTTAGGCCGGGCGGATCTGCGGCATGATTGCAGCCTAGTCGATCGGGACAACTGCCCCATTCAGCAACAGCCGTGCCCCGAGGTATGGTGAGATTGGGATGCGGCGGCCCCCGGGATACCTGGCGATTGTCGGGCGATTGTGGCTGGTCGCCCTGGTGACGTTGCTCGCCGTCGCCGCGGCGGCGGCGTACACCAGGATACAGCCGCCCGTCTACCGGGCTTCGATGAAGATCGTCGTCGGCCAGGGCACCTCCTTTTTTCCGCCTGACTCGGCAAACGCCATCGAACCGTTTACGCAGACGATGAGTGACCTGGTGAAAAGCGACGTGGTGGCGGGCCTCGTCATCCAGCGCCTGCAGCTCGACATCAGCTCGTCAGCGCTCCTCAACAACCTGACGGTCACCACCCAGCCGTTGTCGGCGGTTCTCGACGTCTCGTACGACGATACGGACCAGGTACGCGGCCAGCGCATCCTGGCCGAGGTCGGTCAGGTCTTCGGCGAGCAGGTCCAGGTCCGGTCGAACCAGCCGGATAAGACCACTCAAAAGACCTTACCGGTCTCGGTGGCGGTCTTCGACCCCGCGCATACCTTGCCGGCCCCGATTCGACCGAAGCCGGCGCTCTACCTGGGGGTCGCCACGGTTCTCGGCCTGGCGCTGGGGCTGGTCGCCACCCTGTTCCTGGCGCAGCTCAATCGACCTGGTGCCACGCCCCTCCGCCTGGAGGCGCGTGGCCGCTAAATGGCCGCTCGCCGGCCGCCAGGCGCGGTGCTGCTCCTCGGGGTCCTGCTACTTGCGGTAAGCATTCTCCCGGGACAGGCGAACACCCGGGCAGCCGCGGCGATGCCGGTAAGCCAGGCTCCCGCGTTCGACCACATCTTCGTGATCCTCGAAGAGAACCAGGACTACGACCGCATCGTCGGGAATCCGCAGGCGCCCTTCATCAATCGCCTGATCGCCGCCAACTTTCTGCAGACGGACTACCACGCGCTGGGTCACGGCAGCCTTCCGGATTATCTGGGACTGGTCAGCGGCAGCGTGCAGCCACAAGCGATCGGCACGCCCTCGCGCGACTGCACGCCGGACTGGGCGGCGAACCCGCCCACCTGCGCGGTCACGGCCCCCGACCCCTCCAATATCGCCGACCTCATCGAGCGCTCGGGCCGGAAGGGGATGGAGCGGCCGTGCCGCTGGCAATCGGCGTCGGATGACTACGACATCTACCACAACCCGTTCGTGTATTTCGCGACGATCGAAGGAGGCCGAGCGGCCAGCAGCCAGCGGTGTGTCGAACACGATGTGGACATGTACGGTGACCCCAGGCACACGCTCCACGCCGACCTGTTGAGCGCATCGACCACCCCGAATTTCGTGTTCATCGTGCCGTCGAACCGCTACAACATGCACGATGATCGCTGGAGGCCGGCGGACAACTTTCTGCAGGACATCCTGACCGGCGGCAACACGAGTGGCCAGAACTCGGCCAATACCATCAACATCTTTTCCTCGCCGGCGTGGACTGCCGGGCGCTCGATTGCCTACATCATGTGGGACGAGGACTCGGGCACCCGGATCAACCACGTGCCGCTGGTGGCGGTGGGGAACTGGGTCAACGGGCCGCACGGCGAAGATGGCGCGACCTTCGACCACTACTCGATGCTCAAGACCTGGGAGGTCGCCTTCGGACTGCCGTCGATTCAATACGCCGGCGGCGACGCATCGGCGAGTCCGATGCTCGGGGCCTTCAATCTCGGCCATCCGGCCGCGGCGGCAAAGCCGTCCAGGCGGCTGACGCTCAACACGGCCCACCTGGAAGTCTTCGTCCAGGTCGAGGCGAATCTGGCATCGTCCAGCGAAACGCCGGGCCTCCTCAACGTCGATGGGGTCGATGGGGCGGCGAAGTTCAGGCTCTACGTGTCATCGGGCGGGACCCTTGCCCTGGACAATGGGATTGCCGCGACGACACGCACCAGTGCCACGGTGTTCGGCTCCGGCTGGCACCACGTCGAGCTGCACGTCTTTGTCGGTGGCGACGCCGGCACCTGCGAGGTCAGCTATGACGGTCGGATGGTCGCGGAGCTGAGCCAAATCGACAGCTGCGCCACGGGCCCGGGGCCCATCGGGTCGATTGGCCTGGGCGACGGCACCGCGGATCAGAGCGGCGCCGTTGAATTCAAAGCTCCGGTGATCGCCACTGGCAGGATCTAAGGCGGCGTCAGCAGCGCACCAGTTGAAGCACGCGAAACTGGCTCCAGGGCAAGCTTGCCAGCGCGGGGACCGGCGGGATGCCGGCCAGGGACCAGGCGTCGTAGCCGCGGTCCAACCTGGCTTCGCCGACAAAACCAAGCGTGCCGCCGGTATCTCCCACGTAGCCTCCGTAGGTCTGCAACGCGTGGGCGATGATTTTTTCCCAGCGCGGCCACGGCTGGGCGTTGACGTTGAAGGCCGGGTCGAGCTGAATCCGCGCCCCCTCTGGGATCGCGGCGCTGTCGTTACTGATGCCGTCCGTGTGCGTGGCCGGGCACGCGGCATAACCCTTGCGGGTGTATGGGTCGGTGACGAAGAGCGCGTGGTCGATGTGGCCCTGGGCGATCTCTTCCGGGCGAACGACCCCACCGAACGCGGCAAACCCGGCCGCCACCGCGCCGTTGCACCGGTAGGGCGAGGTGCACATCGCTCCCCACCCGTTCGAGGCCGTCACATAGCGTCCGCCGCTCGACCAGGCGTCCGTCTTCGAGTTGTAAGCCGCCAGGTGGTGATCGGACCCGCTGTTGGGCTGAGCGTAACGAGGAATCCGAAAGACCACGGATGACATGCAGTCGTATTTGGTGCAACCCACCGAGTACGGCATGCTGACGGAGCTGGCGTAGGCGATCGGTCTGCCCCAGTCGTCGGTGGTGGCGAGCGATGATCCCGCGGCGTAGCGAGCCAGCGCTCGGGATACCATCGCGGCCGAGTTTGGATCGACGGCGGCATCCGCGTCGATCGGACGGTTCCAGAAGCTGCTCTCCCCGTAGAGGCGCGGGAACGATCCGAGCTGTGGCGGCGTGGTCAGCTCGACGGACTCATCCCGCACCGATTGGCCAGCGCTGTCGACCGCCCGAACCTCGTATCGATAGGTTGTAGCCGGCCAGAGCAGGTAGTCGTCGTAGACGAGCTGCCCTGCCCTTCGGACTCGAAAATCGTCGATGACGCGGCCATCACGGAGGATCTGGACGTGAGCCGTCCCAGGTGGCTCGACGGTCTGCAGGCGCGCCGACCAGGAGTTGGGCGCCAGCGCGGCCAGCGAGGTGGGCGGCGAAGCCTGCGCCGGCGCCGGAGCGCGCGCGATGGGATTGTAGAGCGATGGTGAGAACCAGAGCACCACCGCGGCGCCGAACAACAGCAGGGCGAGCGTATGCCTTCTCCATGGGAACGGCTTGCGAGCGAGCGACGCACGCTCCGCGTAGGCCATCAGTTCTGGCCCTCAGCGGAAAAATCGAAGGCGCCGCCCAGGTCGCCGGCGTTGACGTCACGGTCGCCCCACACCCCCAGCGGTGGCAGCTGATAGGTCGTTTCGACCCACTTCGCGAGTGAGCTCGTGTCCATCAGGTCGTGGTCGACCGCATGCCGCTTGGCGAACGGCGAGATCACGAGCAGGGGCATGCGGGGTCCGAAGCCCGCTTCACCACAGGGGTTGCCCATCCCCGGGTACTGACACCCGGAGAGGTTTGGGTAACCGTTGACGAGCGGCGCGAAGTGCGGGTCCGCCGGCACCGGCGGCGCCACGTGGTCCCACCAGCCGCCGGTCTCATCGAAGGTGACGAAAATCGCGGTGTGCTTCCAGTAGGGGCTGGCCTGCACCCGGTTGACCAGGTCACCGATGAAGGCGTCATCGGCCACCGGACCCGAGTAACCGGGGTGGCCGTCCGCCGGCGTGGGCGCCTTGACCCAGGAGATTCGTGGCAACCGGGGGACGATGCCGCCGATCGGCGATCCGGCGAGTGCGTCATAGAAGACCGCAAGGTCGCGCTGGTGGCGATCGGGCTCCGGGAAGTTCATGCGCGGGTTCCAGGCCCACGTATGCGTCGGGTCGGCGGTCGAGGTGAAGTACTGAAACGGATCGTGGTGCGGGATGTAGCCGGCGCCGGCCGCCGTGACGCAGGTGCCGAAACCACCCTGGAACCAGGCCCAGCTGACGTCGTTGGCGGACGCCTCGGCGCCGAGGTTGGGGATGTCCTGCTGCGGCATGAACGGCCCGCCGTAGTCGTTGCAGACGTCGCCCGCCGGATTGGGATCGCCAACCGTGTTGGCGGTCGCTGCCACCAGCCACTGCGCGCCGGGTGTCGACGGTCCGTACATGCCGCTGAAGAAGTTGTCGGCCAGCGTGTACTGGGAGGCGAGCCGCCAGTAGTTCTGTAAAGGCGCCGATGGGTCACCGGCGGTCCCCTCGTAATAGCCCAGCGCCAGGGCCGGGCCGGCCGGGTTGGTCTCGAAGCTGGGGCAGGGCCCGGGCGTGCTCGGATTCGGTGCGGTCAGATCGTTGCCGAACTGCAGGTACCGATCCATCGTCCCGCCGTTGGTCATCCCGACCATGTCCCAGTACTCGTGGTCGACGTCGCAGGTGTTCGGCTGGCTCAAGCCATCGAGCCGAAACGGCGCGTACGGACCGAGCTGCGTACCGGATGGGGTGGTGTGAAAAAGCTGAACCCCCGCGGGGATGCCGGCACTGCCGTGACCGAAGGTCCCGAAGTAATGGTCGAACGAGATGTTCTCCTGGTACACGATGATCGTGTGCTGGATCGGTGTGTCCCCCTCGGCCTCATCGCCCTGGGCGAGCGCCGGGCTTGTCATGCCGACAGCGCTGCCCAGCGCGATCGCCAGGAGGAGGTGGGTCCGTCTCATGTCAGCCGGACCGGCTCAGGGGCCGGTCCGGCTGGTCGACACCGCGACATCGTCAAACACGACGTCATAGATCTGCAGCATGGCCTGGCTGCCCAGTTGCACCTGGCCCACCGGCATCAGGCCCAGGGTTGCGCTCGAGGTCGAGAAGGCGGGGATGGACGTGCCGTCCAACCAGACATCGGTCGTGACGACGAGCCCGCTGATGTTGACGTGCAGCTCCGCGGCGTGCCACGTCCCCAGGCTCAGGGTGGGCCCGGTCGTGGTCAGTTGCGTGGCGTCGTTCCACAGCACCAGCTGGCCCGACCCGTTGACGTAGAGGCGCATGATCCCGCCGCCGCCCGAGGTCTGATCGGCCAT
>VBHO01000106.1:7386-7968 GCA_005882045.1 Chloroflexota bacterium | reverse complement strand
GCACCTGGCGGCGCTGGACGGGAAGGCGGACGGCGTGATCGTCGCCAGCGCCCTGCTGGATGCCATCGGGAAAGCCCCCGACGACGCGGCGACCCAGGTCAGCCGATTCCTGCGCGAATTGCGCCCGCTACCGACTCGCTAGCGCCCGTCGCAAGCCCATCCTCGGGCCCGCGTCACACCGTCGGGGAATGGCCAAGGTCCAGGATGCCCCCTCGCTCGAGGAGGACGCTGAAGAACGCCGGTTGATCGATCGGAGCGCGGCGGGAGACCAGGAAGCCTTCCGCCAGCTGGTGCTCCGCTATCACCGGCTGGTGATCAACGTCGCCTTCCGGGCCCTCGGCGAACTCGCCCTGGCCGAGGATGTCGCCCAGGACGTCTTTATCAAGGTCTACAAGGCCCTGCCCAGCTACCGACACGACAAGCCCTTCAAGCACTGGCTGCACCGGGTGGCGGCCAACGCGGTCACCGACGCGCTGCGCCGCCGGCGGCCCATCGTCTCGCTCGACGGCATGGAGCAGCCCCCCGCCAGCAGCGACGCGGACCCGCAGGACATCGCCACGCGCCACGACCTCCAGCGCCAGG
>VBHO01000106.1:0-7350 GCA_005882045.1 Chloroflexota bacterium | reverse complement strand
TATCGCGACACCATCGCCCTGCAGGCGTTCGGCGAGCTGAGCTACGACGAGATCGCCAAGACGCTCGACATCCCGCTGGGCACGGTGATGTCGCGCCTGAACGGCGCCAAGAAGCTTCTCCGCGAGCGCCTCGGGAGCCTCGCGCATCCCGAGGAGGAGGCGAATACGGCGTGAATTGGGCCCGTTTGATCAGTCAGAGGGCGGCAGCACCATGTTGAGTCACACAACGACCCGCGATTGGCTGATTCCATATGCCGACGGGATGCTCGCGGCAGACGAGCGCCGCCGGATCGACAGCCACATCGCCGATTGCGCCGCGTGCGCTGCCGAGCTGCGCGAGGTCCGCGAGCTCAACCTGCTGTTGGTCACCCTGCCGGCGGCGCCTCCCGTCGCCTTCCCACCCTTCTGGCTCAACCTTCAGGCGGTGCTCCCGCAGCGCCGGGTGCTGCGGATTCCAAGCTTCCCGAGCTATCGCCGGCTCGGATTGGCGCTGGCTGCGGCGACGGTCGCCATGCTGGCCGCCGCCGGTTCCGCGTTCGCGGCGCCGACCGCGCTGCCGGACAACCCGCTCTACGCCGTCAAGCAACTGGAAGAGAGCGTCCGGCTGACCTTCATCCCTGCCCACGATCGGCTGATGTTGCAACTGCAGCTCGCCAGTGAACGGCTGCGCGAAGCGCGGGCGATGGCGAACGACCACAAGCCGCTGCTCGCCGAGAACAGCCTGCGCGCCTTCCGGCTCACCATCAATGACGCGACAGCCGCGCTGAAGAATCCGGCCGACCCACAGGCGGCGAAAGCAGCCGTGCAGAAGCTCCGCGTGCAGCTGGCTGCGGTCGAGCAAGCCAACGCCGTGCGCGCGGATGACGACGCCGAAGTAAAGCAACTCGTCCTTGCCGCGACCGACGAGCTCGACCGGATCGATGAGTCGGAGGCTGGGACCCTTCAGCAGCCCGTCGTCGTGGGCGAGCAGGCCACCCCGCAGCCCACGCCCCAGCCGGTCCTGCGGCCCACACCGCAGCCGTCGTCATCCGGTGGCGACCGCGAGCACACGTCGGGCGATCGTTAACGGAACGCGCGCACTAAACTTTTCCCGTGGGTGCCCGCGAGGATGTCCTGGTCGTTCCCAGGGACGTACTGTTTGCCGGCAGTGAGTGGACAGGGTTTCGTGCCACTGGTCTCGATGACTTGCTGGCACGCGTCCGGGCGAACTATCGCTTCCGCCCCCGACGGGAGGTCGAGGAGGACCCCACTGAGCCCCAGATCATTCCCTATGTCGTGTTTCGCCATGGCGAGCGCTACTTCCTCACCCATCGCCTACGGCGCTCCAGCGAGCGGCGGCTGCGCCACCTGTACTCGCTGGGCGTCGGCGGACATATCAATCCCGAGGACGTCGCCGGCGCCGCGGACCCGATCGACGCGGGACTGCGACGCGAGTGGGAGGAGGAGGTAGTCTACGACGGCCACTTCTCGACGCGTCTGCTGGGCGCGATCAACGACCAGACAACGCCGGTCGGCCAGGTGCACGTCGGGCTGATCTTCCTGGTCGAGGGCGATCGGCCGGAGATCTCGATCCGCGAGGTCGACAAACTGGCGGGCGCGCTGTTTCCCCTGGACGCCATGCGCAGCTACTACCTGGACATGGAGTCCTGGTCGCAGCTGATCTTCGATTACTTGACCCGAGTCCCGGTCGCTTAGCCGGTCAGGTCTTTGGCCATCTCCTCGAAGTTGCGGACGTAGCGCAGCACGTCGTCCTCCGAATGCTGGACCGAGAGCGTCCAGTTCTCTTCGGCGCCGGGCGCCATCAGCACGCCACGGTTGCACTGATAGAGCCAGGACAGGTAGGCGTATTTCTTGTCGATCGTGAGGTAGTCGCGATAGTTGCGGACCCGCTCCTTCCGATACGTGACGCAGCCGCGCGCCGCCAGCGTAATCGGATGGAAGGGGAGCTGGTAGTCGTCGATCACCTTGCGCAGCCCACCCTCCAGGGCCTCGGCGAGTGCGTCGAAGTGCGAATAGGCGGCCGGCGTCAGGATTGACAGCAACGTGGTCTTGGAGGCGGCCATCGTTAGCGGGTTGCCGTTGAAGGTTCCGATCTGGACCACCTTGTGCTCGTCGATCGTCCCCATGACGTCCGCGCGGCCGCCGACCGCGCCGCAGGGGAGTCCGCCACCGATCGCCTTCGCCAGTGCCACCAGGTCGGGCGTCACGCCAAACCGTTCGGTCGCGCCCCCGGCGGCGATGGTCGCGCCGGTCTTGACCTCATCGAAGATCAGCAGCGCGCCGTGGCGATGGGCCAGCTCGAGCACGCCGGCCAGGTAGCCGTCGTCCGGAAGCACGATGCCGATGTTCATCATCACCGGCTCGACGATGATGGCGGCCACTTCGCCGCGATGCCGGTCCAGCGTGCGCTCCAGGATCGCGAGGTCATTGAAGGGAACGACCGTCGTCAGCGCGACCACGGCCTGCGGGGTGCCGCCGCTGTAGGGAACCGATACCGGCGTGTCGGCTGGACCCATGAGGTCGGGCGACGGCTCGACCGAGACCAGCAGCGCATCGTGATGACCGTGATAGCTGGCCTCGATCTTGATGAGCCGGTCGCGGCCCGTAAACCCGCGCGCCAGCCGAACGGCGTCGAGTGTCGACTCGGTGCCACTGTTGGTGAAGCGCCACTGCGGCTGCTTGAAGCGACGTGACAGCTCCTCGGCGACGACGGCGTCGTCGGCCACCGGCTGTGCGAAGTGCGTCCCCCTGGCGGCACGTTCATTGATCGCCTTGACGATCGAGGGGTGCGCATGGCCGACGACCATGACCCCGAAGCCGTTGTGAAAGTCGACGTACTCGTTGCCGTCGACGTCCCACACCCGACTGCCTTTGCCATGATCGACGAAAACCGGTTGGGGCGCCGCGTCCTGGAAGGACGAGGGCACGCCGCGAGGAATGAACTGCTTGGCCTGCTTCCAGAGCTCGTCGGACCGTTGGCGCTTGGAACGAAAGCGCTCCTCCTCGCGGGCGGTCAGTTCGACGACGCGTTCAGTGGCGATCGGCTGGGCAACAGTGCTCACGGCGTCCCTCCTCGAGATTTCTTGACGGCCAGCGCTGAAATCGCCTCCAGTATGCAGCGATTCGCATTCTGGGCCGTGATCTCGGCATGATCGTACGGCGGCGAGACCTCGACAAGGTCCATTGCGACCAAATTCGTGCGCCGGGCGATCTTCCGGATAGCGCGGAGCAGGTCGGCGGGCTGCATGCCACCCGGCTCCGGCGTGCCCGTCCCGGGCGCGAACCCGGGATCGAGCACGTCGATATCAACCGAGAGATAGATCATCTCCGGCCCATCGAGTGCCTCTGCCATCGCCTCTTCGATGACGGTGTCGACACCACGATCGAGCAACTCACCCATCAGATGCCAGCGCATGCCCTGCGCGCGCATCCAGTCGAAGGTCTCGCGCTCGGGCCAGTAGCCGCGGAGCCCGATCTGGACGAAGTTCTGGCCGGGGATCGCGCCCGATTCGATCAGCCGACGCATCGGGGTGGCGTGCGACGCCAGGTTGCCCCAGCTGTCCCGGCCGGTGTCGGCGTGGGCGTCGAAATGGACGATGCCGACCTTGCCTCGCCCATAGGCGTCGGCGACCGCGGTCGCGGAAGGATACGTGATCGAGTGATCGCCGCCGATCACCATCGGCACGACTTTCCGGGAGGCAACCTCCGCGACCCTCGTCCGGATCGCGTCGTGAGCCTGGTCGGTCAGTCCCGGATAGCAGACCGCATCGCCATAGTCGACGACCTTCAACACCTCGAACGGCGCCACTTCCAGGTCGAGGTGCCAGCTGGCTGGTTGATAATTGGCGACCCGCACGGCGCGGGGTCCAAAGCGGGCGCCGGGTCGGTATGTGGTCGAATCGTCCCAGGGTGCGCCCACGACGGCAACGTCCGGGCGCCACTCGTCGAGCTCTTCTGGCTCGCTCATCGCCCGCGCCTTGAGGAAGGTTGCCGGCCCGAGGTACTGGGGACCGTCGACCTGGGCGTCGAGGTTGGGCGTGGTTGGCATTCGCCTACAATTCTCGCAGCGTCTTCATTTGCGGCTTACGAAGACCGATATAGGGGAGGGAGAAACATGAAGCGGATTCCGATCGTCCTGGCTGCGGCGGCCATGACCCTTGCCGCATGCGGCGGGTCGACAGCAGGTCCGGCGGCGAGTTCCGGGGGGCCGAGCAAAGTAGCCAGCATCGCGGCAGAGGTCCCGTCGTCGGTGCCGACGCCGATTCAGATTGCGACCGATGCGACCTACTCGCCGGACGAGTACATCGATCCCACCACCGGTGACATCGTCGGCTGGGACATCGACCTGGGTAAAGCGATCTGCAAGGTCATGGGTGTGGCCTGTACCTTCAACAACGTCACCTTCGACAGCATCATTCCGCAGCTCACCGCCAGCAACCCACGGTACGTGCTGGGCATCTCGAGCTTCACACCGACCGCGGACCGCGAAGCCAAAGGGATCGACTTCGTCAGCTACTACAAGGCGGGCGAAGGCTGGGTCGTAGCGGCGTCGAGCAGCATCACGGTGAACAGCGCCGCGGACATGTGCGGCCATAACATCGCCGTGGAAACCGGCACGACGGAAGAGACCGACGCCTGGGGATACATCGGCAAGCAGGTTGGCGGCACGGCGATGGCGGGTGCCAAAGACAACTGCACCTCGGCCGGCAAGCAGGACCTCAAAGTCTCCAGCTTCGAGAAGCAGACCGACGCGAACACCGCGTTACTCTCCGGTCGCGCAGACATCGGCTTTCTGGACTCTCAGATCGCCGCCTACCAGGTGAAGGCAACTAGCGGAAAGGTCAAGACGACTGGTCAGGGCTGCAGCGTCGCGCCCTACGGCATCGCAATGGCAAAAGGCAGCCCCGTGGAGAAGGCGGTCCAGGATGCCGTCAAATACTTGATCGACAACGGCTACTACAAGACGATTCTCCAGACCTGGAGCGTTGCAGACGGAGCGATTGCGAGCTCGGATGTGAAGATCAATGACAACAACTCGATCGGTGCGACCTGCGTGCCCTAAGCAGGTAATCTCGAGCCCTCGTGGCTAACGCGGTCGGGCTAAAGCCGGAAGCGATCAAGGCGGTCCCGGTTCGACACCCGGGGCGCTGGGTGGCGGCGATTGTCGTCGGGGCAATCGCCGCCTACATTCTGTACACGGTCGTCACCGCGATTCAGAACGATCACACCGCCCAGGGCTCTGGCTGGGCTGCGGTCGGCCACTACCTTTTCAACACCCTCATTTTCAAAGGGATTCTTGTCACCCTCGAATTGACCGTGCTCGCGATGGCCGTCGGTATCGTCCTGGGCGTGATCCTTGCCGTAATGCGCTTGTCGCCGAACCCGGTTATGTCCTGGGTGAGCTGGCTGTACATCTGGTTCTTTCGCGGCACCCCGGTCCTGGTGCAGATCTTCTTCTGGTTCAACCTGAACCTGGTCCTCAAGAGCATCGACATCGGCATTCCCTTCACCTCGTTCTGGCTGCACGCGAACACGAATACCTTGATCCCGCCATTCATGGCCGCGCTCCTCGGCCTCGGCTTCAACGAGGCCGCTTACATGGCGGAGATCGTCCGTGCCGGCATCATCTCGGTGGAGCATGGCCAGACGGAGGCCGCCCAGGCCCTGGGGATGAACCGGGGTCTCGTGATGCGACGGATCGTGCTGCCGCAGGCGATGCGGGTCATCATTCCGCCGACTGGAAACGAAACCATCTCGATGTTGAAGACCACATCACTGGCATTCACGGCCTCGGTTACCGAGCTGTTCACCCGCCAGCAGCAGATTGCGACCGCGACCTACGACGTCCTCGAACTATTGATCGTGGCCAGCATCTGGTACCTGGTGATGACGTCGATCCTCACGGTTGGCCAGTATTACATCGAGCGACATTTCGCACGCGGTTCATTGCGAGGCATGCCGCTGACTCCGTTTCAACGGTTCAGACGGATGCTGTTCACCTTCCATGCACCGCCGCCGGCGCCGGTGGAGCTACCGGTGTCGATCCCCAGGGGGCATTGATGACATGAGTGTGGCTCCCATGGTGAAGGCCGAGGCCGTGCACAAGAGCTTCGGGCGACTCGAGGTGCTCCAGGGCATCGACCTCGAGGTATCCGCCAAGGAAGTCCTGTGCATGATCGGCCCATCCGGCTCGGGCAAGAGCACCTTCCTGCGCTGCATCAACCACTTAGAGAAGATCGACGCTGGCCGGCTTTCGGTCGACGGCGAGCTGGTCGGTTACCAGCAGCGCGGCGACAAGCTTTACGAGTTGCGGGATGCGGAGGTGTGCCGGAAGCGCTCCGAGATCGGGATGGTCTTCCAGCACTTCAATCTATTTCCCCATATGACGGCGCTGGACAATCTCATCGAAGCCCCGATCCGGGTCAAGAAGGAGAGCCGAACGGTCGCCATCGACCGTGGCCGAAAACTACTCGAACGCGTCGGCCTCGGCGAGAAGGTCAATGCCTATCCGAGGCAGCTCTCTGGTGGCCAGCAGCAGCGGGTCGCGATCGCGCGGGCGCTGGCGATGGAGCCGAAGCTGATGCTGTTCGACGAGCCGACGTCAGCCCTGGACCCGGAGCTGGTCGGCGAGGTGCTCGACGTGATGCGGGGTCTTGCCGAGGACGGGATGACGATGGTCGTCGTGACCCACGAAATGGGGTTCGCCCGCGAGGTGAGTGACAGCCTGGTGTTCATGGACGGCGGGGTGATCGTCGAAGCCGGTAATCCCCGGGACGTACTGACCAACCCGCAGCACGAGCGCACGCGCAGCTTCCTTTCGAAAGTTCTATAGCGGCGGGTTAGCGTCGGAGCTCGATGCAGGGTCGGACGATGGTGCTGCCACCGAGCGCAATATGGGGCGCCTCGCGAGCGATCGCGGTCGCGTCAGCGAGCGAGGCCGCGTTGACCACCATGTAGCCGTAGATGTCGGGGGTGCCGAGCTTCGCGTCGCTGACCGACCCGCTGCTGACCGCCTTCGCGACGGGTTCCAACGGCGTGCCGGATTCGAGCGCGCCACGCTCGGCGAGCGAGCCCATGTACTCGCCCCACGCGCGGTTGTAGGCCTGGGTCTGTTCGTCGCCGGCATTCGGTTGGCCGGGAAGCCCGAGCATCAGGAAGAGGAATTTCGCCATGCGGTCTATTCTCTCGACCTACGCCGCTTGAGATCTTTGAGGATCTCGCGTGAGGCGTTGCGGCCGTTGATGCCGCTGATGCCGCCACCGGGGTGGGTACCGGAGCCGCACAGATAGAGGTTCTTGATGGGCGTGCGGTAATCGGCGTAGCCGGCGACCGGCCGCCAGGAGAAGAGCT
>VBHO01000105.1 GCA_005882045.1 Chloroflexota bacterium | reverse complement strand
TATACCTTCGGTCTTCGCCACGCCTTCGATGCCGACCATATCTCCGCGATAGATAACACGACGCGCAAGCTGTTGCAGGAAGGGAAGAAGCCGCTCGGCGTGGGCTTCTTCTTCTCGCTGGGCCATTCGACCGTTGTCCTGCTGATCGCGGTAGCGCTCGGCATCGCGACCCAATTCATCCAGACCAGTGTCGTCAACGAAAATGGCCAGCTGAAGAGTGTTGGGGGACTGATTGGCACCGGCGTCTCCGGCGCGTTTCTGCTGTTGATCGGGATCCTCAACCTGATCATCCTGCTCGACATCATCAAGCTCTTCCGCCGGATGAAGGCCGGCGACTATGATCGGCAGTCGCTGGAGCACGAGCTCGTTGCGGGTGGCCTGCTGACACGCGTCTTCGGGCGGCTCTTCAGGCTGATCGGCCATAGCTGGCAGATGTATTTGGTGGGCTTCCTCTTTGGGCTGGGCTTCGACACGGCATCCGAGATTTCACTCCTCGCCATTTCGGCAGGCGCCGCGGCTCAACATCTCCCTCTCTACGCGCTGATCTCACTGCCCTTGATCTTCGCGGCCGGAATGTCGCTGATGGACACGGCTGATGGCGCATTCATGTCGCGCGCCTATTCGTGGGCATTCTCAAACCCCGTGCGGAAGGTTTTCTACAACCTGACGATGACTGGACTGTCGGTGTTCGTCGCCCTCTTCGTCGGTCTCATCGAGGTGGCACAGATCGTCGCGAGGGGGCTGAGTTTCAAGGGCGGATTCTGGGATGCGCTCGACAAACTCAATTTCGGCATCATCGGCGCAATCATCGTGGCGGCTTTCATCGTTTCCTGGGCGGGCGCCTTCTTCATCTACAGGAGCCAGCACATCGAGGAACGCTGGTCGCGCGCGCTCAAGACTTAGTTCGTTTATCTCGGGGTACGCTTTCCTTGTGATCCCGGCCGTCCTGTTGGCGCTGAGCACCGCTTTCGACATGTTGTGGGAAGTCTTCTGGCCGCTGGCGCTCGGCTTCATCCTCTCGGCGATCGTTCAGACCCTGGTCTCCCGGCGTGCCGTGGAGCGAGCGCTGGGCTCGGACTCACCACGCAGTCTCGCCCTTGCGACCCTCTTCGGGGCCGCCTCGTCATCGTGTTCCTACGCCGCCGTCGCCATCGCCCGCTCGTTGTTCCGCAAAGGCGCGAGCTTCCCGGCGGCCATGGTGTTCGAGTTCGCCTCGACCAACCTGGTCTTCGAGCTCGGCCTGATCCTGCTGATCCTGCTCGGCTGGTCGTTTGTCGGCGCCGAATTCGCGGGCGGCCTGCTGATGATCGTGATCCTGGCGCTGCTCTTTCGCTGGACGCTCAAGCCGGCGATGGTCGAAGAAGCACGGCGACAGGTCGAGCGGGGCCGGCGCGGACGGATGGAGGGACATGCCGAGATGGACATGTCGATCACCGAGGGGCCCTTTCTCAAGCGACTGTTTTCCGGCCGGGGACTGACCGCGATCAGTCACAACTTCTGGGGCGACGTGACGTCCGTCTGGACCGATATCGGCCTTGGCCTTCTGATTGCCGGGGCGCTCGCGGCCTGGGTGCCGACGTCGTTCTGGCAGGGCTTCTTCCTGACCAGTCATCCGGTGCTGTCGCAGGTCTGGGGACCATTGATCGGGCCGGTGATCTCGCTGCTGAGCTTCGTCTGCTCGGTCGGGAACGTGCCGCTGGCGGCCGTGCTGTGGAACGGCGGCATTAGTTTTGGAGGCGTGATCGCCTTTATCTTCGCCGACCTGATCATCATTCCCATCGTCGATATCTACCGCAAGTACTACGGCGGGCGGATGGCACTCTACCTGCTGGTCGTGTCGTACGCGGCCATGGCGCTGGCGGGCCTCGCGATCGGTCTGATCTTCCAGGGGCTGGGGTTCGTTCCGGCCCATCATCCGGTGACGTCGCTGGTGGCCGGTCCGACGCTCAACTACACGAGCGTTTTGAATGTGATCTTCCTGCTGATCCTAGCGGTGCTGGGCTGGCGGTTTCTCCGTACCGGCGGCCTCGAGATGCTGCGCATGATGGACGCGCCCGCGCCGGACCATAGCGCGCACGGCACGGTCGACGTCAGGCCGGGGGATGGGCCGTCACATCACGCCCATCACTGATGCCGAGGGCCCGGGCGAGCACCCGGTCCATGGCCGAGTGCGCGGCCAGCAGCGCGCCGGCGGCCTTCAGCCGCTGACGCAGCGCCGTCTCCAGGTGGCCCGTGACGGCGACCACCACCGGCGCCGGCACGCGCCGCGTCAGCTCGCCGACCAGGTCGAGCTGCTGGTCCGGCCGCAGCGTGGCTTGTAGGACGACCACGTCCGTCGACTCCCAGGCCCGCGACCGGGCAGCTGCCGGGCTGAGGCCCTCCACGGGTACCCGCAGCCGCCCGGCGGCGGCCCGGACTCGCTGGCCGAAAAAGAGGTCATCCTCGACCACATAGAGCCGTTTGCTCACACGTTTGCAGGATATCCGGCCAGGCCCTTTTGGTCATCGCCAAACGTTGCTATAATCGCGCCCGGGGAAATGGGTCGAAGGCTAGGCGGAACGCTCCGGCGAAGTCTCTGAGATCCAAAGACAAAAGAAAGGAGATTCGCCGTGAGCTTCAGCGACAAGACTTTGACGTGCCGTGATTGCGGCCTCAACTTCATCTTCACCGTTGGCGAGCAACAGTTCTACTCCGCCAAAGGATTTCAGCACGAGCCGTCACGCTGTCCCGATTGCCGCTCGATCAATCGCAACGTCCGGGGCACCGGTCGCGCCAAGGAGCTCCATGAAGTGATCTGCGCCGAGTGCGGCAAGGCCGCCCAGGTTCGTTTCACCCCGACCATGGGCCGCCCGGTGTATTGCAGCGACTGCTTCGACAAGGTCCGCGCGACAAGGCGGTAACGGGGCGGGCCGTCTGTAACGGCCGGCGTAAGGTCCGCGGCGCAGCATTCGAGTTGAGCGAGTGCGTTACAAACGTGTGCGGCGCTAGAAGGAGTTGACCTGTGGCAACCGGAACCAACCCCGCTTTTCGCCTGCTCGACGATCGGGATGAGCTCGCTGGCGCGCGCGTCCGACGGGTCGGCGGCCTCACCTTCTGGGCGGAGACGCTCGCCTTCCAGACCACGGCGGCCCGGGAGTTCATCGACGTGACCGACCAGGTTGCAGCCGTGCTGCGCCGCTCCAAGGTCTCCCAGGGGTGGACCTCCGTGTTCTCCAAGCACACCACGGCGGCCGTCGTGCTCAACGAGAACGAGCCACTGTTGCTGCAGGACATGGGCGCCATGCTCGAGCGGCTGTCCGCTGCCGCCGGCGTATATCAGCACAACGACCTGAGCCGCCGCACCGGGGAGATGGACCCCAGCGAGTGCGCGAACGGCCACGCCCACTGCCAGCATCTGCTGATCGGCGGCAGTGAGAATATCCCGGTCGCCGACGGGCGGCTGGATCTCGGCCGCTGGCAGCGCATCTTCCTGCTCGAGCTCGACCGGCCGCGCGACCGCCAGCTGGTCGTCCAGGTCTTCGGCGCCTGACGCGGTAACCTAAAAGTTCCGGCAGGCCGTCCGCAGCTCCCCCTTGAAGGAGGCACACATGCTCGAGAAGTTCACCTGGTACAAGCAGTCAGCCTATAAGTGGAAGGGCGATGGGTTAACGGTGTACATCGACCCCTGGGGCCTGGGAGACAAGGAGGAGCCCGCCGACGTGATCTTCATCACGCACGCTCACGCCGACCACTTCGAGCCGGACGACATCGCCAAGATCCGCAAGAGCACGACCCAGTTCGTCGCTCCGCGGGACGTGGCCGAGAAGCTCAGCGGGAACGTCAAGGCGATCAAGCCGGCTGAGTCGCTGGAGGTCGCCGGCATCAAGTTCGAGACGGTACCCGCCTACAGCACCGTGGAGCACCGGCTGCAAACCCATCCGAAGAGCAACAACTGGGTGGGCTACATCCTGACGCTCGACGGACAACGCTACTGGTTCTCGGGTGACGGTGATCCGAACCCCGACATTGAGAAAATCAAGACCGACGTCGCTCTGATCTGCGTCGGCGGCGACCCTTATGTCATGAACCCGACCGAGGCGGCCGGGGTGGTGAAGAAGATCCGGCCCCAGCTGGCCGTTCCCAACCACTACGGATTCGTCGTCGGAGTGGCGTCGGACGGGGAGAGATTTGCGAAGGAAGCCGCCCCGGTCAAGGTCCAGATCATGAAGCCGGTCAACGCCTTCGAGCGAACGGGAGCCGCCACGCATTAACTAGCCCTGGGAACTTTCCTGCCCCGTCGGCGTCTGAGTACTGACGTCGAAGACGGAACAGGAGGTTCCCAATGGTCAATAAGCTCGTTCCCGCGGCGGCGGCGACCCTGGCGCTCTTTCTCACGCAGGCGCTCCCGGCGGCCGCCTGCGGCGGCCTGATCGCTCCCAACGGCGCGATCCGGCTCGAGCGGGCGACCACGTTGGTGGCGTGGCACGACGGCGTCGAGCGGTACATGACCAGCTTCAGCTACAACGGCGAGGCGTCCAGCTTCGGCTGGATCGTGCCCCTGCCGGCCGTTCCCGAAAAAGTCGAAGAGGGGGGAGGCTGGACGCTGCAGCGGCTCTTCCGCGAGACCCATCCGCAACCCGCGATCTTAGACCTGGCATTTGCGGGCCACGCCCAGGCTGCCACGGCTGATGTCCTGCTACAGGTCCAAGTGCGGGCGCTCGACATCACCGTGTTGCGTGGCAGCGGTCAGGGGGTGCTCGATTGGGCAGCCAGCAACGGCTTCGCGGTCGACGCCGAGACCCGCGCGCACGTGCTCCAGTACGCCAAGGGCAGCCCCGTGTTCATGGCGGCCAAGTACAACGCCGAACGCGCAGCGAAGCAGCGCCTGATCTTCGGGGACGGCGCACCGGTCCTGATCACGATGAAGATCCCGCACCCGTGGGTCCCGTTCGAAGTCCTGGCGGCTGGGCAACAGGTGCAAGCGGATCTCTATCTCCTGTCTGACAAACCGGTCAACACCAGCGAATGGCGCGCCCTGATCGGCGCCTCCGGGGTGGGCACCACGGTGCAGGGCGCCGAGGGCTTCAGCCTGGAGTTCCAGGAAAAAATGACCGACAACCTCTATCGCGACCTGTCGACTGACAAGAACATGAGCTGGGTGCGCCGCGACAGCTGGCTGACCTACCTGACGCTCAATGCACCCGACGACAAAGTCACGTACGACCTGAGTGTTACGCCGATGGGCGTGGTGAAGGTCGCACCGTTTGGCACCAAGCCGATGGCAATCGTCGATGGAACGGCGGCGGCGACCGAGCCGCTCGACGCCCCGACGGCCCCGATGGGAACCGCGATGACGCTGCTGGTTCTCGGGATCGTGATCGGCGCGGCGGTCTGGATCCTGAAGCCCCGCAACGCGTAGACACCCTCCCTGACCCTCCCCCTTCCCGGGGGAGGGAAGGGGCGGCGCTTTAGATCTGGCTGCGCGACTGGCCGCCATCGACCGTCCAGCTGGCGCCGGTCACCAGGCTGGCGCGGTCGGAGGCAAGGAAGGTCACGACCGCGGCGACTTCCTCGGGCTTCCCGAAGCGCCCAAGGGGCATGTCGGTCTTGACGAAGGCGGCGATGCCCTCGGGGTCGGCTTGCTGCCGGCGCTCCCATGACCCGCCCGGAAACATGATCGACCCCGGAGCCACGCTGTTGACCAGGATGTCATCCGCCGCCAGCTCGCGGGAGAGGGACTTCGCCAGGCTGATCTCGGCGGCCTTCGCCAGGTTGTAGCCGGCACGTCCGCCGCTCTCGCGCCCATAAACCGACGCGATGAAAATGATTCGGCCGTGTCCGCGCCGGCGCATCAACGGGGCCGCCGCGCGGGCCGCGCGCAGGCCGCCGAGTACGTTGAGCTCGAAGACCTGTTTGAAATCGCTGTCCGGCGCCTCGAGGCCGGCGCCCCCGCCGCCACCGGCGTTGTGGACCAGGATGTCCAGTCCGCCGAACTGACCGGCGGCGGCGCTGATGAAGGCCTCAACCTGGCCGGGCACCGTGACGTCGGCCGTCTGCGCGAAAACGCCTGAACCAAGCGCTCGGGCGGCCTCGTCGAGCCGCTCCGGGTCCCGGGCACAGATCGCGACCCTGCAGCCCTCGGCCAGCAGGCTCTGCGCGATCGCATAGCCCAGCCCACGGCTGCCACCGGTGACGGCGGCAACCCGGTCCTGCAGACCGAGATTCAACGCTTAGCGGACTTGCTGGGCTTGGGCTTCGGCGATCGCGGGGACGGCGGCGGCCGGCGCCCCGCGGCTGACCAGGGCCTTCTCGCTCTTCGGATCGAAGAGGTGCAGGTGGTGACTATCGATCGCAACCTGGACGTTCTGCCCCGGCTCGATATCACTGCTGCGCGGATCCATGCGAGAGGTCAGCGTCTTGCCGCCGATGGTGAGGTAGACAAAGATCTCGCTGCCCATGCTCTCGACGACCTCGACTTTGCTATTGATCTTGGGCAGGCCGTCACGGCCGGGAAAACGAACGTCCTTGATGTCCTCGGGCCGCACGCCCATGATGACCTCCTGGCCCCGCGAGGCACCGGCCTCGGAAAGGATGCGGTCTTCGACCGGGATCTGGAAGCCTTCGCCGGTGAGGATGGCCTGGCCGTCGCCACCGACTTTGACCGTCAGGAAGTTCATGGCCGGGCTGCCGATGAAGCCGGCGACGAACAGGTTGACCGGGTGCTCGTAAAGCGTCTGCGGCGTGTCGAACTGCTGGACGATGCCATTGTTGAGGACGACGATACGATCGCCCATCGTCATCGCCTCGACCTGGTCATGGGTCACATAGATAAAGGTGGTCTGAAGCCGCTGGTGCAGCTTGAGGATCTGAACGCGCGTCTGCACCCGAAGCTTGGCATCCAGGTTCGAAAGCGGCTCGTCCATGAGGAAGACCTGGGGCTGGCGCACAATCGCTCGACCCAGGGCGACGCGCTGGCGCTGGCCGCCAGAGAGCGCCTTCGGCTTGCGATCGAGGAACGGCTCGAGGCCCAGGATCTGAGCCGCATCGCGGACTCTCTTGTCGATTTCGCTCTTGGGAGTCTTGCGGAGCTTGAGCCCGAACGACAGGTTGTCGTAGACCGTCATGTGGGGGTAGAGCGCGTAAGACTGGAAGACCATGGCGATGTCGCGGTCCTTGGGAGCGACATCATTGACGACCCGGTCACCGATCTTGACCGAGCCATCGCTGATCTCCTCCAGGCCGGCGAGCATTCGCAGGGCGGTGGACTTGCCGGACCCCGAGGGACCGACCAGGACCACGAACTCCTTGTCCTTGATCTCCGCGTTCATGTCGGTGATGACGGTGTTCCCGGGGTACCGCTTATACACGTGTTCGTAAGTCACACTGGCCATATCAGTTCGAGTTTAAGCATGAACTGAAGGGTGGTCAAGGTTGCGTTTCAGCTCGAGGCCCCAAACGGGTGTTCGGGCATCGTGGTCCCGGTCCTTCCAGATTCTGGGAGGAAACGTAGACGGTGGCGTTGTATGACTGGCATTATGTGATTGGGAAGGGTCGATTTTCGACAGCGCAGCTCCCCGGGAGCGCGTCCAAACTGCCCAGGGATGTTGAGCACAGATGGCGACGGATTCAGACTCTCTTCCTCGACCCCACACGTTTAGCGGCAACCGCCACGCCCGTGGGCTGATCTTTGATTTCGACGGCACCCTCGTCGACAGCTATCCCCTGATCGAGGCGGCCTTCGCCCACGTCATGCAGACCCACCGGCTGGACGAAGCGGCGCGCGACCTCTTTCGGAAGAGCCGCGGGTTGCCACTCCCGGAGCAGATGCAGTTGGTGGCCCCGCACAGGTGGGAGGACCTCGTCGCTACATACCGGTCGGTCGACGCGACGCTGGGCCACGCCAGGGTCTTTCGCGGGATCCCAACCCTGGTGCGTAAGCTACGCCAGGCCGGAGTGCCCCTGGGGGTCGTGTCGTGCAAGCGTCGGGCGCTGGTCGAAGCCGAGCTCGTCGCCGCCGGCCTTCGTGGGTTCTTCGACGTCGTGATTGGGTTCGAGGATGTCACCCCGCCCAAGCCGGCGCCGGATCCGCTGCTGGCGGCCATTGGGCGCCTGGGGTTGTCGCGGACGGCCGCGGTTTACGTCGGCGACAGCATGGTCGACTTGAAAACCGGCCAGGCCGCCCGGGTGCGGACGGTGCTCGCCGCCTGGGGACTGACACCCGAGCTGCGCGCGGCCTTCCGCCGGCACCGCCTCTGGGCAACGCGCCCGTCCGAGATGCTCGCCCTCGTGCTGACGACGCCGAACGGAAACGGGCACAACCGCGCGGCGTAGACCACCAACCCCGACCCTCCCCCGCGGGGGAGGGAGAAAGAGGCGGCTGCTCTTCGCGGTCGGGTTTCTCGTGCTCGGCCTGATCTTCGGGTTCGTGTCCCTGGCCCTGGGCCCACTGGGGTTGATCGAGGCGTTGGTCGTTCTCGGGCTGGTCCTGGTGCAGGTGCGCCGCTTGCCCGAGCGGAGCGGCGCTTACCTGATAGGGATGAGCGTCGTCCCAGTCATCGTCCTCGCGTCGATCGTCTTCCGGCTGCCGGCGTGCCCCACAGCTGCCGCGAGCACGGGACCCCAGTGCTACGTGCCACTCGCGGTGCCGGCGCTGATCGGATACGCGGTCGCGGGCGTCATCGGGGCCCTCCTGTTTGGGTTTGCGTTACGACGGCTCTGAGTCCGCGACCCTGCGACAACTGTTGTGATCTTCGAGTGATTGACAGACAGCTGTCGTAACCGGAGTGCACGCTTAGACCATGGCCGCGGTCCAGGTGCAGCAAACAGCACGGACCCATCGTTTCGAGGCCGCATTAGAGAAGATGCGGGATGGCGTCCAGGCGATGGCAGCCTGGGTTCACCAGGCCGAGGGCGAGGACCTGGGCGAGGGGCTGATCCAGATCCGCGAAAGCGGCATCGACCCGCTCGAAGCCGTGTTTGCGAGCGGGGTGCGGCGCTTCGACAAGTCCGGCGAGTTCGCGGCGGATGGCGCGGTGTC
>VBHO01000104.1 GCA_005882045.1 Chloroflexota bacterium | reverse complement strand
CCTGACATCAGCGGCGACATTAAATACAACAACTTGACCGTTACTTTGCACGCAGCGTAGCGTGGGGCTCAAGCGGGGGCTGTTGCGCCCGCTTTTGCATCTTGGCGTCAAAGGGACAGGAGAGAGCTATGAAGAGGAGACGATTAGCCGCTTTTGCCGGGGCCATCGGGCTGCTTGGAGCCCTGGTTTCATCGGGGGTCGCCGCCCGCGCCGACACGCTCCCAGGAGTTGACACAACTCTGAGCTCGCTCATGTCGACCTATATAGGATCCAGCCAGGACGCGTGCGTTGGTGGAACCTCCACCTCGATTGCGGGGACGACGACGTGCACGATCGACGAGACGTCGTCCAATGACAAGAACATCGCGGTGTGCGTGCAAAGCAACACGCCGGGCTCGGTCCAGGAATGCAAGATCACCCAAAACAATGTCTTCGGCAATAACTATGCGCTGATCTTTCAGCATGTCGTCGACAACAGCGGACCCAGCGAGGATGCTACCCAGAGGGCAACGATTAGCCAGAACATGATCACCTCCGGGACAGGATCGAATTTCGCCGCGATTGTCCAGGTCGTCAAGCAATCGACCAAGGAAGCCGGGCCCCAGAGTCAGACAGTTCATCAGTTCAACACGACCGATCAGACATCCACCACTGGCACGAACTTTGCCAGTCTCAACGAGTCGTCGGACCAATCCGCCCAGTCCGTCGCCTCGATTCAGACGCAGTTGAGCGACCAGGACGCGAGCGACCCCAACGGTCACATCAACCAGCACAGCGCCGGCCTGTCTCGAATCTTCGTGACGCAGAGTCAGGTCCAGAACCTAACAGGGTCTGGCACTCAAATGCAGACGATCGACCCTCGGTGTTGCTCGGTACAGGACACCAATGGCGACGACGTTTTCACGATCACCCAGAGCACAAAGCAGGCGGGTAATCCCAACGCCCAACAAGACGCCAACAGCTTCGGAACGTGCTTTAGCTCCGGCCAGTGCACCATCACCCAGTCGGCAAGCAATAACAACGCCAGCTTCGGTCCCGACACCACAACCTGTACTCCAGGCTTTCCGTGCAGCAGCTCGGTCTCCTGTACGAACGTCACCGAATTCCCCATCTGCGGCAAGCCGGACTGACCCGACCTCGAATTAGGGAAGACCATAGGAGGGGCCGGCCCCAGGGCCGGTCCCTCCGGTTTTGACCGTCGGGTTTTATGAAGCCTTGACTTGGCTTTACACGGAGAGTAGCCTTCTGGACAACTCGGCGGGATGGGCCCGGGCACCGCTCCGGGCAGGGGACACCAGGAGGGGACCTGCTATGCGAAGGCAACTACTTTCAATCGTCGGCGCGCTCGGATTGGTCTTAGGGTTGATTTCTTCAGGCGTCGCTGCCCAGGAAGTCAACTCGTCGAGTTCGGCGGGTGCGGGCAATGGCGACACCCAATGCTCGGGTACGTTTGAGCCGACTACGGGGATCTGCACGATCAGCCAGACGACGCTGACGGAGGACCATTCGGCCGTCTGCATTGAAAACAACGTGCCGGGCGGAGTCGAAGGGTGCGTGATCATCCAGACGAGCGGGTCGGGGTTCAACAACCGGGCTGTGGTGGTTCAGCGCTATCACGAGAACCAGGGGCCCAACCAGACGCCCTGCCCGACAACCCAGTCGGGAACGCAATGCGCTACGCAGACAGTCACAATCACGCAGACGGCGACCGACGCGGGATCAAACTTTGCCAGCGTCACGCAGAAGACTGACCAGAAGTTAGAGCCGAACACCAACGGCGATCAGAACCAGCAGGACGACCAGGAAGTCACAATTACCCAGACCTCAGACAGCGGGCAGAATCAGGCCGACCTCGACCAATCGTCGAAGCAGAACGCCATATCGAACACAACCGCCAACCAGACCCAGATGAGCACCGAGCATGGGGACATCACGCAGTTCAGCAGCGGACTCTCCACGGCATCGGCCAATCAGGACCAGGATCAGCGGCTGGCCGGGAATGGTTCCCAGACACAGCAGATTGATCCACGGTGTTGCACCACCCAGGTGAGCAATCCGGATGACGTGTTCACCATCAAGCAGAATGCCAACCAGCAGGCCGAGAGCGCCGGAGCCTTCCAGGAGTCCAGCACGGTGGGCGAATGTGACTCGGCCGGGCACTGCACCATCGACCAGACAGCGACCCAGAACGGCGCCAGTGCGACAACGCATACCGACTGCACCCCGGGCAGCTTCTGCGGTAATGAGATCACGTGCTCCGGTGGCGGCGAAGCCGGGGCCAACACGTGCGTCTCAAGGCCGATCGGGGATGCCCCGGTGGCCGCTCGGTCGACCAACCCCGCGGTCGCGCTGCGGGACGGTGCCTATCAGGCCAGTGCTGGGATATCCGTATTTCCCGCGGCTCGGTCGGCACCTTTGACCGCCATTCTCACCTGATCCGTTGAATTGGAGGACCGGCCCGGGTAAGATTCGCGAGCCGGGCCGGTCCTTCCGGCTTCAGCGTGACGCCGGGCTAAGCCGGCCGTTCAAGCGATAGGTAAGGTTATGGCCACGCCGCCGGAACGCCCGACTGGAACCGTCACCTTTCTTTTCACGGACATTGAGGGTTCCACCCGGCTGCTCCAGGAGCTCGGGGACGACTGGGTGGGTGTCCTGGAAGATCAGCGCCGGTTGATGCGCGACGCGATTGCACAGAACAACGGCGTCGAGCTGGGGACAGAGGGTGACTCCTTCTTTGTTGTCTTTGCCAGTGCGGCCGACGCCACCCAGGCCGTGGTTTCGGCCCAGCAGGCCCTGGCGGGGCACGCCTGGACCGGCAGCAAAACCGTTCGCGTCCGGATGGGTCTGCACACCGGCGAGGCGCGACGGGTCGGTGACGATTACGTCGGCCTCGACGTGCACCGCGCGGCGCGGATCGCTGCCTGCGGGCACGGCGGCCAGGTGGTCATCTCGGACAGCGTTTTCGCTCTCGTTGTAACGGCGCTCCCGGCGGGCGTCAGCATCCGCGACCTTGGCGAGCACCGGTTGAAGGACCTTCCCCGTCCCGAGCATCTCTACCAGTTGGAGATCGACGGGTTGCCCACGGAGTTTCCCCCGCTCAAGACGTTGGATGTTCGCAAGAACAATCTGCCGCTGCAGCTGACCAGCTTCCTCGGCCGGACTGCGGAACTGGCCGCACTGAAAGAGCTGCTCGCGGGGGGCCGTCTGGTGACGCTTGTCGGAACCGGCGGAATCGGAAAGACGCGGCTGGCGATCGAACTGGCGACGGAGGTGCTGGAAGATTTCGGATATGTCTGGCTAGCTGAGCTCGCTCCAATCACGGACCCGGGCCTCGTGGCGCAGACATTGATGGCGGCGATCGACGTCCGCGAACAGGCTGGCCGCACCCCTATCGATGCGCTGATCGACTACTTCGCGCCCAAGTCCGCACTGGTCATTCTCGATAACTGCGAGCACCTGGTCGAGGCGTGCGCCATCCTGGCCGAATCCTTGCTCGAAGCGTGTCCGAAGCTCAAGATCATCGCGACCAGCCGCGAGCATCTCGGCGTGCCGGGCGAGGCGTCGTGGCGTGTCCCTTCCCTCCCGGTCCCGGACCCTGAGTGGCTGCCCGCACTGGAGCAGGTGGCCGAGTCGGCCGCGGTGGCGCTGTTCGTCGACCGCGCAACCGCGGCATCGCCGTCCTTCCAGCTCACGAAAGAGAATGCCCCGCTGGTGGTCCAGATCTGCCAGCGACTGGACGGCATCCCCCTCGCCATCGAATTGGCGGCGAAGCGGCTGAGTCTATTGACGCTGCCGCAGATGATCACCCGTCTCAATGACCGCTTCCGTCTCCTCACCGGCGGAGGGCGAACCGCCCTGCCTCGCCAACAGACGCTGCGAGCGGCGATCGACTGGAGTCACGAACTGTTGGCGGAATCGGAACGGACTTTGCTGCGACGGGCCTCGGTCTTTGCCGGCGGCTTCAGCCTGGAGCTGGCCGAAGAGATCTGCGCCTGGACCCCGCTCGACGCCGCAGACATGCTCGACCTGCTGGGGACCCTGGTGTCGAAGTCGTTGATCGTCTACGACGAAACCGGTTCGCGATACGGGATGCTGGAGACCATTCGCGAGTACGCTGTCGAGCGGGCGCGAAGTGCGGGAGAGGATGGCGAGATTGCGACACGGCATCGCACCCGCTTCCTCGCCCTCGCCGAGGAGGCCGACCGCGAGCTCCACGGACCCGCGCAACTGCGATGGTTCGACCTCATCGATACCGAGATCGCAAACTTTCGAGCCGCGTTCGACTCCTACCTCACCCATGAGGACGCGCAGGCGGCGTTGCGGATCGCCTCTGGCCTCGGCCTCTACTGGCGAGCCCGCGGGCGATTTACCGAGGGACGAGGTTGGCTGGAGCGGGGCCTGGCTCCCAGAGAGGCTGTCCCCGCGACCCTGCGCGCCAGGGCGCTCGCGTGGGCCAGCTATCTCGCCATCTACCAGGGCGCATACACGCAGGCACAGATCCGCGGTGAAGAGAGCCTCAACCTCTATACCGCCGCGGGCGACGGCTGGGGGACGGGATTCGCGCTCCAGGTCCTCGGTGCGGTCGCGCTCAACCAGGATGACTATCCAAGCGCCGCCCGGCTCGAACAGGAAAGCGTCACCTACCTGCGGCAGACCGGCGACACTGATGGGCTCGGTCTCTCGTACGTGTACCTGGGTGTGGTCGCCCTACGCCGAGGTGAATATCCCGGCGCCATGGGGCTGCTCGAACAGGCGCTGCTCAATTTTCGAGAGGTCGGCGACATGCGGCGAGTTTCGATCGCCTTGCGCCTCATGGGCGAGGTCGAACTCTGCCAGGGTCACTACACGCCAGCCACATCGCTGCTCGACGAGAGCCTCGTACTGGTCCGAGAAGCGAAAGACCGGGTGGATCTGGGGCTGACCGTCTATTTGCTCGGCCAGGCGGCCCGCGCCGCCGGAGACTTGCCGAGGGCCAAGGCGCTTTTCGAG
>VBHO01000103.1 GCA_005882045.1 Chloroflexota bacterium | reverse complement strand
AAGTCATTTCCGCTCCCGAACTCGCGCGCAACCTCGACGCGATCCTCAAGGCGTTGGAGGAAAGCGGCACGACGCTCATCATCAAACATCACGACCAGCCGGCGGCGCTGCTGGTTCGGTTCGACGCGTATGTCGCCATGCTGGCGACCATGGACTACTCCGGCTGGGAGCGCTGGATCGACGACGTTCGCGCCGCCTTCCCGACTACGGTGTTCAGCCCGCCTCGGCGGCCCAAGTCCCTGGTTCCGGCCTTCATCGACCCGGCGGACATCGGCTACGCGCCGCAACTCGGCCAGGTTGGCACCAGCGCGGGGCGGCGGCGCCTCGCCGAGGAGCTGGCCTCGATGGGCATGCAGTTGGATGAGCAGCAGCTCGGCCCGGTATACTCGCTCGTCCTCAGCCTGGCCGAGCGCAAACGCGTGCTCTATGCCGAAGACCTGAAGCTCGCCGTCGAGGAGGCCCTCGGGCGGGCCACGCCTGGCCGGTTCGCCCTGAAGGACGTGCAGGTCAACGCGCAGAGCGGCGTGTCGGCCAGCGCCGAGGTTGCCTTGAGCGACGAGGGCACCGTGAAGTCGGGTCGTGCCAGCGGCAACGGCACGCTCGATGCGGTTTTCCGCGCCATCCAGCAGGTCACCGGCGTGCCGGCGGAGCTCGAGGACTTCAGCCTGGCGGCCGCCACCCAAGGAAGCGACGCGCTGGGCGAGGCCGTCGTGACTCTCAGTCAGGGATCGCAGGTCGTGGTCGGCCGGGCCGCCGCGCTGGACGTCGTCGAGGCGGCCGCTAACGCCTACGTCAACGCCCTGAACTGGCTGGTACGTCCGCAGGCGGCCCCCATCGTACCCTCCCCCAGCGGGGGAGTGATCCGAGGGAGCGCGCACTGACGCAGCGACCGTTTCGGTTTGGCCTGAGCGCAAGCCGGGCTCGACCGAAGACGGAGTGGATGGCATTCGCGCGGCACGTCGAAGACAGCGGCTATCAGACGCTGGTCATGCCGGATCATTTCGGGCCGAGATTCGCGCTGGCGCCGGCCCTCGTGCTGGCCGCCGAGGCCACTTCCCAGCTGCGGGTCGGCAGCCTCGTGTACGACAACGACTTCCGCCACCCGGCGTTGCTGGCCCAGGAAGTCGCGTCGATCGACCTGCTGACGGACGGTCGCTTCGAGTTCGGTCTGGGCGCCGGTTGGCTGAAGAGCGAGTACGATTCCGCCGGCATTCCGTTCGATGAGGGCGCAACGCGGGTCGAGCGATTGGCGCAGGCGCTGCAGATCGTCAAGGCCCTCTTCAGCGCGACGCCCCTGACGTACGAGGGTCGCTTCCACCACCTCACCGCCTTGACCGGAAGCGCGAAGCCGAAGCAGGAACCCTATCCGCCGGTTCTGATCGGCGGCGGTGGCCGGCGACTGCTCACGCTGGCCGCGAAAGAGGCCGACATCATCAGCATCATGCCCCGGTCCCGCCGCGATGGCTCCGGCCTCGAAGACGCAGACGCCAGCCCAGCGGCGTTCACGCGCAAGCTGGCATGGATTCGGGAAGCCGCCGGCGGTCGTTTTTCAGCCATCGAACTAAATACCCTGGTGCAAACGATCGTGATCACGGATCAACCGCGCGACGCGGCGGCACCGTTGGCCAAGGAGTACACGATGGAGGTCGACCATGTATTCGAAACGCCGCTGGTGCTGATCGGGTCGGTCGGTCAGATTGCCGAGACCCTCGAGCAGCGGCGCGAACACTTCGGCCTCAGCTACATCACTGTCTTCGAGAAAGACCTCGAGAGCATGGCTAAAGTCATCGACCGGTTGGGTCGCAGGCCGTCAGCGGCGGCTCAAGGCGAGATCGATGACGGGCGCGGTTGACGACACGTCCATCAACGAGGGCGCCCAGCGCGGCCAGCGCGCGCGCAGCGCGATCACCCGCGAGGCGGACGCTTGGACCTGGTCCATCGGGATGACTCCGGCGCGGACCTGTTGTTTGACCGACTCGATGGCGGAGGCCTGGTACGCCGCATCGGCGCTGTTGAGCAGCACCAGGTCATTGCCGGCGCGGACGGCCGCGACCGTCGCCTCGGGAAGCCCGTAGAGGGTCGTGATCCCACCCATTCCCAGGCCGTCCGTGACGATCACACCCTCGAAGTTCAGGCGATCACGGAGCAGTCCGGTCACGATGGCCCGGGAGAAGACGGCCGGCGTCCCCGTGGGGTCGAGGCCTGGGACCACCACCGCCGTGGTCATCACGGCGTCAGCACCGGCATCGATGCCGGCCTGGAAGCTGCGCGCCTGCGTCGCCGTCCATTGGTCCAGGGTCTCGCCGTCGGTCGGCACCGCGGAGTGTGGATCGCCGGCGGCACCACCAAGGCCGGGAAAGTGCTTGAGCGTGGCACCGACCCCGCCGTCGTGCAGCCCGGTGACGGCCGCCGCCACCAGCGGCCCGACCACGGACGCATCTCCGCCGTAGGAGCGATCCCCGATCACCCCGTCGGCCGGGTTGGTGCGCAGGTCGGCGACCGGCGCAAGGTCGAGCTGGATGCCCAACGTGTGCAGGCCGGCAGCAGTGTTCGCCACCGCCTGGCGCACGGCCTGGGGGCCGCCGGCGCCGACCTCGAGCTGCGAAGGGAGCGCGGCGACACCGTCGTGAACCCGCATCACGCGACCGCCCTCCTCATCAACCGCGACCAGCAGCGGCGCCGGCAGGCCGGCCTCACGTCCGAGAGCCTGCAGCTCGGCTGTAAGCCGTCCGAGCGATGCCGCGTCGGTGAAGTTATCGCCGAAGATCAGTACGGTTCCCACCTTCTGGTCCAGGATCAGGTGCCGCAGGCCGTCGGTGACGCTCGGTCCGCCGAAGCTAGCCGCCATCATCTGGCCGACCGCCATGTCGAGCGACAGCGGTGCCGGCCGCGGGTCCACCGTCGGAGCGGGCGTTGTCGCCAGCGTCGGCGAGGCGGATGGGGCCGGCGATGGCGTCGCGACGGCCACCGCCATCGACCGATGGGTCGGGCCTGATCCAAGGATCGCGGGCACGGCGCTGATCACCAGCAGCAGCACCAGCACGGCGTGGACCAGCGGGCGCCTCACGGCGGGGCGGCCTGCCCTAGTGCTTGAAGATGCGCCCTACGACCGGTTGAAGGACGGGTTCAAGCAGGTTGAAGATGAAGCCGAAGACCAGCAGGAAAACCAGGTAGACGAAGAAGACGCCCGCGATCACGATCCCGACCAGCAGCCCCTTGGAGAACCGCTCCATGTCGAGCCGAACGACCTTGATCAGCAGAGTGGCCGTCAGCAGCCCGAAGGCGGCGCCGATGGGATTCGGGAACCCCAAAAGCGCCCCGACTGGGACGGCCAGGTAGCAGGCATACTCCGGGATGCTGCTCGGGATGAGCGACCGGCGCGGTGGCGGCGCCACCGCCGTGGCCGCCGCGACGCCACCAAGCCAACCCTTGCACTTGCCGCACGTCTGGTTCTCGGGCGCGTTATAGCGGTACCCGCACTGCGGGCAGGCCTTGAGGGTCATGGTCGGCTCAGGCGGCCCCTCGAAGCCGGAGCACTTCCTGCTCGAGCTCGCTGATGCGGTTGTCTCGCTGCACGATCATTTTCTTGTGCTCGGCGAGCACTTTCTTGGTGAAGCGGCCGGCCATAAACCAGCGCACGCGTTCGACCAGGCTGATGACGATGACGATCAGGGCGCCGATGCTGGCCGAGGCGAGCATCACGACCCAGGTGGGGATGTCCCGATAGGGCGCCCCGAACACGTTGATCGTCGCCGCCTGCTGGTTTCCGACCGAGAACAGCGCAAAGCCGATGCCCAGCAACAACGCGACGAGCCACCCGACAATCGCCATGCGCCTTTTCACCCCCAGGTTCAGTCGCCCATTTAAGGACTGACGGCGAAACCTCGCCCCGGCCCGTATAACCGGCAGCGCCGTTGTGAACTTGCGGGCCGATAGACTGCGAACTTGATGGCCATTCGTACTCAATCCGTCTGGAGCAGCCCTGCCAAGCCGGAGCAATTGCAGCCATTCCGGATGCGCGGCGGGGTCCGCGGTTGCCTGCTAATCCATGGCTTCGCCGGGACGCCGCCGGAGATGCGGGGACTGGGCGAGTTTCTGGCCGCCGGCGGCTACGACGTCATGGGACCGTTACTGGCCGGTCACGGGCTGACGCCGGAGGCCATGGCCGCGACTCGCTGGCCGGACTGGGTCCGCTCGGCGGAGGAGGCCTTGGCCGCGCTGCGTCGCGACTGCGAAGATGTGTTCGTCTGCGGGCAATCCCTGGGCGCCACCCTGGCGCTGCACCTGGCGGCCACCCATCCAGAGGTCAAGGGCGTGATCACGATGGGCGCCATGGCATCCCCTGCCTACTTCCGCGATTGGCGGATCAAGATCATTCGCGGGCTCAAGTACGCAGTGCGATGGCACGTTCCGGGCGACGAGCCCGACCTGGGCGATCCAACGGCCGTTCGCTTATTGCACAGTTACGCCCGGCGGCCGACGGTCTGCATCGAGAGCCTGATGCAACTGCTTCGGGTCGTCGATCGGGAACTGCCGCAGGTGCGGGTCCCCGCGCTGATCATGCACGGCCGCGGCGACCGCACAGTCGA
>VBHO01000026.1:16884-71870 GCA_005882045.1 Chloroflexota bacterium | reverse complement strand
ATATCCTGGAGCGGATTGGCTCCACGGACAAGCAGCTGATCTGGTTCGAACGCTCGGGGCACGCGATCACGGTCGACCTCGAGCACGATCTGCTCTTTGCCACCGTGCTGAACTGGCTGAACGCACACTGAGGCAGCGATTCGGCGAGGGAAATGCTTGTCTTTGCGGGGAGCCGATGCTATAAATCGCAGGTAACAGAAGCGGGTCCTCATCCGCCTGAACCAACGCGCGAGCCATCATTGCGCATCCGAGGGAGGAGAAATGCCAGCGAAGAAGAAATCAAAAGCCAAGAAGTCGACGCCGAAGCGGTCTAGCGCCAAGAAGTCGACGGCCAAGCGCTCCGCCGCCAAGAAGTCGACGGCCAAGCGGTCCACTGCCAAGAAGTCGACCGCCAAGCGCCCCGCCGCCAAGAAGGCGGCGGCCAAGCGCCCGGCTGCGAAGAAGAGCGCGGCCCCAAAGGCCGCCCCGAAGGCGGCCCCGAAGGCGGCGGTCAAGCCGGCCGCAGCCCCGAAGATGGCCGCACCGAGCGCGCCCAAGCCTGCCGCCAGCCCGTTTAGCACACCGTCTCGTCCGGTGGCACGGCCGGCGGAGCCGCCGAGCATGCCGTCGTACGGCGGTTTCGGCAGCGATCCAGGCAGCGAGTCGGATACATCCGGCGGCAGCACGGAGCGGATCAAGATCGGCGAGCGCCCGCCGGAACAGACCTGGCCGGGAGGCGGCAACCGCTAAAGCGCGAGCTCAACAGCCCCTGCCCCCGTCGGGCAGGGGCTTTTGTTTCGGCTCGGGTTACAAGTACGTCCGTCTGCGCAGCCCGAATGGGCCGCCTCGCCATCTTTGGCGTCAAGGCTGCGCCGTTATCTGTACTAGAGGTCTATTCCATGACAGCGGCACGACGCCTGGCGGCGGGTGGCTTGACGATGGTCGCCCTCGCCCTGACGAGCCTGCCGGCGTACGCCGCGGTCAAACGAGCGGCCCCGACGCCCAAGCCGGCGGCGCCGGTGCCGGTCAAGACCGCCCTCCTGCCGCCGCAGATCTTCCAGGTCACGCCGGCCAAGGTGAACCCAACCATCCAGCCCAACATCATGATCCTGGGCCAGCACCTGACCGCGGCGTCGACGGTGCAGGTCGGCGGGCGGCCCGCCATCACGGTGCAGGCGACCGATACCTACCACATGCTCGTGAAACTGCCCGACAACCTCGCCCAGGGGTCCTACTCGATCGAGGTGACCAATGAGGGCGGCACTGCCACGGCAAGTGACCAGCTGGTGGTCGATGACCCCGGCTTCCAGCCAACCAACTTGATGTACCTGGGCGGCGCGGGCATCCTCATCCTGCTCGTGCTGGTTATGCGCCTCGCCCGGACGCCCGGCCTGGCTTAACGCCGGGACAACAGCAGCGTGAGTTCCCCATCGTCGATCTCGTCGACCGCTGGCTCCGGTGCGACCGACGCCTGGGGGACGGCACGCAGCGCCGCCAGCGCGCCCCGCATCTGACCGACGTTGCGCTTGGCATCGTTGAAGGCGTTCTGGATCATCGTGCTACCTCGGGCGATGCTGTTCTCGAGCAGGCGGTCGAGGGCGGTTACGTTGTCGTCGATCTGCTGCAAGTAGCCCTCGAGGTTTTCGAGGTCGATCGAGCGCGCGTACTGCAGGTGCAGCCTGAAGAGCGCCAGGACGTAGGGAATGGTCATGCTGTAAGGCATCAGGATCACCCCCTCCCGGTAGGCCTCGAGGTGCGCGCGCCGGCAAGCGTTGAAGACCGGATCGGGGACCGCGGCCACGGCGAAGCCAATGGTGGCGGCGGGGTCGATGTACTGCCGCACCTCACGCACCTTGAGCCGCAGGATGCGCTCGATCTCCTGGACCAGCGCGGCTTCTTTGGCCGGGTCTTGCAGGGCCTCGCCGAGCCGGTCGATCAACTCGGGGGACGGCCACTTGCTATCGATCGGCAGCCGCTTGCCGTTGGCCAGGATGAGCGCGTACTCGACCACCTTGCCGTTGACGCGGAAGTTCATGTCGATCATCTCCGCGGGGAACTGGCGGAAGGCATCCTGAAGAATGTTTTCCCCGGCGGCGCCGCGGGTGCGGCTGCCGAGGAGCACCGTCTCGATACGGCGGGCCGACGCCTGCACGTCTTCTTCCATGCGGCGCCGCTCCTCGCCATCGACCTTGAGCCGTTCCACGACGATGCGGGCATCGGAAAGATCCTTGCCGATCGCCTCGCGAACGCCGGCCGAGCTCTCGAGAACTTTGGTTTCGACCCCTTGCACCGCAGCCTGCAGCAGGCCCAGTGACTGGCTCAGGGCGCCCTGCTGATTGCTGACCGTTTCGACATGGGACTTGAGCGCCCCGAGGTCGGCGAGCGCCGCGAGCACCGCATCGGACGGGCCGGTGCCGGACGGCCGGCGGATCACGACCGCCACGAGCCCCAGTAGGACCGCCAGCAGCAGGATCACGAGGACCAGTTCAAGGACGCTCACGGCAACTCCTCCAGGACGTGAAAGGGACGGTTGGTCGTCATCATGGTGGTTTGGCTCACTCCCAAAGTCAAGCAGGGGGTTTTGACAGCTGTCTGTCGCGGCGGCCGAACCGCCGGCGGCTTACACTCCCCGGGAATGGCCCGGATCGAGATCGAGCGAAGCGTCCTGAAGGAAAACCTGACGCCGGAGAAGATGCGGGCCCTGCAGCTGGCCCCGATCGATGTAAGCGAGACGGGCGAGCGGCTCGTAATCGAGGGGCCATCGATCGTGATCGCCCGCGCATGGATTACCGACCCGCAGGCTTGGACGCAACTCGCGCAGTCGGTGCGCTCCGGGGTGGTGAGGCGCTTCGATGCGACGCAGCTTCAGCTGGCGGATGACCCTTCGGTCGGATAGCCGCGTTCGATCCAGGCAGCCGTGCCGCCGTCGACGTTGCTGATGGCGGTGTAACCGAGCTGCTGGAGATAGCCGGCCGCCGCCAGGCTGCGTTGACCGCTATGACAGATGGCGAGCACCTCGCGGTCCCGTGGCACTTCGGAAACGCGTTGCTCCAGCTCCCCCAGTGGGATGAGCTGAGCCCCAGGTACATGGCCCGCCAGATACTCCCAGGGTTCGCGGACATCGAGTAGGTAGGGCTTCGAGCCGTCAGCTTCGAGGCGACGGCCGGAATCGCTGCCATTGGAGAAATCTTAAGCGGCCGGTGTGGAAAGGCCGCGTGGCGACGCTGTCGGCGATGGCTGGGGCGCAAGCTTCGACCATCACTCCGCGTCGTTTCAAACAGCGTGAGCAAGGGCCAGCAGTACCTGCAGTTCTTCGGCTCGGACGCCCTCAAGCGGTTGCATGGGTGCGCGATCGCGGAGTCCGACCGGGGCACCGACAGCCCGTGCGAACGACTCGCGCAACCGCTGCGGCGGCCGCAGGTGGGATTCGGCAATCCGGAGGCGCCGATCGTCTTCATCAGCCCCAGCCCGCTCGACACGGCAAGCGCCAGCAACGAGGCATTCAACGAGTGGCTCGACCACGAAGCGCGGCTCGAGCACCACATGACGGCGGATACTCCCCAACCCTACTTTCAGTTCGTGCGCGCGGTGCTGCTCGCCGCCCGCCGCCGGATGGGCCAAAAGCTCGACAAGCGCGACGTTCTGGATTCGGCCTTTCATACCTGGGCGGTTCGCTGCGTGACTGACAACCCTGACCGCGTCACCGACGCGGCCCTCAACCAGTGCGTCGATCGCCACCTGCAAAGCCTGCTGGCGCGAATCGCGCCGCAGGCGATCGTCGCCATGGGTGGACCCGTGGCGCGTCACCTGTGGTGGCGTACCATGCGGACCTGGGACGGATGGGCGTCAATGACGACCCTGCATGGTCGCGTGCTCGAGGTCGAGATTGGCAACCGGCGCGTGCCGGCGATCCTGAGCGTGCACCCTTTCCAGCGGGGCATCGACCTGCATCCGGAAGTCATCGGCATCAAGCTTGCTGAGCACATTCGGCCCGGGGCCCTCGAACCGGGAGCGTTGAAGGCCGCATGAGCACGCAGACGCCGACCGACCCGCGCTTCATCGAAAAAGAAGACGACAGTCACCTGCGCGAGCGTATGCAGAAGGCCGCGCAAGCCCAGCCGCTGCGACCAGGCGCCCTCTGCCCGCATTGCGGAGGGCACGCCTTCAAGCGTGCCGAGCTGAAAGCGGGCACGCCGTGTCCCGCCTGCGGTAAGCAGCCTCGCGCCGCTGCCTAGGTAGCGCACTCTAGTATTTGGCCCGTGGAAACGGGATTGAGAGGACGGCGCGCGCTGGTGACGGCAGCCAGCCGTGGCCTCGGATTTGCGTCCGCCCGGGCGCTGGCCGCTGAGGGTTGTCGCGTCGTCATCTCCTCGAGCGATGAGCAGCGCATCCGCACCGCCGCCGACGCGCTTCGTGAGGAGGGTCATGACGTCGTCGCACGAGTCGCCGATCTCAGACAGGCTGACCAGTGCCGCGACCTGGTCGAGTGGGCGATCGCGACCCTCGGCGGCCTCGAGGTGCTCGTCAACAACACGCGGGGGCCGATCCTTGGCAGCGTGGCCGAGCTGGACGATGCCGCGTGGGCGGAGGCGATCAACCTGGTGTTGATGAGCGCCGTTCGCCTGACGCGCGCCTCGCTTGCCGCGCTGCGGCGCGGCCGCGGCGCCATCGTGAACCTCACGTCGATCGCCGCGCATCAGCCGGTCGACAATCTCGTGCTGTCGAACGCCCTACGCCCGGCCGTGGTCGCGATGGGAAAGACACTCGCCAGGGAGGCCGCGCCCGACGTTCGGGTCAACTCGATCCTGACCGGCCGCTTCGAAACCGATCGAATCAAGGAAGAAAATCGAGGTCAGGCGATCAAGCTCGGCGTTGATCCCGCCGAGTTCACCGCGCGTAGCATCCGTAACATCCCGCTCGGCCGGCACGGACGCCCCGATGAGCTGGCGGCCGCGGTTGTTTTCCTCGCCGGCGACGCCGCGAGTTTCATCACCGGAGCCACGCTGTCGGTGGACGGCGGGGAGTACGGCGGCCTGTTTTAGGGCCAGCGACCGGCGAAGGGCTCGACGGTCGGCGCCGTTTTCCAGTCTTCCCGACCGGGGGCGAAGACGTCCACCACCGACGCACCATCGGCGCCGGCTTTGGCGGAGTGAGGCACCCCGCCGGCAATGGAGTAGGTCTCCCCCACCCCGAGCTCGCGCGCCTGACCGGCAATCGTCATCGTCACCGAACCACGCTGCACAAACCCGACCTGCTCGTTGTCATGTCGATGCTCGGGCACCAGCACACCAGGGTCGATGTCGACGAATCCAATCGTTAGCCGCTCGGCGTGGAGCGGACGCGCCACCACGCCGTCCCAGATGCGTGCCGGCTTCAACCTTGATACCGCCTGAAATGTGTCCATCGTCGTCCTCCTCAACCCTTGTTGCGCGCCGCCATTTTTGCGCCAGCCTCGGCGATCTTCTTGCGTAACTCTTTCGGTGCGATAACCTCCACCGCATCGCCCCAGCCGAGGATCCAGGGGGTGATCTCGACGGTCCCGGTGACGGTGACGGTCAGGTTCACCGAGCCCTTCGGCCCATCGCTGAGCTTCTGTGATGGATGCCAGGTCGATTCCTTGACCCTGCCGGCCGCGGGCGGGAAAAACCGCAGCCTGACTTCGACTGGCTCGCCGGAGTGATAGATCCCCCAGGCCCCCGAGAGGTAGCTGTTGATGTCGAAGTCGGCCGGGATCGCGTAGGTCTCGGTCATGGGCTCGGCCCGGGTGATGCGTTCCAGCTTGAAGGTCCGCATCTCTCCCAACCCGCGATCGCGCGCGACGACGTAGCTACTGTGTCCAATCAGCGATGGCTCGAGAAAGTAAGGCTCGATCAGCCGGGGCTTGACGGCGTGATCCGCGCTTGGATACCAGATGCGCACCACCTTGCGACCGGCCCAGCCAAGCGCGACGGTCTGGAGCACCCTGGAATAGACGGGGTTGGGCGGACGCGCCGCCATCTGACGAACGGTGGCATGTACGTACTCGGCGACCGGCGTGGGCAGCACCGCCGCCAGCTTGGTAAAGGCGTCGGCGACATCAGGGTCCGCTTCGTCGCTGTGCCGGGACATCAGGCGGACGCCCATCAGGAGCGCCATCGCCTCGCGCAGCGTGAATTTGACCGGTGCGATGAAGTAGTTAGGGTCGATGGCGATCCGCCCCGCCTCCTCGTAGACCGGGACGTTCATGGCCTCCAGGGCCTTGATGTCGCGATAGGTGGTGCGAGGGTTGACGCCGGTCCGGCGGGCGATCTCGCCCGTCGTCAAACCGCGCGGGTTGCCCTGAAGGAGCGTCTGGATTTTGAGGATGCGCGCACCCCGGTCCCCCTTCTCGAACGAGCCCACTTCGTCGCTCAGTTTAGGCGCTGCTGTCGCTACGCCGGCTGATTCGGAATAAATTCAGCCCTCGTTCTATAATGGGCGCTGATTTCGCGCTCGCATATGCCATCGCGCCAGGCACAATTCGCGTGGTTACGGGGGATTTGTGGCCCTTCGCCTGCTCCATTTCGCTGACCTGCATCTCGACCGATCCTTCGCGAGCGAGCGCCTCTACGGCGTTGGCGCGCAACGCCGTCGCGGCGACCTGCGCGCCGCCCTCCAGCGGATCGTCGAGCGCGCCCACCAGGCGCAGGTCGACCTGATCACGTGCGCCGGCGATCTCTTCGAGCAGGATCACGTCACTCGCGACACCGCCAGCTTCCTGACGCAGACCCTGGGCAGCGCCGGCCTGCCGGTGCTGATCGCCCCCGGTCACGCGGATCCAGCGGTGCCCAGCTCGCCCTACCGATATCTGCGCTGGCCGGAAAACGTCACGATCGCGACGCACGACGATCTGCGCCCCCACCGCTACGGTGATGTCCAAATCTGGGCGGCCGGCTTCATGCGCCCCGACGTTTCGGAGGCGCCACTGCGGGATTTCATCCGGCAGGATGAGGGCACGCATCTCCTCCTGTTGCACGCCTCGGACATGAGCCAGGTGCCTGAAAGCGTGACGCCCTACAAGCCGATCCTGCCAAGCCAGGTGGAGCAAGCCGGGTTCCGTCACGCGCTCCTCGGTCACTATCACGAGGCGAGCACCAGCGGACCGCTGACCTATCCCGGGAGTCCGGAGCCGTTGGGCTGGAATGAAACCGGGCGGCATTGCACCGCGCTGGTGACGATCGAGGATGATGGCGCGGTGTACGTGCTGCTCGAGGACATCAATCAGCGCCAGTTCGCCCAGGAGACGATCGACATCACCGGCATGACGAGCCCCGAGCACGTACGCGACGCCATCCTCGCGATCCGTGAGGGCAAACACCTCGACGGCGCGGTGATCCGGGCGACGCTGGTCGGGGAACGGACCCGGTCGCTGATCATCGATCCCCAGGCGCTCTCGACCGAGTGCAGTGATGGCTTCGCCTATCTCGAGTTCCGCGACCAGTCTCGAGTCTCGCACGACCTCGAGGCGGCGACCCAGGAGTTCACAAGCCGTGGAGAAATGGTTCGTAAGCTCGTCGATCACAAACAGGGATCACGCCAGGAGGAACAGACGGTTGGTCGGGCGCTGCAGCTTGCGCTCGATGCCTTCGACGAATGACGTTTAGCCTTTACGTGGTGAGCCGTTCATGCGCCTGACGCGCATCGAGATCGGAGGCTTTGGCACCCTGCAAGGTATGGACCTGCACTTCGGTCCTGCCATGAACCTTGTGGTGGGGCCGAACGAAGCCGGGAAGTCGACGTTGCAGGAAGCGATCGTGACCGGCCTCTACGGTCTCGAGTCCGGCGACCGCCGATCCGCAATCGTCGAGCGCACCGATCGCTGGCGGCCGTGGGAGGGTGGCGGCTTCGGGCTCGCGCTCGAATTCGAGCTGGACGACGGCTCGAGGCTACGCGTCGAGCGCGACCTCGACGCCGACGCGGTTCGGGTGCTCGACCTCGCCAACGGCGCGGAGCTGAACGACCGGTTCGAGCGCGACCCCTGGGGTGGGCTCCAGATTGGACGGCAGTTGCTCGGCATCAGCCGCGACATCTACACCAACACCGCCTGCATCTCGCGCAGCGAGGTGTTGCGTCTCGAGGACGCCGGCAGCATCAAGGAAGCGATCGTGGCATTGGCGGACTCGGCGCATCCCGACCGGACCGCGCAAGCCGTGCTCGATCGGCTCCGTCAGGAACGGGCGCAGCGCATCGGAAAGCCGCGCGGCCGCACCGGCCCGCTGCACGACCTCGAAAGCCGGCTCTCCGACGTGGAGCGGCAGCTCACGGCCGCCCGCCAGGCTCGCAGCGCCGTCGACGAGCTGGCACAGAAGCGCGAGACCGTGTCGGCGCTGACCGAGGCGGAGCTGGCGGTGGTCCAATTGCTCGACGCTGCCGTCCTCGGCTCCCGCCTGGACGAGGCCCGTCATCGCCTGGAGCGTGTCGAAACACTCGAGCGGGCGATCACGGACGAGCGGGCGAGACAAGAGGATCACACGCGCTTTGCCATGTTCCCCCTCGACCGGCAGTCCGAGCTCCAGGAGTTGCGCAGTCACCTACGAGCAACCCGCGAGGCGCAGGAAGACTTCGAACGCCGAGCCGCGGAGAACGCCGCGCAGGTGCAGCAGCTCGAGGCCGAGCGCGCCAAGCTGGAATCGGACGCGCAAGGCCGTGAACTGCTGACCTCACTCAATGTGGCCGATGCCCAGGCCCCCGAGGTCCATCTGCGGGCCCAGACGGCCGCCGAAGAGGCGCGCCGGATCGCCGAGCGTCATCCGGGCTTGATCGGCCAGAGCCTCGATTGGCCTGCCCGGCAGATGGAGTTCCAGCGTGTCTACTCGGAATGGCGCGAGCGCCACAATGTCGCCACTGAAGCGCGCCAGCGCGCGGGTGCCGAGCTGCCCCCACGGCTGGAGCAGCTCAAGCACGATATCGCGCGCTACCGAGAAGTTCCGGACGTCATCAAGGCAGGCCAGCAATCTGAGGAGGCCATGCGGCGCGAGGAGGCGATGGCCGAGCGCGCCCGCAGCCGGCAGCGCACCTTCCTGGGCGCCATGCTCGGCGGCCTGCTGCTCACGGCGATGGCGATCCTGGTCGCCTTTCTCGCGCTGCAGAGCAATATGCCACTGCCGCTTAGCGGAGCCGCCTTCTTCCTGCTTGGCATGGGCGTGTTGTCGACCGGCATCGGCATCTGGGTTCGCGGCGCCGCGGTCCGAGAGGTCGACCGCCGCCTTCGGGCCAAAGACGAGGCTCGCGTCAGGCGCCGGGAGATCCTGCAGCCGTGGGGCGTCCGCAGCTCCGGCGAGCTGCAGCAGGCGCTTGTCGAGCACCTGCAGAAGGTCCGCTACGACGCCACCCGCCTCGAGCTGGATCGGCAGGCCACCGAGTTGGAAGAGCGGGCGCAGATCGCCGGTCGAACCCTGCGCGAGCTGGTGGGATCCTGGGGTCTTTCTCAGCCGGCTCCCACCGAGGAGGCGGTCGAGGCGACCGCCGGGGACGTGGAGTCGCTGGCCCAGGACAGCCTCGCCTGGAACGCTGCGAGCCAGCGCTCGCTGGAGGCGACGCGAGCTGAAACCGAAATGGACCAGCGACGGGAATCGCTGCGGCAGCAGCTGCACAGCTTGCTCGACCGGCTCGGGTTCGACCGGCGCGAGGCGCTGGGCGCGGCACGCGACTTTATCGCCGGCTGCGAGGCCGAGCGCCAGGCGCAGCAGGTTCGCACCCGAATCGAGCAGCTCGACGCCCAGCTGGCGCAACTTCGCGCTCCGAGCGAGCGCTCGATGGCCGAGCGCGCCAAGGCCGATGAGTACACCCGCCAGCTGGCGGCGATCTACACGCGGGCCGGCATTACCGATCCCGATATGGAGGGCGCGGCCGTGGCGTGGGAGGCCGCGGTCAGTCACGCCGAGGCTTACCGGACGTCGAGCGTTCGACTGGCCGAGCTGGAGTCGCAGCGAGGCGGCGTCACCGCGGACGAGGCGGGATCGCTTCGCCAGCTCGTCGATGACCTCACCCGCCAGCTGGGCGAGGTGGGCAAAAGCGTCGACCCGGCGCGGGCGGCCGAGTTCGCGGCGCTCCCCCTGGCCGAGCTCGAACGGCAGCGCGATCAACACCGTGACGTCAAGGAGCGAGCCCAGGAGGAACGGGCTCGCGCGGAGGAGCTCTTGAACGATCGGCTGACGCAGATCGGCGATGTCGCCGCGCTCGAGGAGGAGATTGCCACCATCGGCGAACAGCTGCAAGAGCTCGAGGCGGAGGCGCACGCCTACGACCTCGCGATCGAGACACTGGAGGCGGCGGCCAAGTCGGTGCGGCGCGCCGTGATCCCGCGCCTCAAGTCGCAGCTGCAGGGCCAGCTGTCCCCGATTACGAACGGTCGCTACCGCGACGTGCGGATCGGAGAAGACCTCGCGCTCTCCGTCAAGACCCAGGACCAGCGGGCATATAAAGATGTCGACAACCTGAGCCTCGGCACCAGGTCGCTGATCTACTTACTCGAGCGTCTGGCGCTGGCGCGGATCATCGGTGGCAACGCGGAGCCACCTCCCCTGCTCCTCGACGAGGCGCTGGTGCACGCGGATCGCCGCCGACTGCGCGCCGCGATGGACGAGCTCGGCCGCCTCGACCATCAGGTCATCCTCTTTTCCAAGGATGAGACGCTCGCCGACCGCGTCGAGAAGAGCGACGACTGGACCATCATCCGCCTGCCAGGGCCATCCGTCGTCCTCGCGTCCGCCGAGGAAACGCCGGCCAACGGGTCCAGCCCCGATCCGATCGAAGAAGAAGTCTCGACGACTTAACCCGGGCGGCTGCGACAGACAGCTGTCAAAACGAGGGGTTAGGCTCGCGTCATGGGCAATGTCATTCCGTGGTCAGATATCCATCCCAGCATCCGGTCCGAGGAGCCCTTTGTCGCCGTCGTGATCGTCGATCCGCAGCGGGAGATCTGCATCAGCGAGCTGGTGCCGTTCGAGGAGCAGTCCCTGCGCAGCCCCGAGGTGGCGGCGCAGGAGATGATCGGGGCCGTCCAGGCGGCGGCGGCCCGGGTGGCCAGCGGCTATCGGGCGCGTCGCAAAGAGGAGCCAACGCTGCTGGTCCTGCCAGGCGGCGCGCGGCGCTCGTCGCGCAAGAGCCGTTCGCAAAACCCGCCGCTCATGTCACTCTTCCCAGAGGACTGACCCGTTCGATGCGCTGCTCGAGCCGCGACTTGACGGCCGGCCACTCGCGGTCGGTGACGGAAAACACCACCGTGTCGCGGTAGCTTCCGTCGGGACGGATCCGTTGGTTGCGGAGCAGCCCCTCGTACTTCGCGCCCAGCTTCTTGATGGCGGCCTGCGAGTGGAGGTTGCGGATATCGGTCTTGAGCGCCACCCGGATGGCGCCCCAGTCCTCGAAGGCGTGGCGCAGCAACAAATACTTCGCCTCGGGGTTCACCACACCGCCCCAGGTGTCGGGCGCGTACCAGGTCCAGCCGATCTCGGCCCCTCGGTCATCTTCCTGGACATCGAGATAGCGCGTACTGCCGACCAGCCGGCCGCTCGGGATGAGGATCACGACGAAGGGATACTCCCGGCCCGACGACTCCGCCTGCATCGCCTTCTTTAGCCAGCCTTCCATCGCTGGCGGCTCCAGCGGACGGTTCGGCATCCACTCCCAGATTTGGCTGGCGCGCCCGGCTTCGAGCAGCCCGGCGGTATGCGCCGGCCGCATTGGTTCGAGCCGGATGTGCTTCCCGGTCAACGTCACTGGTCCTAGCGGCGCCATCGGAATAGCTAGAAGGGCCGCGCCACCATGAGAAAGACGACGACGACCAGCAGCAGCCAGGCGACCAGCTGCACCGTCATGGCCGCGCCCGCCACCGCGCTGGACGCCTCGCCCGCCGCCGTGCGAGCCCGCCGAAGGTTGGGGGCAAGAAAAGCCCCGTCCAGACCCATTGCCGCCGCGTAGAGCAATACGCCAAGCAGAAGCCACCCGGTGAACAATTTGAAGTGCCCGATCCACAATAGGAGGCCGGTGATCAACACCAACGCCGAGCCCACATAGACTGTGGCCAGCTGCACGCGCCAGGCGAACTCGTAGAGCGCCAGTTGCGCCACGTCGGCCGCACGTGCCGCCATCGGCCGGAGCAAAGCATGCGTCGTGACACCACCGAGAAGAAAGATCGCTCCGAACACGTGGAGCGTTTTCAGCACTGACACGTCAGCAGCATAATGTAGCCGCCTCCGGCGTGGAAAAGGCGGCGGTAATGTAGCCGCCTCTCCCGTTTATAGTTGCTCCGTGCCAGACGAGGGGCGTGGCCAGGCCGAGGTCCTCATTCCCAGCGCATGGCTCCTTCCGAACCTCAGCCTCGATGCGGTGCGCGCCCTGCAACGTGGCGATACGACCTCCGACCTCGAGAAAGGAGACCTTCGACTGGCCGGTGTCGAGGTGCTGATCGCTCGCAACTGGGTCAAGGAAGAGTTCTGGCCGCGCATCCAGGACGCCGTGCAAAAAGGCTATGCCGCAGAAAAGACTTACACCTTCATGCGCGCGCACGGCGACCGACGCGGCAGCCGGCGGCCAAAAAAGTAGCGCCTAACTCGCCTCGCGCCTCGAGGGCGCCGTGACGATGATCGGCCGCATGTTCTCGTCCTCGCGCTCGGCAAACGCCCAGACGCGGTTACGACCCAGCGCCTTGGCCTGATAGACGGCGCGGTCGGCTGCGGCCAGCAGGTCCGACGCAGTTCGTCCGTGTGCGGGGAACAGCGCGACCCCGATGCTGACACTCGCCGGGACCGAGCCCTCTCCGCTCTTGAGCACGATCGACTCGACCTCGCGTCGGATTCGCTCGGCGACCGCCATCGCCTCGGGGAGCGTGGTTTCCGGCATGAGGACGGCAAATTCGTCGCCGCCGAAACGGGCCGGCACATCGTACTCGCGCAGCGACGCTCGGATCGCGTCGGCCACCCGCCGGATCATCTGGTCGCCCATCAGGTGGCCATATCGATTGTTGACGTCGCGGAGCAAGTCGAAGTCGGCGAGCACGACGCTGAGGGGACGGCCGAAACGACGGGCGCGCTCGACCTCTGCCTGCGCCAGCTGGTTCCAGTGCTTCATATTGGCCAGCGCGGTTTTCGGGTCGGTCCGCGCCTCCTCTTTGAGGCTCGGGACGAGCAGCGATCGGTAGATCAAGAACAGTGGGCCGAGGCAAAGCGGCACCAGCCAGGGATTCTTGAGCCAGAGTAGCGATCCGAGCGCGCCCACCGACATCAACGCGAGGTCGGTCCCCACGTTCTCCCAATCCATGGTGCCGGCGCGCGCAATCGAGACGCCGCGCGCCCACATGATCACCAGGGCCGTCAGAAAGTGATTGAGGCCAACAAACGTCAGCCCCGCGAGCGCCACGTAAAAGGCGGCGCCTCCTGTGCTCGAAGGCTCAGTTGGCTGGCCAATGCCAGCGATCGCGCCGGCGGCGATCGAGCAAAGCACGAAGTTCGCGACGTTGAAAGCCTGGATGTACCAGCGGTAGCGCACGCGGAGTGACTCCACGGCGTGGGCGGCGAGGATGATGGCGATGATGTAGGCCGGATGGAGGAGAACGGCCCCGGCGAAGAAAAAGACGGTCGTTGTGTAGTAGGACTGGTGCTTGGGGCTCTTGACCTTGAACTGCTGCGCGATCGTCGCGCACACAAGGAGCACGATGGCGACTGGCAGCCGATCTAGCCGCGGCGGCGCCAGCAGAATTCCGGCGATGCCGCCAATTACCGCCGCCACGAGCACGGCTACGACATAAATCCGCGCCGCGCGCGGGAGATCGTTCATCGACCTCACGCGGCCCTTGCCTCGACCGGCTGCACCTGCGCCTCGCGTCGTGCCAGCATCGCCGACAGCGCCAGGCGCGCCAGCAACAGCGGGCCCGCGGTGGCGAGGATCATCCAGGGGCCTGCCTCCAGCGTGAGGACCAGCATTGGGCCGGCGATCCAGACGGTGATCAGGTCGGCGGCCAGCAACTCCGGCTGGAAAAGCCCCGAGGCGAGCGGCGACAGGCCGCGGCCAAGCCACAGCACCCCGGCCAGCAGAACCCGGTTGAGCGTGACGAAGGCACAGCCCGCCGCCAGGGCGGCGGCGACCTGACCGAGAGCGCCATCCGGGAGAAGCGCTGTCGCCCGGTGGTAGAAGGCGGCGGCCACGGCCGCGCTGACGAAGTAGTTGCAGACGTTGAACCACTGGATGTGGAGCCGCCGGCGAAGCCGGGCTTGCTCGGCCACGTGGATCAGGACGATGAACGCCACAAGCTGCCAGGCGTTCAAGATGGCGCCCGCGACAACGATGAAGGGCAAGGTCACCTGGTAGGCCTGGTGACGGAACCCCTGCACTGGGTAGGCGTGCGCCAGCATGCCCAGACCGACGAGGACGGCGAAGACGGCAGAACTGGCCGCGGGACCCTCGCTGCGCCAGAAGATCAGCGCAGCCGCGACCGCGGCAACGCTGACGCCGACGATGTAGGCGAGGGCGGCGGCCGAGAGTCGACCCCTGGCCATGGCTAGTTGCTCCAGCTCACCGCGTCCCATGAGACGCTGTCCCACGACACCGTGTCCCAGGAAACGCTGTCCCAGGAGACACTGTCCCAGGAGACGACGGGCAGCACCGTCAGACTGTGCGCCGCCATGTAGAGGACCTTCAGGTAGTCGTTCGGATCCAGGCCGTGATCGGCATTCCCGACCAGGCCGATATAGGTGATCGCATGCTGGGCGTCCGGGTACCCGGCGCCGCTACCGGCGACTCCCAGCCGATTAGCGGTTGCCAGGAGCACGCCCTTTAGCTGTCCGGGGCGCACCGTCGGATTGCTCTCGATGTAAAGCGCCGCGACGCCGCTGACGACCGGGGCCGCCACCGAGGTGCCGCTGAGCTGGATGTACTGCGAACCGACCAGAAAGCTCGGGTAGTTCAGCGCGAAACTGCTGTTGGGGGCGAGCGTGGTGATGATGCGCCGGCCGGGCGCGACGAAGTCTGGCTTGGTAAAGCCGTCCTGGGTCACACCGTAGCTCGAAAAACCGGCCAGCGTGTCGTCGGTCGTCACGACGGTGCCCTGGTCATCGGTCGCGCCCACCGTGATCACGTACGGATCGTTCGCCGGCGCGTAGAGCGCGCTGTTGGGCCCACTGTTGCCGGCGGCGACGACCACGACGAGTCCTTTCAGCCAGGCATACTCCACGGCCGCGTCGATGGGGCTGGTGCGGTAGGACTCCTGCACCGATGCCTGCAAGGACAAGTTGATCACGCGGATGTTGTAGGTATTCCGGTTGACGACCGCCCACAGAATGGCGTTCATGATCGCCGAGGTGGGCGCACCGCCGGTGCCGTCATTGACCCGCAGGCTGATGAGGTTCGCCTGCGGCGCGACACCGATGTACTGTCCGAGGCCGGCGGTGCCATTACCAGCGATGATGCCGGCGACCGCGGTGCCGTGGCCGTAGGCGTCATCGTTGCCAATGACGTTCGGATTGAAGTTCTGGCTGACGATCACGCGATTGGCCAGGTCCGGATGCGACGCAACGCCGCTGTCGATCACGGCGATCCCGATCCCCTGTCCGGTGAGCGGCGCCAGCGGGTTGCTCCAGACCGGGAGAGCGTCAACCACCGCCGGGTACGCCGTTGCAAGTGCTGTCGGGTTGAAGGGCGTATCGGTAAGCCTGACGGGAGCGTCGTAGATGAGGCGGGCGACGTTCGCGTCGGCGCGGAAGCGGTCGATGAACGCGGGTGTGAGTTGGACGGCGACCCCGTGTGCGATCGGGACGCGCACCGTGCGTTTCAGACCAGACCGCCGCAGATCGGCCTCCAGGACGTTCAGATCGCCGCGGGCGACCACGATGACGTTGATCGAACGCCCGGCCTGCATCGCCTTGAGGACCTCGCGATCGAGGTGCGCCTGGTTGGATGTGGCCAGGACCGGAATCGTCGGCAGACCGGCCAGCGCCAGGCCGGTAGCGGCGAGCAGGGCCACCAGCGGACGATGGAAGGCTGACAGCGGGTTACGCGGCGATGATGGCTCGCGCATGATTCGGTGACGCCAACGTAACAGCGGAGCCTTACGTCCCGCATGACGCTTTGCAGGCCGCCACCTGCTAGCCTCAAACCCCGTGCGGACGTGGGCGACGTTACGGATTCCGTTTCGGGATCACGGCTTCGACCCCAGCCCCACGATCGCCGAATGAACCCCATTACCTCGATCGCCAGCCTGAGCGGCGACCTCTTGATCGCCGTGATCGCGGGCATCGTCTTCATCGAAGAAACCGGGATCCCAGTCCCCTTCGCGCCGGGCGACCTGCTCCTGATCATCGCCGGGATCGCGATCGCCAGCGATACGGTGGAGCCGGTTCCGATGGTGGCCGCGCTCCTTGCGGCTACCGTGCTGGGCGCCATGCTTGGCCGCGAAGTCTTCGCGGCCGTCGGTCGGCCTGCCCTTTTGAAGGCGGCGGACGCGTTGGGATTCCGACCCGCGCTCGAACGAGCGACCCGCCTGCTCCGGCGTCGTGGGCCGCTGGCGGTTTTCATTGGCCGGCTGATTCCCGGGCTGCGTATCAGCACGACCCAGGTGGCGGGCGTCAGCCAGATACCTCGCCTCACCTTTGCCGCGGGCCTGATTCCATCGGTTGTCGTGTACCTCGCAATCTTTGTTGGGCTCGGGGCGCTGGCCGGCCAGCCCGCCGTCCGGCTCTTCCACCGGGCCGAGCACCGATTTTTCGTCATCGCCGTGACGGTCCTCGCCGCGCTCGCGCTCATCCTTTCGGTGCGCTGGCTGGCACGCCGCGGCGCGCTTTCAGCCCTGGACCCGATCGTGTTAGGTGTGCGCCGCGATCTGGCGGACACGATCGACGCGGCGATTTTCCGCGCCAGCGCGTGGCGTCAATATCCGCTGGTGCGCCGGGTATGGGCCGGCCTGATCGACCTGGCCATTGTGTTCACGGTCGCGCTCCTGATCCTGACGGCGGTATCCGGACTGGACAGTACCGAGATCGTCCTCGACCCGCAGGGCCTGCTGCTGCTGGCCGCTATCGCCCTCGTGTATCGCGTCCCCATCGAGGCGCGTACCGGCCAGACGATCGGCAAGACGCTGATGGGCATCTCGGTGTACGGACCCAATGAGGGCGTGCCCGGGTGGTGGCGGGCGGCCGTGCGCAACCTGGTCGGCGTCGCCTTCCCCCTGTGGCCGATCGATGCCGTTGTGGTGTTGCGCAATCGCCGCCGTCAGCGGCTTGGCGATCTCCTGACCAGGACCGCCGTTCGTCGGGTCGCCGACTGACGGCCGTCCTGCTGGCGCTGGCCGCCAGCCTGAGCTGGGGCGTTGGTGATTTCATCGGCGGCTTCAAAACCCGGCGCCTGGGCGCCTTCGCGGTGCTGTTCGTCTCCCAACCGCCGACACTCCTGCTGATCGCCGCCATCGTCATCATCCGCGGCGTCCCGATCGCGCCCGGCCCCTGGATCGTGGCCGGCGTCGTGGCCGGGCTGGTCGGCCTGGTCGGCCTGTCGGCTGCCTATCGCGGGATGGCGATCGGTGTGGTCAGCGTGGTGTCAACGATTGCGGCGACCGGACCGGTGGTCCCGATCATCGTTGGCTTGCTGCTGGGCGAACGACCAAGCGTCCTGCAGTTCGGGGGCATCGTCGTGACCCTCGCCGGGATCGCGCTGCTGGCCTTCGATCGGCGGCCGCAGGCAGGAGGCAAGCTGGTACCCGGTGTGGGCCTGGCGCTGCTGGCGGCGCTGGCGTTCGGCGTGTTCCTGGTGGCGATCCGTTATGCGAGCCGGCCCGATCCCGTGTGGGGTGTGCTCGCGACACGAACCGGCAGCGTGCTGGCGCTGCTGCTCCTGGGGCTGGCGTTCCGATCGCGCCTCAAGGTTGGGCGAGCCGACGTGCCATCCCTGTTTGCCGTCGGCGTTCTCGATGTTTCGGCCGATGTCTTCTTCGCCTTTGCGACCACGGTCGGCCTCCTGAGCATCGTCTCCATTCTGTCGTCGCTTTACCCCGTAGCCACGGTCATCCTGGCTCGAATCGTGCTCGGGGAGCGAATGGCCCGGCTGCAACAGCTCGGGATCGTCCTGGCCCTGGCTGGGGTTCTCTTGATCAGTATCTGATCGGCTACGGACGGTAGCCGGCGAGCAACTCCAGGACGAGATCGACTTCGCTCGCGGTGTTGTAGTGGGCGACCCCGATGCGCAGCGTGCCGCCCTGCTCCGCGAGACCCAGCCGGTTCATCAACTCGGTCGCATAGTGATCGCTATGCGTGGTGAACACGTAATGGCTTCCGAGCCAGCGGGCTAAGTCCTCAGGGCGATGCGGCGACCACGTCAGGGACACCGTCGGCGCGCGCCGGTCCAGCTGCTCGGGGTCGGTGATCCCATAGATCTGAACGCCCTTGATTTGCTGAAGGCCGTCGATCAGCCGTGCCGCCAGGGCCCGCTCGTGGCCTTGAATGCGGACCATGGCGGCTTCCAGCGCGGTGCGAACCAGCCGATCCGACCCACCGAGGTCCGCCAGGTATTCAAAGGCGCCGAGGATGCCGGCGAGGCACTCGTGGTTTTGAGTGCCGGTCTCCCATCGGCTCGGGCCTTCGTCACTCGCCGGACGAACCTTGTAGGGACGGAGCCGCTCGAGCAGCTCGCGCCGGCCGTAGAGGAGGCCCTGGTGCGGCCCGTAGAACTTGTAGCTCGAACAGACGAGAAAGTCGCAGTCGATGGCGCGCACGTCGATCGGGCCGTGCGGGCCGTAGTGGACGGCGTCCACCCAGACCCAGGCGCCCGCGGCGTGGGCGGCTCGAGAAATCGCCGCCAGGTCCGGAATGGTGCCGACCGCGTTGGAGGCGTGGGTCACCGCGACCAACCGGGTCCGCGGGCCGAGCTGGCGCTCGAAGTCTTCGATGTCAAGCGTGCACTCCGGAACCGCGATGTCGACGAAGCGCACGATGACGCCTTGCTCCTGCAGCGCCAGCCACGGCGAAACGTTGGCATCGTGCTCGAGTCGCGTGACCAGGATCTCGTCGCCCGGGCGCAGCTCGCGCCCGATGGCCCGGCTGACGGCGAAGGTCAGCGTCGTCATGTTGGGACCCAAGACGATCTCGTCGGCCGAGGCCGCGTTGAGGAAGACCGCGGCCGCCTGCCGAACCTGAGCGATCAAGTCGTCCGTCTGCTCGCTGGTAACGAACGCTCCGCCACGGTTGGCGTTCATCGTGCGCCAGTATTCCGCGGTGCGGTCGATCACCCGCTGGGGCACCTGCGTGCCGGCAGGATTATCGAGGTACACAACCGGTTGTCCCTCGATCTTCAGGGCGAGCGCCGGAAACTGCCTCCGGACGGATTGGAGGTCGAGGTCGATGGTGGTCGGGCTGGCCATCAGCGGCGCTTCGTCGACGCCTTCACGATTGCCCGAGCGGTCAGCAGCGCGACGATCGCGACCACTTGGCCCATCAGGATGACCCGATTCAGGTCGAGGGCCGGCTGCCACCTGACGTCCCCACCCTTGATCACGAAGGCGCCGACCGGTCGCGAGGACACGCCAAATCCCACCCCGCCCGCCTGCGGATTCTGCTGGTCCCCACCCCCACCCGCGCCGCCCGCGATTCTCGCGGCGGGAATGATGGTAATGCCGTTCCTCTCATAGGGCGTGCCGAAGACTTCGCTCGCCCGCATCGCACCCTTTGCCTCGTTGACGACCTCCATGACACGCATCGCAGTCCTCCTGGGATTGGCCTCGCTGCCGAAAGCAATCGCCGACGCGCCTTCAGCCTAACGTTTGCGGGCTGGGACATCGAGAAAGAGCGGGAGCCGCCGCCAGCGGGCGCGGTCTGCGCGCTCGGCAATCGATCCCTCGTCGACAGTTGGTTCGGTCAGCGCCTCGACCACGAAGCCGCTGCTCTAAAGGGCCCGAAAATACGCCTCCAGCGGCCAATGGCGGCTGTTGAAGGTCATCCGTAAACCCGCCCGCTCGATCGAATCGTGGTACCGATGGGACTCGAGATACGAGGTGTCCACGCGGCCCGCCTCGCGGATGGCCCCAGGCATGTCCTCGACGTCGTGAAGCGACATGAAGGCAACCGCCAGGTCGGCGGCACTGTCGTCGAACGGCAGCCGGGCCGCATCGGCAACCAGCACCTTCATCGAGGGGTCGGCGGCTTTCGCGTACTCGACCATGGTCGGTGAGACATCGACCGCCACCACGTTATGCCCGAGCGCCTTGAGGTCGCGGGCAACGCGGCCTTCGCCGCAGCCGATATCTATGGTTAACCGCCCGGGTCGGGGCAACAGCGAGAAGAACGGCTCCCTGTGAAACCGCCAGTAGCTGTCATTCCCGGGCGCGCGCGCCCATTTCGCCCAGTCGTGCGCCGCTGCTTCCCAGCCCGCGCTGAGTGAAGGATCGTCAGCCATCGGGCAGGTGCAAGAATCGCGACTCGATGCCGACCTCGTCGAAGCCAAGCCGCCGATAGAACTCCTGGGGCCAGTCGTTGGCGTCGGCGACGAGGAAGACAAAGCCGTACCCGCTGGCGGCCTCGAGTGCCGCGCTGACGACCGCGCGCGAGAGCCCGCGCCGGCGGTAGGCTTCGAGCGTTTCCACCGTCTCGATCTGTGCGACGCCGCCCTCGGTACGAAGCTCGCAGGACGAGACGATGCCGCCGTCGACTGTCGCCCCGAAGTAGCGCGTGTGAATGCGGCTCGCGGTGAGCTCGTGCTTGGCGAGGATCTGTGTAACCAGACCTGGCGCCGCCGCCACGGCCCAGGGCTGCTGCCGTAACTCGAGCTCACGGGCTGGGCGCAACTGCGTCCAGTCGATTTCCCGCACACCGCTGGTGTCGACCTGCCGACCGGGAGACCGACGATGCACCATCACGACGAAACGCTCCGCTTGGTAGCCGGCCGCCGCAAACGAAGGCATGAGGCGGTCCGCGGCGGCCTGGTCGTCGACGTTGACGCGACGGTGCGCAATGCCGGCCTCGCCCTGGATCCGATTGGCTTCGGCGGTGAGCGCCCCGACGTCGGCGCCATCGACGCGGTCCACGATCAAGTAGTTGAGATCATGCACCAGCTCGAGGCGCCGGTGGATCAGGGCGCGGCCCCAGCGAAAGGGAACGACCTGCTCGGCGGCACGCTCGTCGACCGCACGCACGAAGGTGATCGCCCGACGCCATGGAACCACGCTTGTGAGCGCGAGTCTAACCGGAGGTTGCCTTCAGGCGTCCGAAGATCAGGCGAGCCAGGCTCGTGATCGCGATGAAGGCCACCACGGCGGCTGCCGGAGCGAGCACGACGGGCCGGGCGAAGTCGGTGCCCGCCAGCAAGGCGTGCAAGAGAAAGACCCCGAACATCACATATGACAGCCGGTGCAGCCATCGCCACGCGGCCGGGTCGAGGTGACCTCGCAGGTAGCCGGTGACGGTGACGATCAGAAGGAGGTCGAAGCCGATCGTTCCCAGCCCGATCGGCAGCGCCGCGTAGGAGACCCGAAAGGGAATCACGAGGTCGAGCGGGCCGATTCGCGCCACCGCATCGAGCATCATCGCCAGCACATGCAGCGCCACGAAGGGCACCCAGCAGACAGTCAGGAAGCGGTGCAGGTTCGACAGGTCCCGATTGCGCACGGCGCCTTCGAACATGGCGCTGCGCAACGCCTGGCCGGTAACGAGCGTCGCCGCCAAAATAAAGAAGGCGGTAAGCGCCGACGCGCGTGACGTCAGCCAGAGCAGCTGGTCGAGGCTCACGCAGCAGCCGGAAGGAGACCGTCGCCGTTACCGGCCGCCGGCATGACCGCGTGGCGAACGCCGCGCGACTCGAGAAAGGCGAGACCGGCGGACGCGCCTAGCAACATTGCGCATTTTGCGTAGACCTCGCCGCGCAAGGCGCAGTCGGTGATCACGGAGACCTCGGCCAGATCGGTCTTGACCGGCATGCCCGTCTTGGGATCGATCAGGTGATGCATCGACTGACCCCAGCGACGCCGGGTGGTGCCGCTGGTGCAGACGGCGCCATCTCGCACCGCCACGGCCGAGCGATCGCAGAGCCCGATGTGCCAGCCGTCGCCCTCGGGCCCGTTGCCGCGCACGCGGACGTCGCCGCCGAGGTTGCAGACCGCATCGTCACCAAGCTCATCGATGAGGAGGTCAGCGAGCGCCCCCTTGGCGATCCCACCCAGGTCGAGTGCCGCTCCCGGGGCCAACGCGACCGAGCGGGTGGCCGCGTCGAGAATCAGGACTTCTGGCAGGCCTGGAACCTGCATGGGCTCGGTTGATCCGGGATGCGTTAGGCCCTGACGGAAAGGGCGGTCGTAGCCGGCCGCCGTCAGCGCGGGAAGGATGGCGGCGTTGACCAATGCCCCACTCTCTTGATACGCCCAGAGTGCCGCCTCGAGCATGGCAAACATCTCCGGGCTCACGGGAACATAGCGGCCGTCGCCGGCGTTCAGTCGGGCGAGCTCGCTGTCCGTGACGAACCGCGTGAAGCGAGCTTCTTCCTCACGCACCCGCTGCTCGCAACGCTCGAGCGCCGCTTGGCCTACCCCAAGGGTCAGCAGCTCGCAGGTCGAGCCCAGCGCACTGAAGTGTCGGGACGCGAGTTCACGAGACATAGCTCTTGCTCTGGACCGTGGCATCGCTCGGAAGCAGCGTGACCGAAGGGTGCAGCGGTGCCTGGGAGGGTTTGGGGGAAGTGGCGACCACGCCGCCAGCCAGCAACGCCAGCAGCAGCGTGCCTAACGTCGACGCCCACCTCAGCGTCGTGATCGAGGACATCTTCCTCTCCCTGCCCGATACAACGTGGCGATTCATGCCTTTCTGGCGCCTTCGAACCTTACGGTAAAAGGCTCCTTGCGAATCTGGCTGAAGTCGCCCTGAGAAGCGGCTGAGATTCGCTACGCGAGATCGAGTGTGACGCTGTGGTAGCCGTCGGCGCCGTTGGGAAGGGTGCCCGTGACCTTCGACGTTTGTAATGTTCCCTCGCCATCGCGCGCTCGGACGGTGACCTTGTAATGTCCCGCCGGCAGGTTGGCGGTCAGCTGCCAGAAGCGCCAGGCGTTGGGAGCGAACTCGGCGTGCAGATCCGCTGCCTGCCAGGTGCGGCCGTCCCAGCTCAGCTCAACGGCACTGATCCGGCGGGAGCCGGCGAACGCGATGCCACCAAACTGGATCGACCCCGCGGCCAGCGCGGCGCCATCGGCGGGCCGGTCGATGCGCGACATCGTTTTGATAATCGCGCGCTCGTCCCAGCCGTTGTTCTCCCAGTACCCCGGCTGGTCGCTGGCGGAAAAGCGGATCCGCGTCACCCACTTGGGCTGCTTCATCCCGTAATGGCCCGGAAAAAGGAAACGGGCCGGAAAGCCGTGCTGCGGGGTCAGCGGCGCTCCATTGAGATGGGTCGCGAGGATGTGGTCGGGCGTCAGCTCGCGCAGCCGAAAGCTCTCGGTGTAGCCGTCGGCACTTTCCATCAGGATCCAGACCGCGTCCGAGGGCACGGTGGTCAGCGCGAGCACGTCGGTGACCCGGGGCCCTTTCCACATCCCATTGCTGATCAGCGTGCCGCCCACATCGTTGCTGATACATTCCAGCGTGAGTTCCTGCTGTTGCGCGGGCATCGCCAGCAGCTCCTCATAGGTGAGCGATCGCGTTGGGAGGTTGAGCCGCCAGGTCGAGGCATCGACCACCGGGTCGCCGCCAAGATTCTTGGAGACCACGTAGAAGTCGTTGACGTCGGTCACTTCACTCGCGGCTCGGCTCCCCTCGCGCATCGCCAGCGCCGTCGTGAACCGTCGCACGTTGGCGTAGCCGATGCCGAGCACGGCGATCCCGACCGCGCCATAAAAGAGGTTGCGCAGCAGGATGCGGCGGTCCTCATTCGCAGTGCTCGCCGACGCGAGCCCGTCGATGACGCGATCGACCAGCGGGATGGTCGCCGCGAGCAGCAGGACCTCGACCACGACGCCGATCGCCGCATCGCCGGGCGAGAAGGCCATGAAGGCAACGGTGGCGCCGACCACCGCCGCCAGCGCGGTGACGACCGCCACGTAGACGCGCGCAAACAGCCGGGCACTGACCAGCGCCGCCGCGCCGTAGAGCGCAATGATGACGACCGTGACCGCCAGGAGCAGCAGCGGCCGGGCGAGCACGCCCAGGAACTTGAGCAGGTTCTCGAAGGTGGACAGGGGCAACACCTTGAGGAGCAAGAAGCCCGCCTGCTCCGGGAGCAACGGCACGGCGAAGAGCGCGTGGGCCAGGTAGTCGGCCCCCAGGGCCAGTACCCCGGCCCCGAGGCCGGTGATCAGTGGGCGGTGACGGACCAAGCGGTTAGCGGCTGGCGGGTCGGCGCATCCCGTTGTAAGCCAGCGCCAATCCAATAATGGCGACGACGATGCCGATGATGAGCCACATCCGTTGGCCGGTCATGAAACTGCCTGGCAGCACACCCGAGCCTTGCAGGATCCAGACGACGCCGGCCAGGATGGCTATTCCGCCTACAACGAGACTGAGGGTTCGCATGTTCTAACAGTACGCGCGCGCGTTTCAGTTTTCCCCATGCGAACCCAAAGTCGGCGTTACCTAGGCTTCGGCAGGGACAGCCTCCGGCGTAACGGCGAGCTCCTTGCCGGCGCGGCCACCGGCCTCGACCTTCGCCAGCGCCAGCTGACCAATGTTGAGCCCCTGAATCGTCGCCAGGTCGCCGAGCGCCCGCAGGAAGTACTGGCGGCGACGGCGCTCAACGACGCGGCCGAGCTCGTGCTCGAGACCCTGGACACCTTCCACGAACGAGATGCGGAAGGGATCCGTGATCCGTGCCCGTTGCGGACCGAGCTCCTCCTGAACGAGCTTCTTGGCATCGCCCGACAGACCTTCATTGCTGACGATCACGCCTTCGGCCGCCTTGATGCGCGAAATCTTGGCATTGAACGCGTAGGCGTCCGCCAGGTTGAACTCGCGATCCTTGAGCTGGACCAGCACGAGGTCGCCGCTGAGGTCGAGCACGATATCGGTGCCCTGCGGGCCGGCCTCGATGATGACCTGCTCGCGGCTGATGCCCAGCTTGGGGAGGATGGCGGTCGCGAGCGTCGTCATCCAGCGACCCTTGTCGTTGAGGGCGGTGGCACGCTCGGTCGGCATGATCACCTGGTCGACCCGCTCCTCGTTGAGCGGCCGGCCGCAGGCGCATTTCATCCAGTCCGGCGCCATCTTCTGCAGCTTGTTGGGGTCGTCGGTGCGCAGCACAGCGTTGCCGGTGCGCGAGCACACGATTACGTACTCCGACTGGATCAGGCCAAGTTGCCGGAGCTCGCCGAGCCGCCCGGCGACCGCCGTTCCCTGGGCCTCGCCGAGCACTTTCGGCAGGTCCGAGACGGTCAGTGATCCAACGCGCTCGAGATCGCGGATGAGCGCCCGGATCTCAGGGGTGGTGAAGGCGGCCATGGCCTGGTTCTCTTCCGCCGTCGCCTCGTTGATCGATTGACGGGACTTACGGATGGCATCGAAGTTGTGGCTGCCCACCGGGGCCAGCACCGGCCATGATGACGGGGTGCCAACCTCCTGGCCAAGGGCCTCCTGCGTGGCGGTGCGCACGCGCTTCAGGAAGTCGGTGCGGATTTTCTCGGTACCGGCACGGTAGGCCATGCCGACTTCGATGAACGCCGGCTTCGCGGCATGCTCGAGCTCCATGAAATGGACGTCGTCCGACCGTAGCTCGCGCAAGGTGGCGGATCCGGGGCGCCGGACCCGCAGCCAGCCGACCACCGGCGCCGATCCCATGAAGAGCTCTCCCTCGTCGGACGCCGACCAACTCTTGGTCACGTCGAACTGGAGGAACTTGTTCAGCAAGTCGAGTGTGAAGCTGATCCCGGCGCTGTCGAAGATGGCTTCGCGCGCCCGGTAGAGAACGCCCATGAACTCAGGGCCGTTGATGCGAGAAACGAGGGTCCAGAACTGGTCGGTGTTGGGGGCGACGTCGAGGCGGCGGACTTCCACAAGCAGCATTGTTTCGGGCTCCTCAGCAATAAAGTTGGATGAACGGCATCGCCACCGCCACCCTGCGCCTCCCCAAGAGCCGGTAAGCGGCAGTGGCCAGCTTAGGGCGGGGGAATCACTCTTGTCAAACTTTTTCGCACTCGCAAGTAATGATGGAGTCGATCACCGGCGAACCACCACGGATTGCATACTGTGCCGGTGACAGAGAGGGAACGGCTGGCGGCCGCCGCTCGAGCCGCCGGGCTTCGCCTGACCGCCCGGGACGTGACCGACCTGCTGCCGGCCTGGAAGCGGTACCTGGGACTGGTCGAACAACTGAGAGCGGCGATGCCGCCTGAGGATTGGGATGACGCCAGTTGAGGCGCTGACCACGGCGCCGCTGGTCGAGATCGCCCGCTCGCTCCGCCGGCGCCAGGTGTCGCCTTTGGATCTGGTCGACGCCTACAGCCGCCGGATCGAACAGGCGAGCGGCTTGCGCGCCTTTATCACCCTTCCCGGAGAGCGAGCTCGGCGGGAGGCGCGGCGGGCGGAACGGCGGCTGGCACGAGGTGAGGCCGGCGCCCTCCTCGGCGTGCCCATCGCGGTCAAAGACCTGTTTGCGACGCGGGGCATCAGGACGACCGCCGGGTCGCGCATCCTGCGGGACTGGGTTCCCGCCAGACCAACCTTCACGAGTTTGCGTATGGCGTCAGCACCGCCAACCCGTGGTGGGGCGTGGCCCGCAACCCACACGACCCCACCCGCAGCCCGGGGGGGTCGAGCGGGGGTTCGGCGATCGCCGTGGTGGCCGGGCTCTGTGCCGGCGCCCTCGGATCGGACACCGGTGGTTCGATCCGGGTCCCGGCCTCGCTCTGCGGTTGCGTCGGGCTGAAACCCACGTTCGGTGCGATTCCCCTGGACGGGACCATCCCGCTCGGGTGGTCGCTCGACCACGCCGGTCCGCTCGCGAGGACCGTCGCCGACGCGGGTCTCTTGCTGGATGTGCTGACCGGCGTGGAGGCTGGACGGGCGGCACGGCGAGCAGCCACCCGCGGCCTGCGGGTGGGCGTCTTGCAAGGACCGATTGTCGAGAAGGTGCAGCCGCGCGTATCGCACCAGGTTGACGCCGCGGCCGCCGGGTTGCGGCGCCGGGGGCTGCGGGTTCGCTCGGTGACGGTTCCGGAGATGGAGTGGACGGTCGCGACCCAGCTGGTGACGCTTCGCGCCGAGGCCAGCGCCGTCCACAGCCGCTGGATCCGGACCCGGCCGCGCGCCTACGGCGCCGATGTTCGGATCCGTTTGCAGCTTGGCGCCCTGGTCGCCGGCGCCGACTACGTGTTGGCGCAGCGCGTGCGAGGCCGGCTTCGGGCGGCCCTGGAGCGAGTCTTCCAGGACGTCGACGTCTTGCTCCTGCCCACGACGCCGATCACCGCGCCCGTCATCGGTGATCGCACAGCGCGCTGGCGCTCCGGCGAGGAGCCGGTCGATGGCGCCCTGGTGCGGCTGACCGCGCCCTTCAACCTGACCGGACTGCCGGCGTTATCGGTGCCCTTCGGCCGCGCGGGCGGCCTTCCCGTCGGCCTCCAGGTTGTGGGGCAATCGATGGACGAAGCCCGCCTGCTGGCGGTTGGACGGGTGATCGAAGAGCTTGCCGAGGTTTAGTAGATGAAGCCGATCAGCGGAATGGTGCCCGGGATGACGTGGCGGTAGCTGACCCGTCCCCAGCCGCCGCCCGACGGGCTCGCGTAGTTCATCTCCGAGACCAGCCAGCTGCCGTCGCCGTAGACCTGCTCGACGTAAGCGACATGGCCCCAGTAGGGTGACTCCCAGGTCACCATGATGGCGCCGACTCGCGGGGTGGGCCCTTCAGGCCGTCCGTAGGCGCGCGCACGCCCAAACCATTGCCAGGCGTTGCCGCCCCAGGGCGCCGGCCGCCGGGTGTTGACATACCAGGTGCACTGGCCGAAGGGATAGCTGGCCCCTCCGTTGGAGTAGATCGGCGTGACGTACCAGGAGCGCTTGCCCGCGTTGATGGTCTGGGCGGTCGGCTGCGGTACGGACGCCGGTTCGGGGCCGACACCGTACGGCACCATCACGTACTCGCCCAGCGGCAACGTCTCGGGATGGCGCAGCAGGTTGAACTCGATGATCGCGTCCGACTCGGCGCGGTACTTCTGCGCCAGGGAGGTCACCGTGTCGTTGGCCGCGACCTTGACCAGGACGCCGTCCACCGGCGGGATGATGACCTCCTGGCCGGCCGTCAATCGGTCAACCAGCTTGGGGTTCGACCAGAGGAGCGTATTGACCGACAAGCCGTACTTCGACGCCAGGGCCCGGAGCGTGTCGCCGTCGACCGCCGAGTAATAGATGATGTCGCGGTGCTTCTCCGCGGGAGGGGTTGCCGGGAGCGCTGGAACGACCAGCGAGCCACTCATGGACCATCCGATGCCGTCGACCGCGCGGCCGAAGGGCGCTTGCGCCAGGGCAACACCGGGGACGCTGGCGCCGGCCATCGCGGGGGAGGCGCCGACCGGCACATGGAAGACGACCCAAGGCATCGCAGCTGCCATCAGCAGCACAGCGGAATGTGTTGCAAATCGAGGCGCAGCGTACTTCAGAAAAGTCCCCCTTTTCTTTCCCCTAATTGCAGGTCGACGCGGCCTACACAAGACCAACTGTTCTTAGTGACGATGGCTTGCATCGGCGCGACGATGTATCACACGACCGTCACGCGGCCGTTACGCGGGCGCCGTAACCAAAAGTCGCGTCACGGAGAGACCAAAACCGTTCAGGTGCTCAGGGTGGTGGCCCGGCCGTACAATGGCGTGGCGATGGCCGCACCGGCGGAGCCGTCCGGCCGTGACCTGCTCGAAGCCGCTCTGCGTGGTGCGGCCCCTCCCCCGCCCTACGTGCGGCTGCTCAACATGCGCTTCATCGCGGTGGCCGATGGCAGCGCCACCTTCGAGATGCCATCGACCAGCGAGCTCTACAACCCGATGAACACCGTGCACGGTGGGGCGATCACCTCGCTCGCCGATAGTGCGATGGGGTTCGCGGTCTTCAGCACGCTGGCGCCAGGTGAGGGCTTCACCACGGCGGAGCTCCACGTCAACTTTTTGAGGGCGGTCACCTCCGATTCAGGCATGCTGCGATCGATCGGCCGGGTGGTGCAGCGCGGCCAGCAAGTCACGGTGGCCGAGGCCGATGTCCTGGACCAGCAGAACCAGCTGATTGCGCGCGCCAGCTCGACGAACATCATCCTGCCCCGCCGCGCCACCCAACCGGTGGCACCGACGGCCGCGCCACCCCAGACCGCGCCCGCCGTGACCGCCGAGCCACCGCCCCGCTTCGCCGCGCCGCCATCACCTCTCGAGCGCGCCTCGACGCCGACCGTTTCGCCGTCGATGACGACCGAGCTCATCACGATGGCGCCGCTCGCACGAAGCAAGCGGAAGATCCGAACCTTCGCAGGCGACATCGCCTACATCCGCCAGGGACAGGGCCCGCCCCTGGTGCTCTTACACGGAATCCCCAGCTCGTCCTACCTCTGGCGAGACGTCATCGATCCGCTCTCCACAACCTTCGATGTGATGGCCCCCGACCTGCTCGGCTACGGTGATTCCGACAAGCGGCTCGACGCCGACCTCTCGATCGCGGCGCAAGCGCGCTACATCGTCGCCTTCATGGAAACGATTGGCGTGCACCAGGCCGCGGTGGTCGGCCACGACATTGGCGGGGGCGTGGCGCAGTTGATGACGGTCGACGAACCAGACCGCGTGGCCCGGCTGATTTTGATCGATAGCGCGGTCGACAACAACTGGCCGGTACCGGTGATCGCGCGATTGAAAGAGCCGGCTTGGGACCAGATCATGGTCAACATCGACATGCGCAAGGGCTTGCGGGAGGGACTCCAGAAGGGCATGGTCTCGGAGGGCCGCGTCACCGATGAGGTCGTCGATGAATGGACGCGACCCTTCCAGGATATTGGCGGCCGCCGCGCCTATCTGCGAGCCGCGCGGGCGCTCAACAACCGCGACCTCGTCGGGCGCTCGAAGCATATCGAGGAGATCGAGACACCGACCCTGATCCTATGGGGCGCGAACGACGCCTTCCTCGAGCCACGCTGGGCGGAGGTTCTCGAGCGCAAATTCCGCAACTCGACGGTCGAGGTCATCGACCCGGGTGGGCATTTCCTTCCGCTCGACCGGCCCGATGCGGTCGTCGAAGCGATTACGCGATTCCTGACGACCCGTTAGCTGCGGCGGGCGAGGAGCTCGTCGACGCAGGTCGCCGGCGTCGCCGTCCAGCCCGCCAGCCGAATCAGCGGCGTCACCTGGGGCCCGTGAAAATCGTCGCCGCCGGTCGCGACCCATCCATAGGACGCCGCCACCTTGGCGAAGCGCTCCATCAAGGCCACGCTCTTCGGCCCGTAGGGATCATCGGGTGCCTGGGGATAGGTCACCTCCAGTCCCAGGACGCCGGCCACGGCGCAGGTGCGAAACAACACCTCGAGGTCGGGCACATGCCGGTAGACGCCGGGGTGCGCCAGCACGGTGACGCCGCCAGCCGTGGCGATCAAGTCGACCCCTTCGTCGAGCGACATCTCTTTTGTCCGCGGCACGTGGGCCGCACCACCGGGTCCCATCGCGGCGTAGAGCTCCTCGCGGACGACACCCGGCTGCGACGCTTCGATCGAGGCGACGATGTGCGGCTTCCCCACATTGCCGCGCGCCCGCACTCGCACGTCATCCCAGGTCACCTTGAATCCAGCCGCCGCCAGGCGGTGGACGGTCTCTACCTTCTGCGCCTCGCGCGCCTCGCTGGCTTCGTGCAGCCGGCGCCGCAACCGCCGATCGCCGACGGTAAAGCCATAGCCGAGTAGATGTACGTCGACCAGCCCGCGGCGCGGCTCATCTTCGATTGACAGCTCCACGCCGGCAATCATCCGCAGCCGACGTCCCTCGAGGCGGCCAAGCGCGTCGATCCCCGCCAGCGTGTCGTGGTCGGTTAGCGCGATGGCAGTGAAGCCGGCGGCGACATGGGCTTCCACAACCTGGGCCGGCTCGAGTTCACCGTCACTGAAGATGGTGTGCAGGTGCAGGTTCGCGCGTCCGTTGGATACCTCAGCCAATGCTGGCAAATTCTAAGAACATGGCACGCCGCCTTTCCACACCGGGGCCGCTTACTGGTATAACCGAGGGCGCCCCTTCATGAGCCCTGACCCCCAGTCCTCGCTGAGCGTGGTCCGCCGCCTGGTGGTCGCCAATCTCGATCGGCCCCTTCCCGATCTCGTCGATCATGCCCTGTCATGCCTGGTCCAGGCGCTCGATGGCCGGGCCGCCTTTCTCGGCAAGATCGATGACGAGACGCTCGAGATCATGGCTGCGGTCGTCGAGAGCGGCCCCGCTATCGAGCCCGGCTTGCGCCTGCCTTTGGAGTCGACGTTCGCGAGCGTCGAGGAGGAGGTCGAAGGTGGCGTCCTCAATGTTCGCGATGCGGGTAAGCGTCAGCCATTCAAGAGCCTGGAGATGCGGGCGCAGTTGGGCATCGTGAGCTACCTCGGCACCAACTGGCACGGCAAGATGGGGGAGCTTTCAGGAACCCTTGCCGTGCTGGGCAAAGGCGCGCGAGTCTATTCCCCTGACGACCAGGATCTGCTGCTGGTCGTGGCCGGATTGCTCGCCCCCCGATTGCAGGAGCAATCGACGCCCACCAACGGCCAATCGCGGACGCCCGTCTCGGCCGTACGGCTGGCGTCGCAGGAGGTCAAGGAGCCGCTCGCCATCCTCCGCGGCTATGCCGACCGGCTGCGCAACAATGAGGTCCCCGCGAACGAGATGCCGCTTGTCGCCCAGCGCCTCGCCCAGCAATCGGAGACCCTGATGCGGGTCGCGGACCAGGTGCTCCTGCTCTCTCGTCTCCCGCTCGAACTGGCTTTCACCGTCCGGGTCTCACTCGTCGCCGTCGCCCAGGAAGCGGCGCGGCGCATGACCGAGCGGATGGCCGGCGTCGGTATGGAGCTGCGCCTCCAGCTCGACACACAGACGGACGTGTGGGGCGACGCCACCTTGCTCGAGGCCGCGCTCGACGAGATGCTCCACAACGTGTTCAAGCACGCGCGGAGCGCCACCGTGGTGCAACTTCGCCTGCGGCAGGCGAGCCACGACCGTTATCAACTGATCGTGAAAGACGATGGCCCCGGGACGTCGGCCGATCGGCTGCAGGAACTCTTCGCTCCGCTCGCCGACCAGCAACCCGAGCGTGGGCAGGGCCTCGGCCTCTATCTCCTTCGTCGGGTTGCCGAAGCGCATGGTGGACGCGCCTGGGCGAACAGCCTCGAGGGTAAGGGCACAACCTTCTATCTGGAGTTGCCGGGCGCATCGCCCGACGGCGATGAGAACCAGGTCTCGCTCGCCAACAACCAGAGCTCGGCGTGACGGTTGCCCATCGGGAGATACCCCGATGAGCGTCCACCCGAAAAAGACGGCGCCCCGCCGCACCGCCCGATGCGATGGCGCCCCACCCGATGCCCTTCTGCATGGCATCGACGAGTTCAACCAGCAAGAGTTTTTCGAGCAGCACGAGACGCTCGAGGGCATCTGGATCCACGAGCCGGACGCGGTTCGCTACCTCTACCAGGGGATCCTGCAGGTCGGGGTCGGCTTCTATCACTGGCGGCGCGGTAACTGGCGCGGGGCCGTGGCGAAGCTCGGCCATGGACTCGCCAAGCTGGAGCCCTACCGGCCAAGCTGCATGACGATCGATGTCGAGCGGCTGGTGCTCGAGACCGCGGCCTTACGAGAGGAGCTCGAACGCCGCGGCCCGGCCGATCTGCCCGCATTCCCCCCGCCAGGGTTACCGCGGGTTCATCGCATCCCCTAACGCGCGCGCTTTTCCACGCCGGAGCGCGCTCATCAGCGCCGTGTAGCCCGGGCGTCACCTGGGCGCGACATCGTTACGAATATGGGCTTCAGCGCGTGCGTATAAGAGTGCATGAAGCGAAACGTATTCGGCGCACTGATCGTTGCCGGCGGCCTCGCACTGTGGACAAGTGTGGCGGGCCTTGCCGACTTTACGCCCGCGACAGCCAAGGCCGCCATTGCGACCTGCGCAGCCACGGTCGTGCTGACCGACCCTGCGACCCTAACGGGTGAAGCCGCCACCGAGGCCAAGGACCTCAATGCCGAGACCACGATCGGCCTCGCTGAAATTACGGCTGAGGCGAACAGCAGCATCGACGAGCTGGCCGCCGAAAACGCCGACGAAGATGGCGAGAAAGACGCCAGGGCTGTTAGCGCCCAGCTGACCGCCATCGTCGATGAGGCATGCCAATCGATCGCGAACCTGACAGCGGAGTACACTGCCGCGATTGCCGAACTGAAGGCTGAGTCCACCCAGCCCGAAGCGAAGCAGACCGACGTCGAGAAGCAAGACGTCGAGAAGCAGGATGTCGAGCAGCAGGACACCGAGAAACCGGAAGTCCGCTCGACCGAGCGCGAAGGAAACGACTAACTCGCTCCCTCCCCCCATTTGAGAAAGGCGCCCGCCACCCGGGCGCCTTTTTCGTTTCCTCAGGCTCGCAGTCGAAGCCCCAGAAGATCCGCGGCGGTTCGCCAGCCGCCGTCGCCGCCGGTGACCGCATCCTCGAGCAGACGAAGGGCGCGCGGCGTGTCGAGATCGTCCTCGAGGGCCGCCCGGACCGCCCGCGGGCTGTCCCCCCTGCTGTCCCCCGGGCCGAGCGCCGCCTGCCGCAATCGCTGGGTCCACCCGGCGGCGTCCTCCAGCTGGTCCTCCGTGTAGTCCCACGGTTCGCGGTAGTGATGGCGAAGCAACAACACCCGGATGCTGTCCGCGTCGTAGCGCCGAAGCAGGTCGCCGACGAGCACAAGGTTGCGCAGCGACTTGCTCATCTTCTCGCCCTGGTAGCTCAGCATGCCCACGTGCACCCAGATGCGGGCGAACGGCCGGACGCCGGTGACCGACTCCGACTGCGCGATTTCGCTTTCGTGATGGGGAAAGATCAGGTCGGCACCCCCGCCATGCACGTCCAGCTGATCGCCGAGGTGTTCCAGCGCCATCGCCGAACACTCGATGTGCCATCCTGGTCGTCCCTCGCCCCATGGGGACTCCCAGCGCGGCTCGTCCGGCGCGCTGGCCTGCCAGAGCACGAAATCCAGCGGGTCCTGCTTGCGTGGGTCGTCCGGATCGGCGCCACGCTGCGCCGACAGCTTGATCATCTCCTCGCGACCGAGCCGGCTGAGGCGCCCATAGTCGGTGACACTGCCCACACGGAAGTAGACGTTGCCGTCTCGGTGGTAGGCATGTCCCTGCGCCTCGAGTACGCGGACGAGGTCGATGATCTTCGGAATCGTCTGGCTGGCCCTGGGGAACACATCGGGCGGCCGCACGTTAAGCGCCGCCATGTCCGCCTCATAGAGGGCGGTCTCGGTGGACGCCAGCCGGTCCCAGGTGGTGCTCAGCTCGCGCGCTCGGCGGATGATGTCGTCGTCGACGTCGGTCACGTTCTGGACGTAGCGGACCGGTTGTCCGCCGGCCCGCAGCGCCCGCACGAGCACGTCGAAGGCGACGTAGGTGAAGGCGTGCCCGAGGTGGGTGGTGTCATAGGGGGTGATGCCACAGACGTAGACACGGACCGGCCGGTAGGTGGGCTCCAGCGGCTGCACCACACCCGTTTCCGTATTCCGCAGCCGCATCGTCATGAATATATCGGTAACCGGCCGCGCCCAAGAAAGCGCCGCGGTCCTTCGTTGAATCACCGTGACCCGTCTTCCGAAGAGCCGGCTGGACCAGGCGCTCGCGGCGCTGGTCATCACGCTCGTGCTGGTCGGCATTGCGGTCCTGCTGCCGAAGGCCGGCCAATGGCTGAGTGCGGTGCCGCCGGGTCCCACGCCCGTGGCAACGCCGACTCCCACCGCCCCGCCATCCGCCGTGCTGCTGCCCGAAGAGCTCGACCGCGACCTCCAGGGCGTGATGACGATCGTCAATGACCAGTCTTTCGCCACGGCATTTCTCATCGATCCGCAGGGTGACTTCCTCACCGTGGCCAGCGTCGTCACCGGCAGCGCCGGCCTCCGCCTGGTCGACAACACCGGCGGCTCACACTCGGTGCGCCTCATCGGGATCGACGCCGACCTGGGGATCGCGCTCGTCCGAGCAAGCAATGACGGCACCCCCTTGGCATTCGGCGATCCCGCGGGTCTCCAGGTGGATGACCCGGTGGTGCTGCTGGCGAGTCCCAAGGTCGTCAACCTGCGCACAGCGACCCCAGCCGTTGTGCTCAACCGAAGCGATACCCAACTGACGCTGCGGGTCGATATCCTGCCCGGCAACATCGGCGGGCCGATCGTGGGCCCGGGCGGCAAGGTCGTGGGCATCCTGATGGCGAGCGGGCGGGCCTTGCCCGTCACCGTCGCCCTGACGGACATCCCGCAATGGCGACGCCAGGCTGGCACCGCGGTCCCGCTTGCCCCGTTGCCAGGCGACCTGGTCCTGCGCGGGACCGACACGACCAGCGCACCGTCTGCCGGACCGAGCATCCAGTCCGTCAGCCCTGCCCGCGCCTCGGCGGCGCAAGTCGTGCTGGTAACGATCCAGGGCAGCGGCTTCATCGACGGCAACGCCCTTCGCGTCTCATTCATTCCGCTGGCGAGCCCGAGCGGCGGCTTCGACGGGTTGGAGCCCACGCTGGTGAACGCGTCGACGCTGACGGTCAAGGTGCCGGCCGGCCGTGTCGTCCAGGACTACATCGTCCAGGTCACCAGCGGCGACGGCACCGTCACCAGCTCACGCATTGCCTTCACTGTCACGCCCTGAGGCGCATCGTTGAGACGGCCGGTAGCGCGGCGTTAGCATTGATGGCATGAAATACGGCGCGAAGATGATTGCGGAGTCGACCCTCGAGGCGGTTCCCAATAGCAAGCCGGAACGCGACTACGAGATCCACTTCACTATCCCGGAGTTCACCTGCCTCGCGCCCGATTCAGGCTTCCCGGATTTCGCCACCATCCGCATCCGCTACATCCCCGACCAAAAGCTGGTCGAGCTCAAGTCGCTCAAGCTTTACATCAACAAGTACCGCGACGAGGAGGTCTTCCACGAGGCGGCGGTCAACCGGATCCTCGACGACCTGGTCGCCTTGCTGGACCCTCGCTACATGGAGGTCGTCGGCGACTTCAACGTCCGCGGCAACATCAAGACCGTCGTCACCGCGCGCCACGCCCAAAAGGGCTTTACCCCCAACGGAACGGCTGGCGCCTAGCGATCTAGCGGCTAGCCTGTCAGCCTGATGGCAGGTCCCCTGCTGCGCGAGACGGATATCCGCTCGGGCTATCAGGTCACCTCGTTTCGTGGTCAGCTGCCCTATGCGCTCGCCATCGCCATTTTCGGCGTGCTGAACGGTGCCCTAATCGCTACGGTCGGAGCAGCGACCGGTCTGTCTTCCCCATGGTGGATGCTTCTCGTAGCGCCGGTTGGCAACCTGGCCTGCGGACTAGTCGCGGCGATCGTTCTCCGGTTCTTTGGCACCGCCGCGATGCGCCGGTTCCCCACGCTGCCACCGCCGGTGGTCTTGAGCGGGTTGAGCGGGGTGGCCGTGTTAGCCGCCTTCTTCCCCATCTGGTTCGTCCTGAGCCCCTTCCTGGTGGGGCCCGTGCTGTGGAAATGGACCGCCACATGGGTCCCGCTGATCGCATTAGCGACAACCGCCGCCGTGCTTCTGGTGTTCTCGATCTACGCCAGCATCAACGCCCGTCTCCGAGCCAGCTTCGCCGAGCTTGAACGTCGGCGCGGGCTCGAGCGGTTCCTGGCCAGCGAAGCGGTGGAGCGCGTGCTGGCGGGCGACAGGCTCGCTCTCGGAGGTGAGCGACGGGTGGTCACCGTGCTTTTCGCCGATCTTCGTAGCTCGACCGAGCTGGCCGACACCTTGGTGCCGACCGACCTGGTCGAGTACCTCAACCGTTACGTAGGAGCGATGGCGGAGTCCGTGTTCGAGAACGGCGGGATGCTTGATAAGTTTCTAGGCGACGGCCTGATGGCAATCTTTGGTGTTATGGAGGAGCCCACCGCAGGAGCTCTGCCCGCGGTTCAGACAGCGCGCACCATCCGCGGGCGTTTTGCGACCCTCAACGAAGGCCAGCCCGAACCGGTTCGATTCGGGATCGGCATCCATACGGGCGAAGTGGTCCTCGGGGCAGTCGGCATCAGCCGCCGCAGCGACTTCACGGCTGTCGGCGACACCGTCAACACGGCCTCGCGCCTGGAAGGTCTCTGCAAACGCTTTGAGGTGGACTGCATCCTCTCCGAAGCAACCGCATCACGCCTGAACGGGACTGTGCCGCTGCGGCGCCTGGGGCCATCGGTCGTGCGGGGAAAGTCCCAGCCGATAATTCTCCTAACCCTCGGCTGATGGCTCGCCAGGGGTCCCATAGAAATCATCTATAGATACAATAGAAGAGATTTTGCACCGGTCCGTGCCACTGAGATTCCAGGAGTCATCATGAAGGTCGAACAGCGCCCCGCCGGCAGTCCATCGAAGGAAGCGCTGACGGACAAAGCCACCCTTCTGACGCTCTATCGCGAGATGCTGCTGATCCGCCGCTTCGAGGAGAAGACGGCCGAGATGTACCAGGCGGCCAAGATCGGCGGCTTCTGCCACCTCAACATCGGCGAGGAGGCGACCATCGTCGGCACGATCTCGACTCTCCGCCCCACGGACTACGTGTACAGCACGTACCGCGAGCATGGCCACGCTATCGCCAAAGGGATCGATCCGAAGGCGGTGATGGCCGAGCTCTTCGGCAAGGAGACCGGCACCTCGCGTGGCCGGGGCGGGTCGATGCACCTCTTCAGCCAGGAGCATCGCTTTTACGGCGGCTACGCCATCGTCGGCCAGGCCCTCCCAATCGCCTGCGGCAGCGCCTACGCCATCAACTACGAGGAAAAGGACGAGGTGGTGATGAGCATCTTCGGGGACGGCGCTACCAATATCGGCGCTTTTCACGAGTCGCTCAACGTCGCCAAGCTGTGGCACCTGCCGATCGTGTTCGTCTGTGTCAACAACCTCTATGGAATGGGCACGGCGGTCAGCCGCGCTTCGGCGGTCACCGAGATCTGGAAGAAGGCCTGCGCCTACGACATGACCGGCGAGCGGGTCGACGGCATGGACGTGCTGGCAGTGCGCCGGATCACCGACCAGCTGGTGGCCCAGGCCCGGGAGAAACACGAGCCCAGCCTGCTCGAATGCCTGACCTACCGGTACCGCGGCCATTCGATGTCCGACCCCGATACCTATCGGGGCAAGGACGAGATCAAGGAGTGGCAGACGCGCGACGCCATCCTCAGCCTCGGCGACTACATGAAGAAGCAGAAGATGCTCGACGACCAGGAGATCCAGAAGATCGACGAGGAGGTCACCGCCCAGGTCGAGGAGGCGGTGAAGTTCGCCGAGGAGAGCCCGGAGCCCGATCCTAAGGACCTCTACCGCGACGTCTACGCCGACGAGGTAGCGAGCTGATGGCCATCCTTGCCATGCGCGACGCCCTCAACCAGGCGCTCCGAGAGGAGATGAAGCGGGACGAGGCCGTCTTCCTGCTGGGGGAGGACATCGGCCTCTACGACGGATCATTCAAAGTCACCCGCGGCCTGATGAAGGAATTTGGCGAGAAGCGCGTACTCGACACGCCGATCGCCGAAGAGATCATCATCGGCACCGCGATCGGTGCCGCGATGTCGGGACTGCGGCCAGTCGCCGAGATGATGACGGTCAACTTCATCATGGTGGCGATGGACCAGGTGGTCAACGCCGCCGCGCACATCCGCTATATGTTCGGCGGCGGCACCAAGGTGCCGCTGGTGATCCGCACCCCGGGCGGCGGCGGGCACCAGTTGGGGGCGCAGCACTCGCACAGCCATGAGAATTGGTTCGCCCATGTGCCCGGGCTGAAGGTCGTCGCCCCGGGGACCCCGGCCGACGCCAAGGGGATGCTGAAGTCCGCCATCCGCGACGACAATCCCGTGATGTTCATCGAGAACGAAGGCACCTACGCGGTCAAAGGCGAAGTTCCCGATGGGGAGCACCTGGTGCCGTTGGACAAGAACGAGGTGAAGCGCCCCGGCGAGCACATCACGATCTGCGCCCATTCGCGCATGCTGATCGTCGCCATGGACGCCGCCGCCGAACTCGAGAAGGAAGGCATCAGCGCCGAGGTCGTCGACATGCGGGCGCTGCGGCCGCTCGACATGACCCCCGTGATCGAGTCCGTCAAGAAGACCAGCCGGTTGATCACCGTCGAAGAGGGCTGGCGCTCCTACGGCGTCGGCTCGGAGATCGCCTCGCGCGTCTACGAGGAGGCCTTCGATTACCTCGATGCCCCGGTGGCGCGGATCGGCGCCGCCGAAGTGCCGGCACCGTACAACAAGCGGCTGGAGAAGATCGTCTTCCCCGGCAAGGCCGACGTGATCGTGGCCAGCGTTCAAATGCCGCGCTTGTCGGACTCGATGGAGACCGGCAAGATCCTGCGCTGGCTCAAGAAAGAGGGCGAGGACGTCAAGAAGGGCGAGCCCCTGGTCGAGATCGAAAGCGACAAGGCCAACATCGAGGTCGAGGCGTACGCCTCCGGCAAGCTGAGCAAGATCGTGGTGCCCGAGGGCGAGAGCGCCCCCATCGGCGCCGTGATCGCCGAGATTGGCGATGGTGCCTCGGCTCCGTCGGCCCAGACACCCGCAGAGCCGCAGGGGCAGGCGCCGGCCGCCGCGCCGGAGCAAGGCGCCAAGCCGGCCACGGCGGAAGCGCCGAAGCCCCAGTCCACCACGCCTGCGTCGCATGTGGCGCAGGCGGATCGAGCCGTGGCCGCAGCCGCGCAGACGGCCGCCGACGCCGGCGGCGAGCAATACCCGCATGGCGGACCGGATGACCGAACCGAAGTCGGTGCGGCAGCCCAGGCTGCCTTGAACGTCATCCGCCGTCCCACCGAGCAATCGGACGGCGAGCGCCAGCGGGTCTCCCCCGTCGCTCGGCGCCTCGCCGAAGAACAGGGGGTCGACCTGCGCCGCGTGCAGGGCACCGGCCCGGGCGGACGGATCACCAAAGAAGATGTCGAAGCCGCCGCCCAGCAAAAGGGCGAAGCACGGCCGGCTGCGGCGGCCCCGGCAGCTGCCACCCGCGAGACGCGGCCGGCGGCCGCACGTCCCACCGGAGAGGTCGAGGTCGTCGAGCTCACCAAGCTCCAGTCGACGGTCGCGATGCGTCTCGCCCAGAGCATGTTCTCGGCGCCGCATTTCTACGTCACGTCGGAGATCGCGATGGATGATGCCGTGCGTCTCCGCCAGATGTTCAACGAGGCGGTCGAGAAGTCTGAGTCGATCAGTATCAACGACCTGATCGTCAAGGCGGTCGCGCTGGCACTGACGAAGTTCCCCGAGGTCAACGCCTCCTGGGCCGACGGTCGCATCGAGCGAAAGCGCGACGTCAACATCGGCATCGCGGTCGGCCTGCCCGATCGGCTGATCGTCCCGGTGCTGCGCAACGCCGATCAGAAATCGCTCAAAGAGATCGCCACCGAGTCCAAGCAGCTCATCGAACGAGCCCGTGCGAACAAGGCCGCGGCGCAGGATTACATGGGCAATACCTTCAGCATCTCGAACCTTGGCATGTACGACGTCGACCAGTTCACCGCCATCATCAATCCGCCCGACTCGGGCATCCTGGCGATCGGCTCGATCGAGGACAAAGCGGTCGTCAAGGATGGTCAGGTGGTGCCGGGGAAGCGGATGCGGGTGACGCTCTCAGTCGACCACCGGGTCTTCTACGGGGTGACGGCAGCCCAATTCTTGCAGGAAGTCAAGCGGTTGCTACAGAGTCCGATGGCGCTGGTCCTCTAATTACTGCCTCAAAGAAATCGACCAAGGACCCCGCCCTTGTCCCGGACAGCTTCGCGCCGGTCGTCACGGCTTTCGCCAAGGATCGAACCGTGAGCCGCGGGAAGATGTTCAGCTCGAGCAACGTCCTCAGCGTCAACGGGAAGATCTTCGCGATGCTGGTCAGGGGCAAGCTCGTGGTCAAGCTTCCGAGGCAGCGGGTGGACGAACTGGTCGCGGCCCGGGTCGGCACGTACTTCGACCCCGGGCACGGGCGGCTGATGAAGCAATGGATTTCGATCAGCCCCGGTCAGGCACCCTGGGTCGCCCTTGCCAGGGCCGCCTACGGCTTCGTCAAGGAATCGCGCGCCGGCTCCCACACGGCGTAATCGTGCGCAAACACGATCCGCGATGGATCGAGCGATTGAAGCCGCTCGATCCACGGCCGGTAGCTGAGCGCGGGATCGTCGACGCGGCCCTCCTGACGCGCGCGCCACGCTAGCTGGTCGGCGCTGTAATCGAACGCGGTGTTGCGCGCCTGGCCGGCGAGGACGACGGTCCCATCATTGCCCCGGACCGCGATCGCCTGGTGCCCGCCGGTATGCCCCGGGGTCGGGATCACGAGAACGCCTGGCAGAATCTCGGTCTCGCCAGCGAGCTGGCGATAGTCGGCGCCGTCGAAGTCAATCAGGTGCGGAAGGGTGTAATCCGTGGCCGTTCGCGCCTGCAGGAGTTCTCCCGATTGCACGAAGATGGGGCGGCCACTGAGCGCCGGGTTGCCGCCGCAATGATCGACGTGCAGATGGCAGTTCGCCACCCAACGGATATCTCCGATGCCAATCCCGGCGTCATGGAGTGCCTCGGGTAGCGGCCGCCGGACGGGCCGGTAATGGGCATCGACCTCAGCACTCCCCTCCCCCAGGCCGGTATCGAAGAGCAGCGCGCCGGCCGAGTGGTCGATGACGTAGCCAAGTACGCCTTCGACGCGGGCCTTGCCGGTGCCGGTCTCTTCGGCGGGCCGCACGAAATAGCCGAAATCGATCCGCTTGACAGCCGGCATTGGCAACGCCATCTTCCCAGTTACGGACGACGGAGCCCGTTCACGATGAGCGACTCCGTCACTTCGATGCGTGCGCCTCGCGGCGCCGAGGTCCACATCGCATTCAGCCTGGCCCGGCCGCCGCGAGGAAACCGCGGACGAGGCGGGTTGATCAATTCGAGGTAGGTCCGGACCTGCGACGGACGGGCGAGATAGATGCGGTATCGCGCAGCTTGGGCGCCAGCCAAGGTAAACGAGCCTTCGTCGACAACACGTTCGAGAGCCGATTCCGCGGCGGCGAGGTTGACTTCAAAGGCGGTGTTCAGCAGCGTCGCCACGGGGACCCGCGACCGCCCGGCAACGATGGCGATGGAAGGCCGCCAGGTGCGGTGCGGTCGGATGCTGACGAGCATGCCGCCGCGACGGAGGTAGCCACCCGCTCGCCGGAGGGCATGGACCATGCCCCTGAGCGCGATTCATCAAAGCGACCAGCTAAACAACGCGACATCAAACGGGGCACCGGGTCTGGTGAGGCGCTCGATCGAGCCCAGTCGAAAGTCGATGTTGGGCGCGCCACCCTCACCCTGCTGAAAGAGGGCCTCGTCAATACTGGGTCGATCGGGATCGATGGCCAGGACCGACGATGCGTGCGGTGCGTACTGAAACGTCAGCCGTCCGTCTCCGCAGCCAATCTCAAGGACGCGTTTGTTGCGCAGGCTGACGAAGCGCTCGATGAGCCGAGGTTCGAAGCCCTCCCCGGGGTATGCCGATAGCTCGGTGGTAGCCACCGCGGAATCCTATCTAAAGCCCTAGGCGACAACGGCGGCGAGGGCCCTGCCGGCCGTCCGTCCAGAGAAAAGGCAACCGCCAAGGAACGTTCCTTCCAGCGACCGGTATCCATGCATGCCACCACCGCCGAACCCGGCGACTTCGCCCGCAGCGTACAGACCGGGCAACGGCGTCCCGTCCGTGCGAAGCACCCGACCAGAGAGATCCGTGTGCAGGCCGCCCAGCGTCTTGCGTGTCAAGATCTGGAGACGAACCGCAATCAGAGGACCGGCGGTCGGATCCAACAGCCGATGCGGCTGGGCGACCCGGATCAGCCGGTCACCGAAGTAGCGCCGCGCGGCTCGTATCGCGCGAATCTGTCCGTCCTCGGTCGCGGGATTGCTGATCACGTCGTCGCGGGTGACGATCTCACGCTTCAGCCTGGCGGCATCGAGGCGCGGCTCGTCGGTCAGGGCGTTCATGCCGCGAACGAGGTCATCAAGGTTGTTCGCCACCACGAAGTCGGCACCGTGTTGCTTGAACGCCTCAATCGGCGCGGGTCCGGACTTCGAGACCACGCGTTGCAGGAGCAGCCTGACATCCTTATTCGTCAGGTCGGGATTCTGCTCGGAGCCGGAGAGCGCGAACTCGCGCTTGATAATTCGCTGCGTCAGCACGAACCAGGAGTAGTCGTAGCCGGTCGTGCGCAGGTGCGCCAGCGTTCCCAATGTGTCGAAGCCCGGGAACAATGGTGCCGGCAGGCGATGGCCGACGGCATCGAACCACATCGATGAGGGTCCCGGCAGGATCCGGATGCCATGCCCCGGCCAGATTGGGTTCCAGTTCTGGATTCCCTCGACGTAATGCCACATGCGATCGCGGTTGATCACCGATCCCCCTGCGGCCTCCGTGATCGCGAGCATCCGGCCGTCGACGTGGGCCGGCACCCCGGTCAGCATGTGGCGGGGCGGAGTCCCCAGGCGCGAAGGCCAGGCCGCACGAACCAGGTCGTGGTTCCCGCCGATGCCTCCCGACGTCACGATGACGGCCGGTGCGTGCAGCTCGAACTCCCCGATCGCAGTCCTCGAGCTTGGTCTCCCCCGCCCGACCGAACTCGCGTCGAGGATCGCACCGTGCACGCCGTCAACGGCGCCGCCCCGGACGGTCAGGGCATCAACTCGATGACGGAACATCAGCGTCACCCGACCTCGAGCCGCAGCGTCGCGCACGCGCCGCTCGAACGGTGCCACCACGCCTGGGCCGGTGCCCCAGGTGACGTGGAAGCGTGGAACCAAATTCCCTGGACCGGCCAGGGGATCGGCTCGTCGCTCGGCCCAACCCACGATGGGGAAAAATCGAACACCCTGGGCGTGCAACCACGACCGCTTCTCGCCTGCCGCAAACGCAAGATATGACTCGGCCCACTTCCGTGGCCACTCGTCTTCCGCTCGATCGAAGCCGGCCGTGGCCATCCAATCTTTGGTCGCCAGCTCGTGGGAGTCGCGAAGGCCAAGCCGCCGCTGCTCCGGAGAGTTGATAAAGAAGAGGCCACCAAACGACCAGAACGCTTGCCCGCCCAGCCAGGGTTGCGGTTCCTGCTCCAGCAGGATGACGCGGCGACCTGCGTCCGCGAGCTCTGCCGTGGCAACCAGCCCAGCAAGGCCTCCCCCAACAACGATTACCTCGGCGTCGTCATTCACTCAGTTCAGCAGCTTAGGTCGCCGAGGTCCTACCATGTGTCCACCGACAACGGTCAAGGGGAACAGGAGGTAGCAAGGTGCCGACATTCATGGACGTACACGAGGGAATGCACGTTACGCCACAGCAGCTCGCCGATGCCCATAAGAAAGATCTCGAGGCCCAGAAGGGTACCGGAGTGGAGTACGTACGCTATTGGCTCGACTCCAAGGCGGGAAAGGTCTTCTGCCTTGCGACCGGCCCGAACAAGGAGGCGGTCGCGGCCGTCCACACGAAGGCGGGGCATCCCGCGAACGAGATCTACGAGGTCAGCGAGGGCCAGTAGACCGATTCCGGACCGGGAGCCGGCACTTCGCGAGGCGGTCCGTGCGGTGGTCCTCGATCGCGACAACCGCGTCCTGCTCTTCAAGGCGTTCCAAGACAACACCCGGGCGCGGCACTTCTGGATCACTCCAGGCGGTGGCGTGGCGGTCGGCGAATCCGCGACCGACGCGCTGAGGCGAGAACTAGCCGAAGAATGTGGCCTCGTCGCGGCTGACATCGGTCCCCTGATCTGGGTACGAGAACACGTATTTCCGATGCCTCACTCGGGCGAGGCCACGCGTCAACGGGAGCGTTTCTATCTCGTTCGCGTCGAGCAGCACGATGTCGATGTCAGCGGTTGGGATGATTTCGAACGCAACTTCATGGGCGAGCACCGCTGGTGGACGGCCAGCGAAGTCCAAACATCAGACGATGAGTTCGCGCCTCACCGGCTCGGCCACTTCCTGGCTGATCTCGTCGCAGGCAATATCCCGAGCGAACCGGTGGACACCGGAATCTGATCGCTCGGCGCCGGCGGCCGCGATGTAACTCGGCTCACGGCTGGCGCGTCATACAGTTAGCACCACCGCGCTGCCTGGCAGAAAAGGAGACCGCATATCGTCCGCAACGAGGTCGCCGCCGAGATACCCGGCGACAAGCTGAGCCACGCGCGCGAAGCGGCGGATCGCACCGGCTTTGATTCGCTGATCACGCCCCTGGTTGAGCCGGCCTACCGGCTCGCCTTCGCCATGCTCCGCCAGAAGATGGCAGCCGAGGACGCAGTCCAGGAGGCGACCTTTAAGGCGTGGAACAAGTTCGCGAGCTTCCGGAACGAGCGCGGTGGGTTTCGGGCGTGGTACCTGACGATCGTCGCGAACGAGTGTCGCTCTCTTCAGCGGGGGCGGTGGTGGTCGGTCCTCCGATTCGATCAGGTCCGACCACCGCAGGGGAGCGACGAGTCGGCGATCACCGCCTCCGATCTGCGGCAGACAGTTGCCGGTCTGTCGCGGTCGGACCGCCTGCTCCTTTACCTCTTCTACTGGCTTGATTTGCCGCTCGAGGAAGTTGCGGCGGTCGCCGGCATCTCGACCGGGGCGGCGCGGGCCCGCCTTTACCGAGCTGTCGGGCGTCTTCGACTCGAATTTGATCCCAGCAAGGAGAACCCAACATGAAACCCTCAGCGCGATCCGCGATCCGCCACGACGTCCTGACCGACTACGAAGTGCCGAGTCCGGACCTTGTGGTACGCGTCCTCCAAGCGATCCCAAGCAGCTCACGCAAGCCTGCTTCGCATCGCGGTCGCGTGGCACTGCAGACCGCCGCCGTCGTCCTGGCGGCCTTTGCCATCGGGGTTGCGACAGTTGGCGTTCGCGTATCCCATGGCGAGCTGGCCCTGCCGGCCGGGTTACCATTCGGCGTCGGCGGGCTGCATCCACCCGCCGCCAGCTACTCGATCGTCGATGCGCAGTACGTATCGGCCGACACTGCCTGGATCATCGCCCAGCTCTACGTGCACAACGGGCCGACGGTCCTGATGAACACGACCGACGGCGGGAAGACCTGGCACGAGCAGTTCCGGATCCCGGACGGGTCCGGCATCGGGTCATTCCACTTCTGGAATGCAAAGGACGGCGAGCTGGTCGAAAACGTCCCCTCGACACTGCCGCCTTCCAAGGTCCAAGGGGCTCCCGGATCGTCCAACATGATCGATCGCACGTACAGGACACAGGACGGCGGGGCACACTGGCAGCTCGTCGATCGGCCGACCGACTGGGCCGCGATCGGCGGCACCAGCTTCTTCCTTACTGAGATGGAGGGCTGGCGCATCCTGGCGAGCGTTCGGGGCGCGACGCCGCAGCCCATCCAATACACCAGCGATGGCGGGACGCACTGGAGCACCGTCGGGACACTGCCATCCGGTGCGTGGCTGGGCAATTTCTCCTTCACCGATCCGCAGACCGGCTGGCTGGCCGCATCGCAATCCAAGAGCTACGGCTGGGATGCGAGTGGAAAGCCGATACCCTTCACGCCTCCGACAGCACTCTTGTGGTCGACCCACAATGGTGGACAAACATGGGCCCCGATTGACCTCCCGCTGCCAGCCGAGGCCGCCGCCAACGACGTTCGGCTCGAGTCACCGGTGTTCTTCGGGAAAGATGGCCTGCTCGAATTCGAGGTGAATGGACCGCCGCCGACCTTCCGGCCCGATCCGTCACAACCGCCGACGACGCAGGGCTGGATGCACAGCTATATGCTGCAGTCGCACGACGGCGGCCGAACCTGGGGCGACCTTCGGCAGACTCCGGGCGGGCTCCAGGAGGGCGGCGCGCTCTTCTTCGATGCTCGCCACTGGCTGCTGTCGAGCGGACCAGATCTCACCGAAACCTTCGACGCGGGCAAGACGTGGAGCACGCGCCAGGTGCTGGCGAGCGGGCTCACTTTTAGCCTGGCGCCCTGGAACTACATCGATGCCAGAACCATCTGGTCGCAGGTCGGCGCCGACAGGCTGGTCAGGTCGACCGACGGCGGCGCGACGTGGACGGCGGTGACGCCGCCGAGTATTAAGTAAAGCCCAGCTAGGCGGCGACCACCGGCGCTTCGTTCTCACCGGCAGGCTGCCGGGCGCGCAACGGCACGTCCTTGAGGAAGACGGTTGCAACCAGCGCGATAATCAGGACGGCGGCGCCGTAGAGGAAGACCTCGTGCAACGTCGACGCCAGCGCCACGCGGACCGCATGGAGCACCTGGTCGAAGATCGCCGCGCCCTGTGATCCGAGCGCACTCGTCGCCCTGGCCCGGCTCGCTGCGATCTGCGCCGGATCGAATAGCGTCTGGGGGCTGCCTCCGCCGCCGCCGACCAGCCGCGCCGCCTGCGCCGGTAGGTGAAGGGTTGCCACCTGCTCGGCGATGTGGACCGGAAGACGCTGGCTGAGAACCGAGCCGAGCACGGCGGTGCCAATGGTGCCACCGATCTGCCGCCAGAACTGGACCTGGCTCGACGCCACGCCGAGGAAGTTCCGTGGTAGGGCGCTCTGGACGGCGGTCAGATAGAGGGGGAAGGTCGAGCCCAGGCCCGCACCGACGATCACGATATCGCGGACCACTTCAAGGCGCGAGGTACTGACGGTGACCTGCGAGAGCAGCCACATGCCGACCAGCATGACGGCGACGCCGGCCGTTCCCAGGAAACGGTACAGGCGAATGCGCACCATCAACTGACCGACCAGCGTGCTCGCGACGATAAGGCCGAGCATCATCGGAGTCAGCAACTGACCCGAGTTGGTGGCGGTGACGCCGAGGACGCCCTGATAGATGAGCGGGACGAAGACGATCGTGCCGAACATGCCGAAGCCTGAGAGAAAACCGACGATCATCGAAACGCTGAAGGTGGAGTTCTTGAAGAGGTCGAAGGGCACGATCGGATGATCGCTCCGAATCTCAAGGACAAAGAACAGGGCCAGGATGACGGCGGCGAGGCCGAGGAGTCCAAGGACTTCAGGGGACGTCCACCCATGATCGCGCGTGATCGAGAGTGCAATCATCAGCGGCACCAGACCGGCGACCAGGGCGGCGGCGCCCTTGAAGTCGATATCGCGCAGGGAAGCCGATGAGCGCACGAACGGCATCGTGGCAACCACGAGGAGGACCGCGATGATGCCCACCGGCAGATTGACATAGAAGACCCAGCGCCAGCCCCAGGTGTCCGTGATGTATCCACCGGCCGTCGGACCGACGATGGAGGACAGACCGAAGACGGCGCCGAACAGGCCGGCGAGACGAGCCCGTTGCGTTGGCGGAAACAGGTCGCCGATCACGGCGAAGACCGTCGCGAACAGCATGCCGCCAAAGATGCCCTGGATGGTTCGGAAGACGATCAGCTCGAGCATGCCGTGCGACTGGCCGCAGAGCGCCGACGCGACGACGAAGCCGATCATGCCGGCCAGCAGGAATGGCTTCCGCCCGAAGAGGTCGCCCAGCTTGCCGGCGATCGGCACCATGATCGTCGAGGCGACCAGGTAGGCCGTAATGACCCAGGTGTAGTAATTGAGGCCGTTCAACTCGGCCACGATCCGCGGCATCGCGGTCCCGACGATCGTCTGGTCGAGCGCGGCCAGGAGGAGTGCCAGCATCGTCCCCGCGACCACCCCGATGGTCGCCCAGCGCGTCAGGCCCTCTGTCAGATGACCGCCGGCGTCGACGGTGCCACCCGACGACGGTTGCGGATCGTTTGTCATGCGCTCTTCTCGGTCACGCTTTTGCCGGTCATGTTTTCGATCAGCTGCAAGCAGGCGTGACGGAGCTGATCGAGCTCTTCGGTAGAGAGTCCGGCCGCGATCTTGAGCTGCCACTCCAACCCCTGGGCGCGCATGCCGTCGATGCGCCTCCCACCCGCTGCTGTCAGTCGCGCGTAGGTCAAGCGGCGATCGGCCGGATCGTCGATGCGCTCGACCAGGCCATCGCGCTCGAGATGATCGATGAGCCCGGTGATATTCCGCGGGGTTACCTCGAGCTGGTCGGCCAACTCCCCCAGCGGAAGCTGGTGGTCGGGCGCCGAGGCCAACCGAAAGAGGACGTGGAGCCGGCCTTCACTCAGGCCGTGTTTCTCCGCCCACCGATCCATCAGCTGGCGGGTTAGCCGGGCGGTGATCCGCAAGGCCGTCAGGGCCTCAACCGCGCGCGTCTCTCGTTCGGAGAGAGGCCGGCGTGCCGAGCGGATGGCCTGACGGAAGCGGCTATCGTAGAGGCGCCCGGCTCGATCGGTGGCCAGCGTGCCGTTGAACCGACAGTCGCCCTTGATCTCAGAGAAGTGCATAGTGAAGTGCTTCACTATGTATCACTCCGCTTCCATTGTCAAACTACGAGTTCGGCGACCGCCCCCACGCTGCCCTCCCCCGCGAGCGGGGAGGGAGATTTGAGAGCCCTCCTGCGCGAGCGGAGGTGGGGGGTTTATGAGCGGCGCAACCTTTGCCGATGTTGGGCGGCGACGCCGGCAGTGCGCTGTAGGAAATCCGCGATCAGGTCGAGTTGCTCTTCCGAATAACGGGCAAGGACCTCGCGCGTTGACCTCCGCAGCCGGGCAAAAATGGGCGCCATCTTCGCGTGTCCGGCCTGTCCGCGCGAGACCATCACCCGGCGACGGTCGACCGTATCGTGCACCCGACGAATCCAATGGCCGCGCTCCAGTCGGTCGAGCACCGCGGTGATCGCGCCAGCGGTCAAGCCAACTCGATCCGCCAGCTCCCCCGCCGTCATGGGCCCCAGCCGGCTGATGAGATCCATACACTGGCAATCCGTACGGTTCATCCCCAGGCGGTCGGCGATGGCCTGGTCCATGAGGTCGAGCTCGCCATCCAGGGCTCGGATTTCCTGGAGGGCCTGTTCGATCAGCCGCTCTTTCGAGTTGCGGTTTGACATGAGAATGCTTTGATCTTTAAAGTATCAGAAATCCTAAGCAGTCGTAACCGGAGGAATTAGGCGATGGAAAGGCCCGCACAAGCAAAGAACGAATGGCTCGTCCTGGTGTTCCTGAGCCTGGGTTTCTTCATGATCCTGCTCGACACCACGATCGTAAACATCGCCATCCCGGCGATGATCTCGGGCCTCAATTCGTCGCTCGATCAGATCCTCTGGGTGATCAACGCCTACCTGCTCGCCTACGCCGTTTTGCTCATCACGGCCGGCCGGTTGGGCGACTTCTTCGGCCCTCGCCGGCTCTTCGCCCTCGGGTTGGCGATCTTCACGGTGGCCTCCGCGCTTTGCGGACTCGCCCAGGACGGGAACCAGCTGATCGCCGCCCGCATCCTCCAGGGCGTCGGGGGCGCGATTCTGACCCCTCAAACGCTCAGCATCATCACCATCATCTTTCCGCCGGAGCGCCGCGGGGCCGCTTTCGGCATCTGGGGCGCGGTCGCCGGTGTGGCGACCGTCACCGGACCAACGCTCGGCGGGTTCCTCGTCACCTACATCAACTGGCGCTGGATCTTCTTCGTCAACGTCCCAGTCGGGTTGGTCGCGCTCGCGGGGGCGCTCCTGGTCGTGCCCGACCTTCGTCCCGGGCGACGGCATCGGCTCGACATCGTGGGCGTCCTGCTGGCGAGTGCGAGCCTGTTCGGCATCATTTTCGGGCTGGTTGAGGGCGAGCGCTTCAACTGGGGTGCTATCTGGGGACCGATCACGATTCCTGAGATCATCGCTGCCGGCGTCGTGCTGTTCGCAGTCTTTATCGTCTTCGAACGATTCCAGGCCGAGCCGTTGATGCCGCTCTCACTTTTTAGCAATCGCAACTTCAGCATCGCGATCTGGGTCAGTTCAGCGGTGGCTTTTGGCATGCTCGGGTTCTTCATCCCAGTGACGTTCTTCTTTCAGTCGGTCCTGGGGTTCTCGGCGCTGAAAGCGGGGCTCACCTTCGTGCCGATGTCGCTGGTCTCGATGGTCGTCGCTCCCATCGCCGGCCGCCTGTCCGATCGGTTTGGCGGGAAATACATCCTCGTCGCCGGGCTGACCTTCTTTGCCGCCGGCATGGGGCTCGTGGTCTTGGTGATTTCCCTGAACGCGACACAGGCGACCTTCTGGGGACCCGCCGCGCTTGCCGGGTTGGGACTGGGCATGACCTTCGCACCCCTGACGACGGTCGCGATGCGCAACGTCAGGCCGCAGATGGCCGGCGCGGCCTCAGGCGTGCTCAATACCGTTCGACAGGTGGGCGGCGCGATCGGCAGCGCGGTGATCGGCGCCGTCTTGCAAAATCGGCTCGCCACCCAGTTGCACGATCAGGCGGTCGCCTACTCGAGCCAGGTGCCGCCCGCTTTTCGCGGCATCTTCGTCAGCGGCTTCTCCCATGCTGCCTCGGGCGGCTTCAAGGTGGGGGTCGGTCAGACGGGCGCTCAGTTACCCGCCGGGGTCCCGCCGGCGCTGGCGCCCACTTTGGAGCGCCTCTTTCACGATGTTTTCGCCAACGCCTACGTGAACGCCGTCAAGCCGACGCTCGCGGTATCGATCGCCGTGCTGGCCGTGGGTGCCCTGAGCTGCCTCCTCATCGAGCGCCGCGCCAAAGCAACGGCCCGAGCGGACGCGGCGGAGCGGAGCGCCAGTGCAGCAGCCGGCTGAGCGGGGTTTCTAGCCGCCGAACGCTTTCCCGAGGCGGCGGGCTATCTGGCGCCACGACAGCGCATCCTTGACCCGGTCCAACCCCCGTCGGGACGGAGGCGCCGGTTCGGGCTTGTAGCTGGCACCGAACTCGCTCGCGTACGCGACCAGGTCACGAAGCTCGAGCAACGGGATCGCGTACTCCCGGGTGACCTCGGCCAGCAGGGCTGCCGTTCGTAACTGCACCCCCGGGCTTTCGGGCCGGCAAAGGGCCAGCGGTCGGGCGTGCTGGGCCCGCATGCCTTCGGGATGGATCACGATCCTGCCCCAGCAGAGTACGGCGCCGCCGAACATATAGGGCTCTTCGCGCAGCGCCCTGGTCATGGGGGTGATGTCGTGATAGGCGTAGATCCCACAGCTGCAGCTCGGCTCGGGCGAGATCCGGAGTTCATCATGCCGATGCAGGCCGGCACGGGCCAGGCGCAATCCGGGACGGGTCTGGCACTCGGCCTCGAGGGTCTCCAGTGGCGGCCACAAGGTCTCGGCCACCGGCGACTGAAGCCGGCCGCGCGTCCAGGCGTCGTCGGGGTCGACCCGCCAGAAGCGGTACCCGACGGCAGGGTTCACGCCGGCGTGGTGACCGGGGCTTCTTCCTCTCGCTCGGTGCGCTGCGGTTCGCGCTCCGGCGCGACCAGCGGCTCGGAAGCCGGCTCCGGCACTTCGATGACCCTGACAGGCTTGCTCGTGAATCCCATGATTCAGCCCTCCCTCTCACCCTAGCAAAGCCGGGCTTGCAAAGAGAGCCCCGAATTAAGAGGAGGCGGGGTGGCTCGGCAGTGCTAGCTCACCGCGGCTGCCGGCGCCCACGGCTGGCGTTGGCGGAGCGTTGTGCGCTCGCTGGAGGTACGACTGCGCTTTTACCACCTCGCCGCTCAGCGCGTCGATGGTTTTCTGCATGTTGTCGAGCGCCTGCAGCTTGTAGGCGTCGATCATGTCCACGGTCGCGTAGATGTTGGCGAAGGCCGCCTGCAGCTTTTCTACGCTGATGGTGGCGCTGCCAGCCTCCTCCTGAATCTGGCCCGACTGTTCCTTCAGCATCACCGACGTCGATTCGATGATGTTGCCGGTCGTGGCGTTCAGCGCCGTAATCTGGTTGAGGACCAGTTTCTGATTGGTCAGCGCCTGCGCCACGATAACTGCGGTGCGAAGGGCCGACACCGTCGTCGTGGTCGCCCGGTCGACGCCTTTTATCAACTCAAGGTTGTTCCGGCGCACTAACTCGAGCGCGAGGTAGCCCTGCACGTTAACGGCGAGCTGGGTGAGGAGGTCCTGCCGCTTCTGGCGAACATAGAAGAGCCCATCCTCGCGGAGCGCCTTGGCCCGCTCGCGATCGGTCTGACCGATCTGGTCGATCCGCGCCTCGAGCGCGGCGTCGAGCTTGCCCGCCATGTAGACGTACTGCTCGAGCTTGCCTTTGATGTCCCAGACATTGACCTTTTCCTGTTCGATGGCAGCATTGTCTTGTCGCAGCTCATCCTGGCCGTGGTAGAGCGCCTGGATGATGGCGTTCAGGTGCCCTTGGGCGGACTGGTAACGGGCGAAGTAGTCGCGCAGCCGGTTGCCGAACGGGATAAGCCCGAAAAGGTGCTTCGGACCGAGCAGCCCTTGCTGCGAGGGATCCAGGTCTTCGACCGTCCGCCGCAGGTCGACCAGCGACTTCGAGACGGTTGCCCCCTTGCTGAAGGGCCCCGACTCCATCGCCTTGACCGGCTTGTCGAGCAGCCGGTTGGAAACACTCGCCGATTGACGGATCTCGTCATCGCCCATGCTCTGAATAGCATTCAGCTTGGTCGCGAAGTCCGGAGATTGCGGATCGAGCGATGCGACGGAGTCGATGTAGCCGTTGACGATGGCGTCGATCTTGCTGGCGGTCGACGGCTCGAGCCGCACCATGCTCGCCGCTTCCCCATCGGTGATCGCCGCTACCGGCTCCGGTGGGGTCAGCCTGAGCGCCGCGCGCGAGCCGGAGGTATCGGGCGCAGAGGTCGGCGAATTGATGCTCACGGTGTCGCTCCTTTCTTTCGATCAGAGACGTTTGAACGGTTTCGTCATCGTTATACCCGGCTTATCCCGCGGCAAACGGCGAACTGTATCGGGTCGGCACTTATACTTCCCCGGCGTGGATCTAGTTACTCGGCGCGGGCCGGCTCTCCTGACGCCGCTCATTCTGGTCTCGCTGCTAATCGTGCCCGCCTGCTCGAACTCGAACGCCTCCGCGTCACCGCAGAAGGTCGCGCAACAAGCTGAGGAGCTGCCACCGGCGTCGGCCACTCCGGACCCGTCTGGGAGTTCCCACGGCCCGGCGACCTGCAGCCCGGCCAGCATTTTCGCTGGCCCGATGACGCGTTTTACGCGCCTGACGGGAAATCGATCGTGGTCAACGAAGAGGAATCGCATGCTATCGTCCTGGTCGATTACGCCAGCCACCGAATCGTCTGGCAATACGGGGTGTCGGAACGTCATGGGTGGGCCAAGGGCTACCTCAACGGCCCGGATGACGCCTACATGTGGCCGAACGGCAGCATCGGGGTTGCCGACATCCGCAACTGCCGATTGATCTTGATCGACCAGGCGTCCAGGGCGATCAAGGCACAGCTCGGCCGGACCGGGTACTGCGCGCACAATCCGCCGAAAAGCTTCGGTCTGCCCAATGGCGACACGCCGCTGTCAAACGGCCACGTGTTGGTGACCGAGATCCTGGGCGACTGGGTCAGCGAGCTTGGCTGGGACGGGACCCGGTACTGGACAGTGCAGGCGCCCGGGATCCACTATCCATCGGACGCGCAGATGCTGCCCGACGGCAACATTCTGCTCGTCGACTACTCGCGTCCGGGCCAGATCCTGATCATGACCCGGCAGGGCAAGCCGGTCTGGCGCTACGCCCACCGATCGGGCCCGGCCATGCTGGACCATCCCTCACTCGCGATCGAGCTGAGCAACGGACTGATCGCGCTCAACGACGATTTTCGCAACCGGGTGATCGTCATCGATCCCAAGACCGACATGATCGTGTGGCAGTTCGGGATCAACGACCGCCGCGGGCGGACCGACGGATTGCTGTTCGTCCCCGACGGCATCGATATCAAGCCCGCGGACTGGGGCGCTGGCTAGAAACTGCGCGTCAGGCGCCAGCCGGCATCCGGACCGTTGATCGTGGTCGCTGTGACGAGCGGGACTTCGGCCCGGTGCGCACCGGCTTCGACGAACAAGGTGCCAACCCGCGAACCGGCCGGTAAGGTGGC
>VBHO01000026.1:0-16599 GCA_005882045.1 Chloroflexota bacterium | reverse complement strand
TGGCCGGTCTTGACGCCAACCACTCCACTCTGTCCGAGCAGCGTGTCGAGGTTATGGACCACACCCGCCACCGGCAGGGCGGCCTGCGGCTGGGCCACGATAGCGGCGAAGGCCGGCTGGCGCATCGCGGTCCGTGCCAGCGTCACCAGGTCTGAGGGCGTGCTGACGCTCAACGGCGAGAACCCGCTGACGTCGACGTAATGCGTGGCGCTCATCCCCAGCGCCGCTGCGCGCGTGTTCATGCGATTGACAAACGTCGGGACATCGCCAAGGTCCCACTTCGCCAGCATGTCGGCGTAGTTGCTGGCCGAGGGCAGGAGAAGGCCCTGCAGCAGCTGGTACTGGGTGAGTTGCTCACCTGCGGTTACCGGAAGCACCGACTCATTCTGGTTTCGTTCCGCGTAAAAGGTCGCGACGTCGGCCTGCGTCGCCGTGATCACCGGGCCCGGCTGGCCGATGGCCAGCGGGTGATCCTCGAGCACGACCACCGCGGTCATCATTTTGGCGGTGCTGGCCATCGGCATCGGCGATTGGCCGCCCGAGGTCCCGATCGCACCGGCGCCCTCCTGGTAGAGGGCGGCCTCCCCCGCGGCGGGCCAGGGCAAGGTTGGCGCGACGCCCAGCTGCTCCGAGGCCGGAATGACGGGGACCGCGGCGATTGTGGGCAGCGGCCGGAAGTACTGGAAGGCGGCAGCCGCCAGCATCAGCACGAGCAGGTACGGAAGGGGACGGCGAACGAGTGAATTCTGCCCTAGCGCCAGGCGATTGGGGCTCCGAGCGCTGGCTCAGCCAGCGCAAGGATCTCGCCGGGCTTGGGGAACCGTCTCAGCTTCGCCTTGCTAAAGATCAGCTGCTCATCGAGCGTGACTTCGAACCGGCCTTTACTTCCCGAGCGCAATGACAGGTCGATCATGATCGGTGCCCAGGCCCCGAGGATCTCGGCCGCCAGACCGACGGCCTGCTCCAGGTAGTTTCAGGGAACGCAGTATTCGATCGTGACGCGATGCTTGGGATCAAGCACCACGCAAGCCTATCAGCGGTTGCGGCCGATCCGTCGCCGCCGAGAGCCACCGATGTTGGGCCGGTCATGCCACGACTCGGGAGACCTGTCCCCCAAGACTGAGCACCCAAAGCCGGCCCGCGCCGGACTGGTACGGACGTCCCGACTGCGGCAGGCTGCGGGTGACCTGGTTGCTCGACGCATCGATCCATTGGAGTGTCAGTCCACTGATCCAGACGCCGCCGGCGTTGGCCACCATGCTGTCAACCCCATCCAGGCCGTAAAACGGATCGACCGGAATGGTCGCCACCAGGCGATTGGTCGAGGGATCGATGCGTGACACCGTGCTGTCCTGCTCGCAGCGGACCCAGATTGCGCCGTTGCCCGCCGCAACGGGAAAGGGCCGTCGCCCGACCGCGATTTCGGCCTCCTGCGCACCGGTGATCGCATCGAGCCGGACCACGGTCGCATTACCTGACCGCGAGATCCACACCGAGCCATCGTTGATCAGCACCCCGGAGGGCGCATGCAGCATGGAGCGGCGCAGCGTCACGGCATTCGTTGTCGCATCGATGCGCGCCACCATGTCGTCTTCAAACGACACGACCCACACCGAGGTCGGGTCGGCTGCGAGGTTGAAGACGTGAAAGCCGACCGGGATGGTCGCAATGACCCGTCCGGATGCCTGGTCGAGGCGAAGCACCGCCTGGCGGTCATTGCGTCCGATCCAGACACTGCCGGCGCCGACCGCCACGCCGCTCGGCAGGTCGCACCGTCGCGGCAGAAAGGAGCCCATCGGCGCATCGTGGACCGTTCCCGGTTCGCAGGCGGGCTGCAAGAGGTGTGGGTTCGCGATGGGAATCGCGAGCACATCGAGTCGTTGCGTGCCGCTGACGCGGTAGAGCCGTCCCGCCGCATAGCCCGCGATCCAGAGACGATCGCCCTCGGCGGCCGCCGCTCCAGGCAGGTCGGGAAGATTCACGAGCCCCGCCCGGAGGGTTGGCGACGGCAAGGCCGTCGGGCCGACGCAAGCGGCGAGTCCGATGGCAAGGCTCATGGCGGGAACGACCAGCCCCCACCCTGCCCTCCCCCGCAAGCGGGGGAGGCGAAGAGAAGCGTTGCGCCGTCGGGGCATCAACCTCAGGGTGTGCGGACGGCCGCCGGTGGACCCGCGAGCGCCCGCAGCAGGCGCTCGGTCACGCTGCCGATCCCGTATGTCCCGTTTAGCTTCGCGAGTGCCGCGGGATCGGTTGCCTTGGTCGGGCGGGTTCCCTTCGGGGTTGGCACCGGCGCGACGCTGACCGGGACACCCACTCGCCGCGCTCGCTGGATATAGGCATTCGCCGCTTCGCCAAGCTTTCCGCTGGCCACGATGCCGTCCAGGTCCTTGAATCGTCGAACGAGCTGCGCCGCCGTCTTCTCCCCCACGCCGGGAACCCCAGGGAGCCCGTCGGAGGGATCGCCGCGCAAGACGGCGAAGTCGCCGTAGGAACGACCGGGGATTCCGTAACGGCGCTCGACCTCCGCCTCGTCGACGACCAGCAACCGGCCGATCCCCTGCTGGGTGTAGAGAACGCGCACGTCCGGATCGCGCACCAGGGCGAAGAGGTCACGGTCTCCTGTGACGATTTCGACCGTGCCGCTGATCTTGGGCAGCAGGGAGGCGATCACGTCTTCGGCCTCGAAACCCTCGGCGCCGATCACCTCGACGCCAATCGCCGCCAGCACCGCATGGATGATCGGCTCCTGCGGCTCCAGCTCCGGCGGCATGTTGCCCTGCACCAGGCGATGCGTCTTGTAGCTGGGGAGGACATCGACGCGGAACGCCGGACGCCAATCCTTGTCGGTCGCCACCACGATGGCGTGCGGCTTGCGATCGGTAACCAGCCGCCCGAGCATGTCGAGGAAGCCGCGCACGGCGTTGATCGGCTGGCCGTCAGGCGCTTTGAAGGCGGTGACCGGGATACCAAAGAAGGCGCGGAACATCACGCTCGACCCATCGATCAGAAGCCAGTCGGAAGCCATAGTCTTCGATCCTATCCGAGTGGGCAAGATCGGACGACCACCCTGCTGCAGCTCGAACAAACGGGCAACCGCCGTAGTCTCTCTTTGCCGGTCCTTAAGTTGTCTTGACCGCCTGCATAATTTGGCGTAGGGTGAAGCCGCTCGGAGGGGCGGGCGCTCAGTAAGGTCGACTGTTCTGATCAGGAGGGGACCATGATCACCAGACGACAGATCATCAAAGGCGCAGCGGCGGTGGGCGCCCTCGGTGCGGTTGGCCTCCCGTCGGTAGCATTCGCTGACGGGGGCGACGAGGGAGGCGGGAGGATCAGGTGGGACCTGATCGACTTGGAGTTCCCGGATGTCTTCGCTGGCGGCGACGACACAGCCAGCGCAGAGGATGGGTCAACGCTGACCTTGACTGGCACTGGAACGTTCAGGCCAGGGCATCGTAGCGAGGTGACTGGTGGCGGGAACTGGAGTACGACTAATCGCGACATTTCCGGTAGTAGCGGCACGTATCGAGTGACCGAACTCGTCAGCTGGGTTCGAGCGCCGGGTACCCTCTTGGGGACGCCTCTCATCGACCATATCGGAGAGGCGGCGGATGCGACTCCCGGGCTGGCCGTCTTGCGCATCAAGTACTCGGATGGGCACGACGGAACCCTCGTTGTCAGCTGCAACCTCAAGGGCACCCCGCCGTCCGTTGACGAGGGGATCAATGCGTCGAGAGGGTTCGTGAACTTCTTCCATCCGGCTGAACCAGGTTCCGGGAAGCACTCGAACCGCACCGTATTTCACCTGCTTGGCAAAGAAGACCAAGGCTAGCTCACCAAAAGGGGTTCTCGTCAGGCGATCTTGCACACGGAGGGGATGCCTATGCATCGGCCGGTAGCGGCTGGGTTCCAATGCTGGAGGTGAGCAAAATGGATAAGCGCATCGATCGGCGAACGTTTGTCAAGACGGCGGCAGCAGGATCGGTGGCGGCAGCGGGGTTGCCGCTCTTCGGGACATCTGTGGCCTTCGCTGGCGAGGGCGACGACGAGGGCGGCGGGCATCGCAAGCCCGACGATGCCTCGCATCGGGATGACGGGGGCCGGCACCTTCAAGCCAGCCGCCAGGCATGTGAACGGCGGGGGCAGCTACGTGTTGTCCGACCAAGCGGTTAGCGTTCCGAGGCCGCTCGTCGCGTCTGGGCGATGGATGGCCAGGCAATTCGTGAGCTACACCACCAAGGGTCTTGCCGCGTATGGGGCGATCCAGCCCGGCATCCTGGTGATGAAGGCCGATGTCGAAGGCATCGGCCAGGGCTTGACCCTAGCGGTGGTTTGCAACGTCGGCGCGCAGGGTCCGGCCGGGGCCACGGGCGAGGAGGAGGGGTGGGAACTGATGGACACCCCTGCATACGGAACGTTTCACCAGACCGGGGTTGGCATCTCTCACTTGAGCGTCGAGGGCTTTACCCTCGCCGGACTGGGGCGCTCGGCAGAGGACTAGCTCTCGCTCGACTCGCACAGGGGAGACCCTACGTGGCGTCTCCCCATGTGGCGGACGGTCTTAACACAGATAGGAGGGGACGAACGGATGTTAGACAGTCAGGTGATCTCTCAGCGACGCGGTCGGCTGAGCGGTGCCCGGATCGGGCGATGGTTCTGGCTGGTGGCTGGAGCCGCACTGCTGGCAGCTGTCCTGGTTGGTTCCGCCACGCATTCGATTACGGGCGCGGCAAAGGAAGGTGATGAGCAGGTATCCGGTGCGGGCAAGACGATTATTGAGGGGGGTGGCCCGGGGCTCGTACCGGTAACCACCGTTCTGGCCTTCCACGCCAGTGGGCAGGGTGGGGACTTCGAGTGCCTGGCGCTCATGCCGCCAGTGGCGACGAGCTTCAGCCCGGAAAGCGGGGACTTTGAGGTCAACGCCATGTATGTGACAGGCAAGGTGACCTCGTTGACCGTGAGGGGCGGAACAGCGGTCCTGCACGGGACGGCAACGGTGACCGGAATTGGAGCCGGGGCTAACCTACCATTCACTTTCGTGGCGCAGGCTGGTGGCCCCGGTACGACGGCCACTCTTACGGTCTCGGGGTTGACGTTCCACGAGACTCTGCTCGAGGGTCAGATAACCGTTCACTGAGGCGTTGCAGAGCGCCGGCCGCGCCGGCGCTCACTTCGGTTTCACATCAGGGAGGACGGCGATCATGAGCGAGGGGGAACCTTTTCGGATTACTCGCCGAACCGCACTCAAATGGGGCGTGCTGGCGGCAGCTGCCCCAACTTTCGGTGGGCTTCCACTCGACGCGTTCGCCGACGGCGACAGTGTCGTTGTGCTCTGGAACGAAGCCGCACTCCAGGGCGTACGGGATTCGAAGCTGGGCCCGCCCATGGTCGCCCGCGCTCTCGCCATCGTCCACACGCCTACGACCATCGCGCGGTCGGGACGCGACTGAGCGGCTCTCTCCGGCGACCGCCTCGCGAGCGGACGCTGGCCAACATGAACGCCGCCATCAGCTTCGCCGCGTACCAAGCGGCGGTCGATCTATTCCCTGGTGACCGGGCGAGCGTTTTCGATCCGCTGATGCGCCGGCTCGGTTATGACCCCACCAACACGACGGACAACATCAGCACACCGGAGGGACTCGGGAATGTGGCCGCCCGGGCGGTCCTCGAGTTCCGACACCGCGACGGCGCGAACCAGCTGGGCGAAGAGGTTGGTGGGAAGCCAGGAGTCGCCTACTCGGACTACACCGGCTACAAGTCGACGAACGATCCGATGGATCTGAGACCGGGCAGCACCCTCGACCTGGCGGCGGTCCACGACCCGAATCGGTGGCAGCAGCTGCGCTACATCGACGCGAGCGGAGCCGACTTCACCCAACCCTTCGTCGGCGCCCAATGGCAGCACGTGAAACCGTTCGCGCTCTCGGACGTCGCCCAGCTACGATCGCCGACCGGGCCCGCCAGGTTCGGCTCCGCCGCATACGAGTCGCAGGCCCGCGCCCTGCTCGCACTCAGCGGCGGTCTCAACGATGAGCAAAAGATGATCGCCGAGTACTGGGCGGATGGGCCGCATTCCGAGCTGCCGCCCGGACACTGGGACCTGTTTGGTCAGTTTGTTTCACGCCGCGACCATCATGGACCGCACCGACACGGGGTCGAGGCCGACGTCAAGCTCTTCTTCGCCCTTACGAACGCCGTCTTCGACGCGAGCATCTGCTGCTGGGACAACAAGCGATTCTTCGACTCGGTCCGGCCGATCACTGCCATCCGCTACCTCTTCCGAGGGCGTCAGGTCCGTGCCTGGGGTGGGCCCTATCGCGGCACCGTACCGATGGACGGAGCCGAGTGGTTGCCGTATCAGGCCCCAACGTTCCCGACGCCGCCTTTCCCAGAGTACAGCTCGGGTCACAGCACCTTCAGCGCGGCTGGAGCGGAGATCCTGAAACTCTTCACGGGAAGCGACGCGTTTGGCGCATCCGTCACGTTTCCAGCTGGAAGCTCGAAGTTCGAGCCCGGCGCCGTCCCCGCCACCAACGTGACGCTTCGCTGGGCAACCTTCAGCGAGGCCGCTAACCAGGCTGGCCTCTCCCGCCGCTATGGTGGGATCCATTTCGAGCAAGGTGACCTGGACGGAAGGGTGGCAGGCCGCCGCGTGGCAGGGCTTGCCTGGGCGAGGACGCAACGCTACATCAGTGGGACTGGCGACGACCGCGATCGCGACGATTGAGCGCTTTCCTCGAGTTGGAGACCCAACGACAGGATGCTGTACTCGTCGCGCGGCCGGCCGACTAGCTGGATGCCGATCGGGAGTCCCGACTTGGAGGTGGCCAGCGGAAGGCTGATCGCTGGCTGGCCGGTGCAGTTGAAGGGATGCGTAAAGCTTAGCCAGTCGAGAAATTCAGTTGAAGCCGTGTTGACGTCCTGGCCGATTTCGCCAATCTTCGGCGCCGGGTAGGTCAGGGTCGGCGTCAGCAGCACATCGATTTGGTCCCAGGTCGCGATCAACTTGCGGGCCTGCTGATGCAGTTCGTTCAGTGCTCGTAAGTAGTCGACGGCGGTCGACATGGGCGCGGCCTCGAACATGCGCTGGTTGAGCGGGTCGAGCCGTTGCGGTTGGGTGATCGGCAGGGTGCCGACGGAGGTGACTGCGAGGATCTGGATGAGCGGGCGAAACCCGCCGAGGTCCGGTTTGACCCGGCGCACGCGATGCCCGTGGCGGGCGAGCTCGGCCGCCACCGACTCCACCGCCGATGCGACTTCGGCGTCGACCGGCGCCGGCGCGTCGATAGTCCAGCCGATCCGCAGGCCGGGCGCGTCGTGCCGGGCTGCCGGCAGGAAGGGCTCCAGGATCTCGGCCCAGTAGGGGTCGCCCGCCAGGTGGCCGCTCATCGCATCGAGACCGAGCGCCGCGTCAGCGACCGTTCTCGCGATCACGCCGCTGGTGGCGAGGCCCGCCCAATCCTCACCAAGGATCGGGCCGCTGGAGATCCGTCCGCGCGATGGCTTCAAGCCCACCACGCCGCAGCACGAGGCAGGAATGCGGATCGACCCACCACCGTCGCCACCGTGGCTCAGCGCGCAGAGGCCGGCGGCAACCGCGGCCGCGGCGCCGCCACTAGAGCCGCCCGCGGTCCGGGTCTTGTCGATGGGATTTCGGGCGGGCGGGAACATCGGACCCTCGGTAACCGGTCGGGTCCCGAACTCCGGCGCATTCGTCTTTCCCAAAATGGCGGCGCCCTCGTCCTTCAATCGTCCGATGGCGAAGCCGTCGACTTGTGCAATCGATTTCTCGAAGTGAAGCGAGCCGAGGCTGTTGCGATAACCCGCGAGCGATGCCGTTTCCTTGATGGAAATCGGAACCCCATCGAGAAGGCCCAATGGCTCGCCGCGCGTGATCCGCTTTTCGGTAGCCGCCGCCTGACTCTCAGCCAGTTCCCGAGTCAGCAGGACGTAGGCGTTGAGTTCGGGATCGATACGGGCGATGCGCTCGTAGTAAAGCGCAACCAGATCACCTGGCTTGATGCGCCGTTCCTCGATCGCGCGTGCCTGCTCCAGCGCGGGTTTGAATGCCCAGGCGTCATCGATCACCCGCTAACTGTATCGACTCTACTGCCATTGCCAGGACGAGAGGAGGGCCGAGAAATCGCTGTCGCGCAGGCTGTCGAAGTCGGTCGGGTCCGACGCCATTTCGACGATGTACGTCTTGCTGCCGTAGTCGACGAAGAGAAGCTGGCCCGTGTACTTCGATCCGTGGAACTCGACGCTCAGCGCCGGCGCACCAGCGATGGTGGTCCGCGTGAGTCCGCCGAGGGTGCCGGGCACCGTGACCCGACCGCTTCGCAGGACTGGATCCCACCCAGCCTCGATCGCGGCGAGGGGAACCGACTGACCCAGGTCGGCAACGACGAACTCCGGCTTCACGCCGTTGGTCGTTTTGAGCTTCGCGAGCGCCAGCACCGGCTTTGTAATGGTTGTCGTCACTGCGCTGCCCTGTGCCCAGCCCTTTGGAACCTTGACCGAAAAGACACCATCGGACGACGTCACCGGGCCGAGCGCCCCCGTGACCTGCAGGCCAAGCACCGTAAGGCCGACCACGGCGATCAGGGCAATGGCGCCGGCGACAATCAGGAGCCACACCGGCCAGCTGATGCCCGAGGAGCGCGACTGGGCGGGCGCCGGAAACGGCGCGTCCGCGGTTGGTTGGATCGGGGCGGATGGCGGGGTCGCAATCGTGGGGCTTGGAGTCGGGGCAACCGCTCCGGCGCCATCGAGCGCCACGGCTGAGGCCCTGTTATCCGCCCCGACCAGTCGCGTGTGGCACTTTGGGCAGACGGACTCGCCGTTCGCATACCACGTCCAGCAGGTGCGGCAGACAGCCCGGCTCAAGGTGACCCCCACTGGAGCAACGCGACCCTACCCGAATCCCATCGCCTGGACCTCCCACCCCGCAAGGGGAGGGAGACGATAGAAAAACAGCCCGCCAGAATCCTGGCGGGCTGTCGATGAAGGGGGGTTCGGGTTAACGAGACTCGAGCGCGGCTTCGGCCTCGATTTCCTTCTGGGCCTCGGCCGGCGTCGGTGCCGGAACGGCCTCAACGCCGATCTCGAGCTTGACTTCGTCGCCAAGGATGAAGCCACCGGCCTCCAGGGCCTGGTTCCATGTCAGGTCGTAGTCCTTGCGGTTCAGCTTGGTCTCAGCGTCGAAACTGACGCGACGATTGCCCCACGGATCCTTGCCCTCGCCGTTGAAGCTGGCGTCGAGCGCCACTTCCTTGGTGATGCCATGGATGGTCAAGTCACCGATCACCTTGAAATTCGCCGGGTCCTTGCCCTTGACGCGCTTGCTCTTGAAGGTGATGGTGGGATAGTTCGCGACGTCAAAATGACCATCGGCGCTGCGCAGGTGGTTGTCGCGCATCTCCACCCCGGTATCGATGGTCGCGGCGTCCAGAACAACGTCGACCGTGGCCGTGCTCAGGTTGTCGTTGTCGACCTCGAGCCAGCCCTCTTTAATCTTCATCTGGCCGCGCACTTTCGACATCATGTGACGGATGGTAAATGTGACGCTGCTGTGGTAAACGTCAAAAGCCCACTTCATTTTTCTGGATTCCTCCCGGTCTCACAAATTTGTTGCATATACAACTACCTCTTCGACTAACAGTTTGATGCGAGAATCTATTCCACATGGCTCGAAAGCTCAAACCCGCCGAAATGCGAGCCTGGCGCGCCTTCCTCGATGCCCAGGCCTCGTTACTTCGGCGTCTCGGGGATGACCTCGTCAAGGAGGAGGACATCACGCTTGCCGAATACGATGTCCTGGTCCAGCTCAGCTTCGCCCCCGACGACCGCCTGCGGATGACCGAGCTGTCCGACCGCGTCCGCCTCAGCCCCAGCGGTCTGACCCGCCTGGTGGACCGCCTGGTCCGCACCGGTCTGGTCAAGCGAGGACGGTGCGCCTCCGACCGACGCGGCAGTTTCGCGATCCTGACCTCGGCCGGCAAAGTGCGATTGCGGCGGGCCTCGCCGATTCACCTCCGCGGGATTCGCGAGCACTTCTCCAAGCGCCTCTCGCCGGCCCAACTCACGGCCGTCGCCGAGGCCCTCGAGCCGCTCGGGCGCGACATGCCCCATGGGGTAAGCTCGGATTAATGGGGCTCGGACGGACGGTACTTCGTCTCGTGTTTCTCGGCGGAATCAGCGCACTCCTGATCGCCTTCGGGGTCCGGTTCTTGGACGAGCTCGTTGGCCTGCGTCGACGCGAGGGCCACGTCACACCGAAGGACTTGGAGCACGCCCAGGAGGTCGCCGACGCCTATGAGTCCGAGCTCATCGAGATGGATCGAACGGTCCTGCCAGGGATCTCCATCCGCTCGTAGCTCGCGCTGGGGGCGAAATTCACCGCAGCGGAAGGCGATCCGGTACGTCATCGATCACTCGGATTGACCGCAACCCGCCGCCGTAGATGATAGAAGAGAATCACTATGGAACCGCCGGAGGAGCCGGTCGAGCCAGTTCGATACGTTGGTGGGCTGGCCGACGCGCCTCGCCCGCCGGCCTGGCCCTTCGTGGTCTTGGCCAGTACCCTTGTGCTCGTGGTGGCCGGCGTCGTCCTGGCCTGGAATCCGATTCGGTCGATCGGTCGTAGCGCCGGGGAAACCCTTGCTCCGTACTCGCTAGTCCTCACCGCGGCAAGGTGGTCATCAGACGAAAAAATCGCCGGGGTGCCGGTCAGCTTCAGCCTGACGGTCGACAACACGGACCAGCGCACCATCAATGGAATCACGTTGCACGTCACGCAGCTGGACCCAGCCTGGAAGGTGGTCGGCGCGACCAGCGCCAGGTCGGCCGGTCAAATTAATGGCACATCCATCTTCTTTGCGGACGTCATCCCGCCTGGAGGCAGCGCCACCTTGTCCGTCACGCTGCTCCCTACCAGGGCGGTGGACTCCGAAATTGACGTCACGCTGACTCCAGCGTCTGGCGCAACGCCGGCCCGGATCGCGCTCGCCTCCGGACGCGTCCTGACAACGCTGCCCTTAGGCGCGAAAGTTCGGGACCCGACCGAGACGGATGCCGACGCGCGCCTGACGGCGATTTATGATCCTCAAATTCCGAATGGCGAGGTCGCGGTCTGGCAGATCCACGTCGCCAACAGTGGGCCGATCACCATCGACGGCATCCGGTTGCGTTTCCCGGATACCCAGTCGGCCTTCGCGTTCAGAATTCTGCCGACCCAGGCCAGTGTCCTGCCCGACGGGCGGACGGTCCAATTTCAGACCACGTTGCCCCCGGGCGGTCAGACGATCCTCCTTGTGGGCGTCCTCCCAAACCAGACTGGCCACTTTCAAATTCCCATCGAGGTCTTTCTCGGAAATGCGACGCAGTCGATCTCGGCGGCCAACGGCGGACCACCGCTCAGTATCGACCTCACGGTCACCTAGATGGGCACCGCGGACATCCTTGATCAGGGTAGCCGGCTTTCCCAGTTGTACCGAACGACCGTGGCAGACAGCTGGCGGTGGATGCGCCTCGACCTTCTGGTCAGGCTCGTGCCGCTGACGATCGGGCCGCTGGTCTTCAGCTGGCTGACCGCCACGCCGCTGGCCAGCATGGGCCTGACGCTCGCCCACTCGACCCACGACCTCGTGGTCGCTCTTCCCCTCGCCCTCGCCGGGTTTGTGATTGCCGCGGCGTTCGCAGATTACCTCGCCCGGCGCAGGCGGCGCTGGTTCGTACCGGACGGTCGTGACCTGGCTGTCCAGAGCCTCTACTACCTGGCGCTCAACGCCCCGGTCGAAGAGTGGTTCTTCCGTGGATTCCTGCAGGGTGGGCTGAGCCGCTGGTGGAACGCCCCCGCCGTGGCAGTAGTCGTCACGACGGCAGTCTTCGGCGGCTATCACTTCCTCGACCGCTGGGGCTGGCGACCGGTGGTGGGCGCAACGGCCGCCGGCCTCGCGCTGGGCCTGATCTATCTCTGGCAGCCGCAGCCACCCTCGTTGCTGGCGCCGACCCTGGTCCACGCCGCCATCACCTGCGGTTTTCTCAGCCTTGGGCCGTACGCGATCTTCCGCTGGCGTGTGGCGAATGGAAGGGTCGAGGCCATGTCACAAGCGGTGAGACAATGAGTCGGCCATGGTAGACGCCGTACCCGGGCCGCCATCGCCGCCTTCGACGTCGCCAGGTGAGCGCCCGGTAACGGCGCGAGCCTTCAGCGCAGTGACGCCCTTGCTCGCCATCGTCTGGCTGGCCACCGGCGCGGGCATGCTGACCTATCTGCTCATCAGCGGGTACTCGATCCTGACCTCGCTGTTGCTGGCAGCCGGCACCATGCTCTACGTCCGCGGCCTCTTTACCGTCTTTCGGCGGGCCATGATCAACCGGGAGATCCTTCACGAGCGGCCAAGTCGTGAGCGTCGCATCGTTGACGTCGGACGGGCCGCGACCTGGACACGCATCCTCTGGCTGAGCGTCATTACCGGGCTCTACCTCGTCTACTACATCGTGGTCCTCAGCCTCGACGCCAAGAGTGCGTTCCTGGCTGCGCCCGACCTGGTCGTTGCCCTGTTGAGGGCACTGGCGACCGTCTTAGCCCTGGTGCTTGCGAATGTCCTGCTTTTCTTCGGACCGTTCCTGCTCTACGCCCGGATGGGACTGAACCCGAGCGATCCGGGTGACGCCAGCTGGCAGGTCAAGCTGTCCGATGTCCGCGGACAGAAAGCGGCGGTCGAAGAGATGCAGAAGATCCTCCGCCTGATCGAGCAGGGGAACAAGTTCGTCCAGTCCGGCGGACTTCGAGAGCGAGGCATCTTGCTGGTGGGCCCACCTGGCACCGGCAAAACGATGCTGGCCAAAGCGATCGCCAGCACGCTGGAGTTGCCCATCCTCGTTACGTCCGGGGCTTCCTTCGTCGGCATGTTCCTCGGCATGGATGTCCTCAAGGTGCTGATGATGTCCCGGATGGCGAAGAAGCGGGCAAAGAAGTGGGGAGGCTGCGCCATCTTCATCGACGAGTTCGACACCCTGGGCAGCCGTCGCGCCGGAATGGGTGGCGGTGGAGGAATGATGGGTGGCATGTTCGGTGGCGGGATGATGGCGCTGAACATGCTGCTGGTCGTCATGGATGGCCTCGACAACCCCAGCTTCATCCGTCGCGCCTTCCGCAAGACGGTCAATGCGCTGCTCGACGCCACGTTCGTCATTCCACAGCAGATTCGATTGGGCCGCGGGCGGATCCCGTTACGCCTTCCACCGCTGCGGCCGCCGCGCTACAACATCTTCTTCATGGGCGCCACCAACCGGCCACAGGTGCTCGATGAAGCCGTCACGCGACCGGGGCGATTCGGTCGCCAGATCATCTTCAAGATGCCGGACCTGGAGGACCGCAAGGACATCGCCGACCTTTATTTCAACCGGGTACGTCACGACGCGCGACTCGATGAGCCAGAAACCCGCACCGAGTTTGCGCGGATCACCAAAGGCTATTCGCCGGCGATGATCCAGCAAGCCCTCTCGGTTGGACTGATGTACGCCTTCGAGCACGGCCGCGAGGGGGTGATCTGGGACGACCTTCGCGAGGCGATGGCCAACATCGAGGCGGGACTGGCCGAACCGATCCTGTACACCGAGAAAGAGACGTTGGCGATCGCCCGGCACGAGATGGGCCACGCGATCGCGAACCGCTTCTTCCTGCCCGAGATGAAGTCGGTCCGCCTCTCGATCCGCAAGCGAGGCGGCGCGCTCGGTCATCACCAGGCGGTCGAGGCAGAGGAAAGCTTCGTGAAGTTTCGATCGCGTCTCGCCGGCGAGGTCCGCTGGGGGTTGGGCAGCATCGCGGCGGAGCGCGTCTTCTACGGCGAGAATAGCAGCGGCGTATCGGGCGACCTGGCGTCGGCCACGCGAGAGGCGGCCTTGATGGTCGGTGTCTACGGGATGGGCCCGGACCGCCGCAACGACGAGGACAGCATGCGCGCCGAGATGATTGGCCACCGCTTGATCGCCCAGAGCGCGGCGCTCGAGGCGGCGCAGGGCGAGGCCAACATCGTCGCCGCGGTGCTGAAGGAACGAGAGAAGGCCCGGGACGTCGCCCAGATCCTGGGGAGCGCCTATGTCGATTGCTGGCGCTTGATGTTGAAGAACAAAGACGCGATCGACAGCCTGGCGAAAGTCCTGGTGGAGAAGCGGGAACTGGTGGGACGCGAGATCGACCAGCTCCTGGATATGGTCAACCTGCTGGGGCCCGAGACGGCCGACGCCTGGCCGGACTTCCTATTCTCGGTCGACGGCGGCCAGCACCTGTGCCCCCGGTGCCATCGCCTCCTCCCGGAGGGCGCCCGCTACTGCCTCAACTGTGGCGAGTCAATCGTGTCAGCCTTCAATCCCGCGCAGACCACCGCTAAAAGTTAGTCAGCCTTCTTCGGGCTGGCCCAGCCACTCGCGTTGCTTGTAGCCCCAGTGATGTCGCGCATAGATCCGTCGAAGGGTGCCCGATCGGCTGCGGGTCACAAGGGATTCGGTCTCGGCCCAGTTCATGTGGTACTTGACGCCCTGCAGGACCTCGCCGTCGGTGACACCGGTGGCGGCGAAGAAGACGTCGTCGCTGCGGACAAGGTCATCGATGGCGAGCACGCGATCGAACTTCGCCCCCGCCGCTTCGGCCTTCTCCTTCTCTTCCGGATTGCGGGCGTAAAGCTTGCACTGGATCTCGCCCCCGAGACATTTCAATGCGGCAGCCGCGAGCACCGCCTCGGGTGATCCACCGATCCCCATCAGGAGGTCGAGCCCGCTGCCATCGATCGCCGTCATGACGGCGCCGGCCACGTCGCCATCGCTGATCAGCTTGATGCGGGCGCCGGTGTCGCGAACTTCCTTGATCAGTCCCTCGTGGCGCGGACGGTCGAGGATGATGACGGTGAGATTGCTGACGCGCATCCGCTTGGCGCGGGCAACCCGTTGCAGGTTGACCGCCACCGGATCATCGATGTTCAGCGAGCCGGCGGCATCGGCCCCGGTCGCGATCTTGTGCATGTAATGGACGTGCTTGGCATCGTAGAGCGAGCCACGCCCGGCCGCCATCGCCACCACGGAGATCGCGTTCGGCAATCCCTTCGAAAGCAGCGTGGTGCCGTCGATCGGGTCAACGGCGACATCGACCTGCGGCGGTTCGCCGGTGCCGATCTTCTCCCCGATGTAGAGCATCGGCGCTTCATCCTTTTCGCCTTCGCCAATGACGACCACGCCGTCCATCGGGATCATCCCGAGCGCGCGACGCATGGCATCGACCGCGGCGCCATCGGCCGTGTTTTTATCGCCCCGGCCCATCCAGCGCGCGCTGGCCAGGGCTCCCGCTTCGGTGACTCGGACCAACTCGAGGGCCAGGTTGCGGCTGATCTCAGCCGAGACGCTCTCGGCGCGGAGTGGCCGGGCCATCAGAGCGCCTGGATCGGTCTCAATGGACCTGTCGCCGTGGACCTGCTGTTGCTACGCTTGCGGTGTTCCGGCATGGCACCCCCGCAGCTACTTTAGCTGGGCGACCGCCGGAGGGGAGGGAATTGGAAACCACGAGCCCGCCGCCGGCGACCGTCCCAACGTGGACTCAATGGGGATCGATCCGCGGCATTCGGGCCGTGATGCAGACCTTCCTGATCTTTCCCCTGATGGGCGCCTTCTCCCCCCTCACCGTCATCGACCGCTATCGAGTCAAGTCCGTCAAAGGCGGTGCCGTCTTCGTCTCCAACCACAGCAGCGCCCTCGATGCCGTGGTCATGCTGCAGGCGCTCCCCAACCGTTTCCGTTTCCGCGCCTTCGTGGTCGCCGCCGCCGACTCCATCTTCAAGCGCAAATGGGAGGCGATGCTGACGCAGCTGTTGATCAACACCTTTCCGATTCCCCGCGCGGGCGGCGCCCGGCCCGCCCTGGATCGTCTGAAGCAACATCTCTCCCATCGTTGGTCGGTCGTGATCTTTCCCGAAGGCACTCTGTCGCGAACGGGCAACATCGGGACCTTCAAGAAAGGCGCGGCCATCCTGGCAATCGACGCCGGCGTGCCGATCGTGCCGGCCTATATCGATGGTCTCTACGAGGTCTTCCCCCGCTTCCGCCGGATACCACGACGCCATGCGGCGAGTATCAAATTTGGGGATGCGCTTTACCCGGAGCCGGGCGAAGACTACGACGCCTTCATCGCCCGCGTCGAGCAAGCGGTCCGGACGCTCGCCGGGCCGAAGGGTCTGCTCCGCGACGAGCCGGCGCCAACCGGATCAGCCTCTGCCGACGCCTTTCCACACCGGGGCTCGCTGATCTACCCTCCCCCGCACCGGGGGGACGGAAATAACTTAGGGAACTCACATCGCGCGCTCATGAGGGCTTCAACTTCAGCCCGCAGGGTTGAATGTCATGGATGCGCAGGACCCCGAGACCACAACCCTTCCCGCTTACGCGGCGATCGGGATCATCACACTCTTCGTGCTTCTGTCGATCTCGGGCTATCTCATCCTGAGCGCGAGCTAGCTCAAGCAGCCTTCCCCAGCAGAGTCAACAGGCTGCGCTCTTCCGCTGACAGCGTGTAAGGGTCGGGGTCATCTTTTTCGATGATCGGCGTAAGCG
>VBHO01000003.1 GCA_005882045.1 Chloroflexota bacterium | reverse complement strand
AAGGAAGCTCCTCCACCAGGACTTCGCTATTGGAGCGGTATCCGAGGCGCTCGATCCCGTGAGGAAGTGTCATCACGTTGCTGTTGCCGACTCGCCTTACCTTCACGATCTTCACAGACGGTAGTATACACGCGTATATACGGGTTTGTCAAGAGCTTACCAGGCCAAACGACCAGGGGCTCGCTTGAAGGCGATGGCTGGGGCGCTAGGATTCGAACCTAGGAATGGCGGATCCAAAGTCCGCTGCCTTACCACTTGGCGACGCCCCAATGGTTACGGTTCGGTCCACAGTATAGGGTCGGTCCATGACATAAAAAAACGGGCCGGAGCGAGACGGCCCGTTTATGGACGCCCTACTTAGCGCGGCATCGAGGCGCTGATCGCGTGCCACATGCCACCGACCTGCTGACCCATGATGGTCAGGGCGCCGATCACGGTGATGCCGACGAGGACCAGGATGAGCCCGTACTCGGTGTAGGCCTGTCCCGCCTGGCTACGGAGCCGCTTCATCATGATCAGCCGCTCAGTGACGATGGGCGAAATGGCCCGTTCCGCTACGGATTGCTCAAGCGGCCGGCTCCTGCGGAATCCGTATCCAGCCTTCGCGGATGCCGCGCGAGACGGCTTCGAGCTTGGAATGGACCTTCAGTTTCGACAGGATGTTCTGGACGTGCGTCCGCACGGTGTTGGGCGACATACGCAGCGCGGCGGCGACGGCGTCGTTGTCGTGTCCGAGCGACAGCTCGCGCAGCACCTCCAACTCCCGCTTCGTGAGCGGCGTCGCCGGTCCGGGCTCATCCTTCTTCTGTAGGCCGTGCAGCAGGCGGGCCAGCATGTAGGGGGCGATCAGGGCTTCACCGCGCGCCGCACTGCGCACCGCCTGCACCACCTGCGCCGCGGATTCGTGCTTGCTCAAATACCCGGTCACGCCCGCCTGGACGGCCGACCGCAGCACCGACTCGTCCTCGTCGCTGGTCAGGATCACGACCTGGGTCTGGGGTCGATCCTTCTTAATGGCCGGTACCGCCTCGATCCCCGAGCCGTCCGGCATATGGACATCAAGCAGCACGACGTCGGGTTGGAGCGCGCGCGCCGAGTTGATCGCCTCCTGGACGGTGCCGCCCTTGCCGACGACCTCGATTTCGGGCTCCGTTCCCAGGATCGTAGCTAGGGCGTCGCTGAAGACGACGTGGTCGTCGATGACGAGGACTCGGATGGTTGCCACAGGGGTAGAACGAAGCCGAAGGTCGAGCCCTTGCCCCATTCGCTCTCGACCGTCATGTGGCCGCCGTGGGCCTCGATGATCGAGCGGGTGATGAATAGGCCCAGTCCCGACCCGCCGATGTCCATCGCCCGTTTGTCGAAGAGGCGGGTGAACTTGTTGAACAGCTTGGGAATGTCCTCCTGGCGAATCCCGATCCCCTCGTCGTGGACCGAGACCTTGGCGTTGCCCTGGCTGTCCGGGAAGGCGATCACTGCGAGATTGCCACCGCGCGGCGAGTATTTGACCGCGTTGTTTAGAAGGTTCAAGAGGGCCTGCTGCAACCGCCGGCGATCGCCCCGAACGACCAGCCCGGGCTCGACGCGAACCCGCATCGGATAGCGGTGCGGGTCCGACCGAAAATGCCCGACGACCTCCTGGACGAAATCGGCCAGGTCCAGACGCTCGAAATGGTAGGTGAACTCGTTGTTCTCGATTCGATTGACGGCGGCGAAGTCCTGCACCAGGTCGCTCAGGCTGGCGGCGCTGCGGTGAATCCCGTCGACCAGCGCCTCACGCGTTTCCTGGTCCAGCCGGTGTCGCTGGTTCAGCAGCGTATCGGCCTGGGTCTTGATGCTGGCCAGTGGCGTCTGCAGCTCGTGGGCCACCATCGCGATGAAGTCGCTGCGCAGCTTGTCAATCTCCTCCAATCGTTCGACGCGTTCTTTTTCCAGCGCTTCGCGACGCCGGGTCTCGTCGAGCTGGGTGGCGCGTTCGATCGCGGTGCGCAGCGCCCGGTCGAGCCGGCTGCGGATGTCACCAACCAACAGCCCCGCGACCAGCGCGACGAAGAGAAACAGGAACACGCGGCCGATCACGAACCCGGGCGGCGGCGAGATCCGCGCGAAGCCGGTGAAGCCGCCGATCACGACATATAGGAGGGAGACCACGATCGCCGTCGCCAGCGAGCCGGGCAGGCCAAGGCGCACCGCCGACGCGATGATCAGCAGGTAGAAGAGCAGCGAGAAGTCGGTGGGCGCCCCGTACCCACCGGAAAAGTAGAGGATGCTGGTCGCCACCAGGAGATCGATGCCGGTAGTGAGGAAGCCGAACCAGCGCCCCGGTCGGTAGCCGCGCACCAAGACCACCGAGACCACCAGGTTGACCAGGCCCCAGCTGAAGAGGATGGTATCCACGATGAAGACCGATGCGGTGGAGTTCTCGTTGCCGAAGTGATTGAGAATGACGGCCGCCGCCAGCACCACCCAGCGCCCGACCACCGTGATCCGTTCCGCGCTGGCCAGGATCGCCGCCTGGCTGTCGCGCACGACGCCCGAGTAGTCCGAGCCCCCACCCCGACCCTCACCCAGAGGGGCAGGGAGATTCGATTCAGCGTCCGGCACGCCCGTATAACGCGGTCCCCGCGCCGCTCCAGCGATGGCCGGCCCAAAGGATCCCCAGCAGTGCCCAGAACTCGAAGCTAAGGTCGTTCTTGAAGAAGGGGACGTCAACCAGCCCATGGACGACCATCGCGACCAGCACCAGCATGACGCCAAGATCGTAGGGTCGCCATTCGGCCGGCTGCTTGTGCCAGCCCTGCCAGCCCAGGACGAAGGCCCGGATGGCGAGCCAGAAAAAGCTCACGAGCCCGAGGAGCCCGGTAACCGCCCAGAAGTTGAGGACGATGTTGTGCGGGTAGATGACCTTGGGGAGGTCCTGCCAGTACGGACCCATCGCCTGCTGGTAGTAGGACAGGCCGATGCCAAGGACGGGGTGGTGGCTCATCATGCGCAGTGTCTGCCCCCAGATCCGCAGCCGAAAATCGAGGGTGTTGCCAGGTACGGCATGCAGCTCGTAGGCGATCCGATGCCGGATGAGCGGCACCTGACTGATCGCGAGCGCGGCTACCGCGACCGCGGGCACCAGAAACTTTGCCCATCGATGGGAAAGGGCCACGCCCAACGCGACGGCGGCGAGGGCCAGGTAGCCCCCGCGCGAAAAGCTCAGCAGGCAGGCGGGCAGGGCGACCGCCAGGAATAACCCGCTCAGCCATCGCTCCGCCCGACCCCGGCTATGGACCAGGATGGCGGCCGCCATCGCGACCAGCGGGATGAGGTAGAGCGACACGGCGTTTGCGGTTTGATAGATCACAACCGGGGGTGTGATTGCCAGGTCGAGCACATGGTGGCGGATGGCATCGAGCACGACCGCGGCATTGAGGATGGCGGCTACCGCTGCGCCGGCGCCGAAGCCGAGGAGGATGAGCCCGGCGCGCCGCGGCGTCGATGCGACCGCGCCCACGACCAGAAAAAAAGCTGCCGGCTCGAGGAAATAGGCGCGGAACAGTCCGAGCGCCGCCCGATGATCGCCTGAGACCAGGACTGAGATCGCCCCGGCCACAATAAAGAGGATGGCGGGCGCCGTCAGCGGGCCGCGCCACTCGACCCGGAGCCGTTGCTGGAGGGTCTCGACGGCAAAGGCGGCGACGGCGGCAAGGATTGCCACCTCGAGGAGCGTCGTCGGCAACGGCCCGACGTGCCAGCGGATCACGTAGGCAGGCGCCAACGCGCCCGCCACGGTGGCCGCCAGCAGGGAATAGCGGTACCGGCTGGCGAGCAATCGCCCCGGCTCTGGGGGCTGAACTCGCGGCTGGGTCATCGCCTCGTCAGACGTGCGCGATAATCCTATGGATCGCTCACCATGAGGCTGGTTTGACCGTCAGGGGGATCGGCTTCGATGCGCGCCTGATCGGGGCGCTGGGCATTGGTCGCTATATTAGCGGGCTGCTTCCGGAACTGGCCCGGCTACTGGGGCGCAGCCTCACGGTCCTGGCCAGCCGCCCGGACGCCGCCATCGTTCGGGCCCTGATCGGCGGAGAGCCAGAGCTGTTGACCGTGAATGCCCGACCCTACCGGCTGGCCGAACAGTCGCTGCTGCCGCTCAGCTTGCTGCGGGCCGACCTCGACCTGATCCATTTCCCCCATTACAACCTGCCGCTAGTCAAGCCGGGGCATTTCGTCGTCACCGTCCACGACCTCTTTCCCTTTCAATTCCCTGAGATCCATTCGGGGCCGTTACCTCGAGCCGTCAACCAGATGCTGATGCGCAACGCGGTGCGCCGCGCCGAGCGCATCATCACGCCCTCGGCCGCGACCGCACTGGCGGTCAAACAGAATTTCCCCGCGTCCGCCGACCGTGTGCTGTCGATTCCGGAGGCCGCGGATGACCGCTTCCAGGCCGCCAGGAATCCTGAGGGGGAGGCCGCCTGGCAGGTGCGCCTGGGGATCCGCCCACCCTACGTTTTCTATCTCGGCCAATGGAAGGCCTACAAGAACCTGCCGATGCTCCTCGATGCCTTCAAGATGCTGCGCCGGACGCACCCGAATGCGCAGCTGGTCATCGCCGGCGACGACCCGCGCCACCCCGAGGTGCGGCAGGCCGCCGCCGTCCTGCCCGAGGGCTCCGTGGTTCTTCCCGGGCGACTGCCGGAGAGCGCCGTGCCCGACCTCTATCGGGGCGCCGCCGTCGTCGTGCTGCCCTCGAAGGCGGAGGGCTTCGGCCTCCCGGTCATTGAGGCGATGGCGTGCGGCGTTCCCGTCATCTGCAGTGACCTCCCGGTCCTGCACGAGCTCGCCGACGGGGTCGCGACCTTTTGCGATCCGAACGACCCTGATGCTTTTGCGCGTGCCATCGCGCAGACCCTCGACGCGCCGAGCACGGCTCGGGCGCGCCAGCTTGGCATCGAGCGCGCGAAAAGCTTCACCTGGGAGCGGTCCGCCCGCCAGACGGTCGAAGCCTACGAGTCGGCGCTGGGCGTCCGGCTAATAAGCCCGGCGCTGGAAGAATACCCGGGCGCCCGTGAGGAGAAGGATCTTCAGGTCGAGCGCTAGCGACCAGTTCTCCACGTAGTAGATGTCGTACATGGCGCGGTCGGCGAAGGCTTCGCCGCCGCGCAAATCGTTGACCTGGGCCCAGCCGGTCAGACCGGGTCTGACCTGGTGGCGTTCCAGGTAGCGGGGAATCTCTTCGGTAAAACGCTCCACCAGGAAGACCGGCATCGGCCGCGGTCCGACCAGGCTCATATCGCCCTTGAGGATGTTGAACAGCTGCGGCAGTTCGTCGAGGCTCAGCCGGCGCAGCACCCGTCCGACCGGCGTGGTCCGATCGTCATCGGGCGTGGCGACCACCGGCCCGGTCTGCGCCTCGGCATCCGGGATCATCGACCGGAACTTGTAGACCGTGAACCGGTTGTCGCGCAGCCCGACCCGTGGCTGGCGGAAGAGCACCGGGCCGCCCAGGGACGTCAGCTTGATCAAGATCGCGATCACCAGCATGAAAGGGGACGCGATGATCAAAGCGACGGCGCTGACCAGGATGTCGATCGCCCGTTTGAGCACGGCGGCCGGGCCACGCAAGCGGCTGCGGCGGATGCCGATCAGCGGCAGGCCGTCGATGGCATCAACCGCCGCGCGCGTACTCATTACCTCGAGCAGGTCAGGGA
>VBHO01000002.1 GCA_005882045.1 Chloroflexota bacterium | reverse complement strand
CGCCGGCGCGATAGTGGCGGATGCAGCCACCGCCTTGGGCAGCGACGCGGTCCTCAAAGTCCAACCCCCCACGCCCGATGAAGTCGGCCGGCTGCGCGCCGGCGCCGTGCTGATCAGCTTCCTGCAGCCCGCTACCAACGCGGACGTGGTGGCGGCGCTGGCGAAACAGAAAGTGAGCGCCTTCAGCCTCGACCTGGTGCCGCGCATCAGCCGGGCGCAAAGTATGGACGCCCTCTCCTCGCAGGCCGGCATTGCCGGCTACAAGTCGGTGCTGCTCGCCGCCAATCATCTGCCGAAGTTCTTTCCGTTGCTGATGACGGCGGCCGGGACCGTGGCTCCCGCCCGCGTGCTCGTGATGGGCGCCGGCGTCGCCGGGTTGCAGGCGATCGCGACCTCACGCCGGCTGGGCGCGGTGGTGGAGGCCTATGACGTGCGGCCCGCGGTCAAAGATGAAGTGCACAGCCTGGGCGCCACCTTCCTCGAGCTTCCGCTCGAGGCCCAGGAGGGCACCGGCGGCTACGCCCGCGAGCAATCCGAGGACTTCCTTCGGCGGCAGCGCGAGCTGATCGGTGACCGGGTGGCCGCCTCCGACGTTGTGATCACGACCGCGGCCATCCCCGGGCGCAAGGCGCCGATCCTCGTCACCGCGGACATGGTTCGCCGAATGCGTCCCGGCTCGGTGATCGTCGACCTCGCGGCGGAGACCGGCGGCAACGCTGAGTTGACCAAACCCGGCGAAATCATCCAGGTCGGCGGCGTCACGATCGATGGCACTCGCAACCTCCCGAGCACGATGCCGGTGCATGCCAGCCAGCTGTACAGCAAGAACGTTTCGACGCTCCTCCTATTGCTGGTCAAGGACGGCGCGCTCAAGCTGGACTTCAATGACGAGATCGTCAAGGGCGCCTGTGTCACGCACGACGGCGCCATCGTGAACCCGCGCGCCAAAGAGCTGGTGGAGGCGGCGAGCAAGTGAACGACAGCAGCCTGCTGAACGAGTTCACCATCTTTGTGCTCGCCATCTTCATCGGCTTCGAGGTCATCTCAAAGGTGCCGACCATTCTCCATACACCGCTGATGTCGGGCACGAATGCGATCCACGGCATCATCCTGGTCGGCGCCATCCTGATCGCCGCCACCGCGCGCGACCCGCTGCAGATCGTCCTCGGCCTGGTCGCCGTGATCCTGGCCACCATCAATGTCGTCGGCGGGTTCGTGGTGACCGACCGGATGCTGGAGATGTTCAAGGGGCGGCAACCCGCCAAGCCAGCAGAGAAGACGCCGCCTGAGAAGACCGCCGGATGACGGTCTGGGTCTCGCTCGCTTATCTCGTCGCTGCCGTCCTGTTCATCCTCGGGCTCATCGAGTTGAGCTCGCCGAAGAGCGCACGACGCGGCAACCAGGTTGCGGCGGTCGGCATGGTAATCGCCCTGGGGGCGACGATCCCGCTCTTACATTTCACCGCGGCGGGAATCATCATCACGATCATTGGCATCCTGATTGGCGTCCCGATCGGGGCGATTGGCGCTCGCCAGGTGAAGATGACCGCGATTCCGCAGATGGTCGCGCTGTTCAATGGGGTGGGCGGTGGGGCCGCCGCCGTCGTCGCCGTTTCCGAACTCCTCCTCAAGGGATCGCATCCAGCATTCGCCGTCGCATTCCCCAGCGTCTTCAGCATCGTGATCGGCTCGGTGTCCTTCGCGGGGAGCTTGATCGCCTTCTCGAAGCTGCAGGCCCTGCTGACGGGAACGCCGATCACGTATCCGGGTCAGCAGATCGTCAACGGCGTGCTGGCCCTGGCGATCGTCGCACTGTCCGTCTACCTGATCGCGGTCGCCTCGACACCGATCATCTTCGTGCCGCTGCTGATCCTCGGCCTTGTCCTGGGCGTGGCATTCGTGCTCCCGATCGGCGGGGCGGATATGCCGGTCGTGATCTCCATGCTGAATGCGTTCACCGGCCTGGCGGTGGCGGCCAGCGGCTTCGTCCTCGGCAATTTTGCGCTGATCGTGGCCGGCACCCTGGTGGGCGCCTCGGGCACGCTGCTCACCAAGCTGATGAGCGACGCGATGGGTCGTTCGCTTGGCAACGTCCTGTTTGGCGCCTTTGGCACGGTCACAGCCGGTCCCGCCGGCGCGACCAGCGCCGAAGGGAAATCCGTGCGCTCTGGGACGCCGGAAGACATCGGCACGCTGCTCGCTTACTCCCGCAAAGTCATCATCGTGCCGGGGTACGGGCTGGCGGTCGCCCAGGGCCAGCACGCGGTGAAGGAGCTCGCCGATGAGCTGGAGAAGCGTGGCGTCGAGGTCGAATACGCGATCCACCCGGTCGCCGGTCGGATGCCGGGGCACATGAACGTCCTTCTCGCTGAGGCGAACGTCCCCTACGAGCAGCTCAAGGAAATGGACCAGATCAACGATGAGTTCAAATCAACGGACGTGGCGCTGGTGGTGGGGGCCAATGACGTCGTGAACCCTGCAGCCGAAAACTCGCCGGGCAGCCCGATATACGGGATGCCGATTCTCAACGCCGACCAGGCGAAGAACATCGTCTTCATGAAGCGCAGCATGCGGCCGGGGTTCGCCGGCATCGACAACGAACTGCTCTACGACCCCAAGACCGTCATGCTCTTCGGCGACGCCAAGGACTCGCTGATGAAGCTCGTCGCCGCCGTCAAAGCGGCCTGAATATTTCCTCCCCCTCTGGGGGAAGCAGTCCAATAACCCTCCCCTCTGGGGGAGGGCAGGGTGGGGGTTACGCCTCCGGCTTCAGTTCCAGCGCCAGCGAGTTGATGCAGTAGCGCTCCCCGGTCGGGGCCGGGCCGTCGTTGAAAACGTGCCCGAGGTGTGACCCGCAGCTCTTGCAGAGGACTTCTGTCCGGCGCATAAAGAGACTGTTGTCGGAGCGGAGCTCGACCGCCTCCAGGTTGGCCGGCTCGTAAAAGCTGGGCCATCCGGTACCCGATTCGAACTTGGTCGTGGAACTGAACAGCTCGGCGCCGCAGGCGGCGCAACAATAGGCGCCGTCGGCCTTGGTATGGACGTACTTGCCGGTGAACGGCCGCTCCGTTCCCTTGGCTCGCAGAACGTCGTACTGCTCCGGGGTCAGCTCAGCCCGCCACTCGGCATCGGTCTTCGAGATCTTGGTACTCACCTTCCGAGTGTACCCAGATCGCTCCCGTTTTATTTTGCGGCTGCCGGCAGGGGGGTGCTCAAGCCGCTCGAGCTAGCGCCGGCCGAAGGACCTGCGGGGCACCTGGCGCGGTGACAAGCTCGTGCTGATGCAGGAGTTCCCAGACCAAGCGCAACTCTCCCCAGGGGTTCAAGGGACCGCCCGCGAGGTCGAGGATTTCCCACGAGGAGAGGGCCATCACTTAATACAACGCACGGCGCCTTACGCCCGGCCTTGCGACGTTGGTGCCGAGGGCCGGAATCGAACCGGCGACACCATGATTTTCAGTCATGTGCTCTACCGACTGAGCTACCTCGGCACGAGTCGGTATTCTAGCCATCTTCGCCGCCCGCCATCCCCGGTCGCATATTCATCCGGAATACGGCTGGCGGCTCGCCGCCGCCCTGCGGGTTACAATCGCCGCAAGGAAGGGCCCGTACCATGCGGTTCGTGTTCAACGACCCCTATACGCTGCGCGGTGCCGTCCATGAAATGGCCGGTTCGCAGCTGGCCACGCGCCAGCGTGCCTTCGAGAATGGCATTGTCCGCATCACGATTCCGCGCCGTCGCCCGCGGGTGGCGCAGACGATCAAGGTCCAGGTAGCCAAAGGCGGCGAGACCTCGCCGGGTGTCACTGGCAAACCCGAGGTCATCGAGGCCGTCAAAGGCCGCGGCTATCGCGAAGTGGCCGTGAAGAGCAACCAGCGGAAAGGGCGGCGGAAATGATGACCACTACGGGTGACGGCTCCTCCCGCGAGGAGCTGACGACCGAGTTGGCCACCCTCGATCGCCAGTTGCGCGATCTTTCCAACCAATGGGAGAACGTGGAGCGGACCATCACAGAAAAGGTGCGGCTCCGTCGTGAGTTGATCGCTCGGCAGACGGAGTCGAACGAGGACCACGCTGGCGAGATCGACCGGCTGCAGTCCGACATCTACGGGCTGCGCGACCGGCTCGACCAGTTGCGCGACTCGCACCTCGATTTCAGCGCGCTCTACCGAATCCTGCAGCAGGGCCGGACATAAAGAAACCCCCCGGCATCGCGCCGGGGGGTTGTCGACACTCGATCAGGTCGCTGAATACGTTGTGACGTCGTTTACTCGGCCTGTCCGAACTTCTTGATCTCCTCCAGCTCCTTGGCTGTTAGCTCGCGTGGCTGCTCGCCACGTGCGACCTTCGCCGACTCGACCTGATGCTTGATGGTCTCGACCACCTCCGGGTTCGCCAGGGTCATGATGTCGCCTGGGCTCGTGAAGTTGGAGATTCCGGCGATGACGCGGCGCATGATCTTCCCCGACCGGGTCTTGGGCATGTCGGGGACGATCCAGACGTTCTTCGGCCGGGCGACCTTGCCGATCAGGTTGTCGATCGCGCCGGAGACCTTTTCTTCGATCTGCTTGCTGGGTTTGTGCCCCGGCTTCAGGGCGATGTACATCTCCACCGCGCGGCCCCGAATCTCGTCGATCACCGGCACCGCCGCGGCCTCCGCGACCTCCTCGACGGTGAGCGCGGCCGATTCCAGTTCCTTGGTGCCTAGCCGGTGGCCGGCCACGTTGATCACGTCGTCGACGCGTCCGAGGATCCTGAAGTAACCGTCCTCCGCCTGCAACGCCCCATCGCCCGCGAAATAGGGCCAGTCGTGCCAGTCTTTGCTGTTCTTGTCCTTGTTGTACTTCTGGTAATAGGTCGATACGAAACGCTCTGGCGCGCCGTAGATCGTCTGGAAGATGCCCGGCCAGGGATTGCGGATGCAGATGTTGCCTGCCTTTGTGCTCCCCTTTGGGACGGGCTTTCCCTCCTCGTCGAGAATTACGGGGTAGATGCCAAGGACACCGGGACCGCAGCTTCCTGGCTTCATTGGCTGCAGGGCGGGTAGGGTGCTGCCCAGGAATCCGCCGTTCTCGGTTTGCCACCAGGTATCGACGATGGCGGCTTCGCGCTTCCCGACGGATTCGTAGTACCAGCGCCATACTTCGGGCTCGATCGGCTCTCCCACCGTGGTCATGTGCTTGAAGTGGTAGTTGTACTTCTT
>VBHO01000001.1 GCA_005882045.1 Chloroflexota bacterium | reverse complement strand
GTGTCCAGCGTGAGGACGATCGCCGCGTAGCCCGCCGCCTCCGCCCGTTGCACCAGGCTGCCCACGACCTCGCGGTCGCTGACCCAGTAGAGCTGATACCAGCGTGGGGTCGAGCCCATCGTCTCGGCGATCGTCTCCATCGATGTCGAGGCGGCGGTGCTGACCACCCAGGGCACGCCCGAAGCCGCGGCCGCCCGGGCGACCGCGAGATCGCCGTCGGGACGGGCGGCGGAGAGCACGCCGACCGGCGCGAGCATGAATGGCACTGGCGAGGCTGTGCCCAACACCCTGACATGCAAGTCCCGCTGCAGGTTACCGGCGAGCATCGCGGGACGAAGACGCCAGCGTGCGAAGGCGTCCCGGTTGGCCTGCATCGTCGACTCGCTGCCGGCCCCACCGGCGATGTAGTCGAAGGGGCCGGGCTCGAGGACCGCCCTGGCGCGTGCTTCCCACTCGTCGGGGTCGATGGGCAGGTCATCCGCGTCGGCCACGTAGATCTCGGCCTGGGTCGCCGGCCCAAACGGAAACGACGTCTCGGGCATGGCCTACTCGGCGACCGGGTTGGCCGGACCACGCCGCGCCCGTCCGGGCTCGGTTGCCAGATCGATGGTGATGTTGGTGGCGCGACAGCTGGCCAGCAAGCTGCCCTCCTGGTCATGGAGCTCGGATGCGGCGAAGGTCACCCGTCGCGTCTTGCGCACGACCCAGCCGGTGGCGCGGATGGGCCCGGGGCGTGTCGGCCGGTAGAACTCCGTCCGCAGGTCGGCGGTGAGGTAGACCTCGTCCCGGTCGAGCAGACTCCAGGTCGCGCTGCCCATGGCGCTGTCGAGGATCGCGGTCACCATGCCGCCGTGGACGATCCAGCCGTCGCCGGCCGGAAAGGCGTGATCGGTGTTCGGCTCCCACTCGAGGACGGCGCGCCCCGCCTCCAGCTCCGCCCGCCGCCAGCCGAGCGTGTTCCAGATACCCGGCTCCCCCGGCGCGGGCTGTCGCCAGGATCGCATCTCGGCGAGCCGCTCGCCGGGCCGAAAGTCTGTGCGCGCGGGCGTCATGCGGAGGTCCGCGACCGCTCCTGTTCAACGAGGACGCGGCGCAGGATCTTACCCGACGGGCTCTTCGGGATCTGATTCACGACTTCGAGCTGCCGGATCTTCTTGTAGGGCGACACCTGCTGGTTCACGAAAGTCATCAGCTCGTCCGGTGTCGCGGCCGCCTTGAGCACGACCAGCGCCTTGGGAACTTCGCCGGCCTCGGGATCGGGGCAGGGGATCACGGCGGCGTCGGCGACCGCCGGGTGTGTGAGGAGCAGACCCTCGAGCTCGGCGGGCGCGACCTGGAAACCCTTGTACTTGATCAGCTCCTTGAGCCGGTCGACGATGTAGAGGTAACCGTCCGCATCCACGGATCCGATATCGCCCGTGCGCAACCAGCCGTCCGCATCAAGCATGGCCGATGTCGCCGCGGGGTTGTTGAGGTAGCCCATCATCACCTGCGGTCCCCGGATCCACACCTCCCCTTGCTCTCCCGCTCCCAGCTCGGCGCCGCTGACGGGATCCATCACCCGGCACTCGGTGTTGGGGAGGAGGAGGCCGGCCGAGCCGCCGCGCCGCCTGGCGGGATCGACGGGTGTGGTCGAAACCACCGGGCTGGTTTCGGTGAGCCCGTATCCCTGGGCCACGAAGCAGTGGAGCCGGTCGCCGCAAGCCTGCTCGACACTGGCGTCGAGCGGCGCTGCTCCCGAATTGATCGACAACAACGAATGCAGATCGTACTTTGCCACCAGCGGTTGATTGGCCAGCGCCAGGACGATCGGTGGGACGACGTTGGCGCGCGTGACCTTGTAGTCCTGCAAGAGTCGCAGGAAGAGCTCGAGGTCGAAGCGCGGCATCGTCACGATGGTGACGCCCTGGTAGAGGCTGATATTGAGCAGCACCGTGAAGCCATAGATGTGGTAGAAGGGCAGCACCGCGATCGAGACTTCCCCCTCGGGTGCACGGATGACCGCGGAGGTTTGCAAAATGTTCGCCACGAGGTTTCGATGGGTGAGCATGACGCCCTTGGGCAGCCCGGTCGTCCCACTCGAGTAGGGCAGCGCCACCAGGTCCTTCCGCGGATCGATCGCCACGGCGGGAACGGCATCATTGCCTTCGAGCAGCGACGCGAAGGGCGTGGCCCCGGCGGCCTCGCCGAAGACGAAGACCTCCTTCACGGGTGATTTTTGTGCCGCCTCGAGGGCATGGCCGAGGAGCTCGGGGATGGTGACAAGGAACGTCGCCCCCGCGTCCTTGAGCTGCAGGGCGAGCTCCCGCGGGGTCGACAGTGGATTCGCCGTGCTCGCGATCCCGCCCAGGGTGGCGACCGCGTGCAGCGCCACCGCGTATTCGAGCACGTTCGGGCTGTAGATCGCGAAGACGTCGCCTTTTCGGAATCCGCGCCGCGCCAGGTTGGCGGCGGCCTGGCGGACGGCCGTGGCGAGTTCCGCGTACGTGAGCGTGCGCCCGGTCGGCCCATCGATCAGCGCCTTTTTGTTCCCGAGCGCCGCGGCGCCGTTGAGCACGAAGGCCGGCAACGAGATATCCGGAATGGCGACGTCCGGGTAGGTACTGCGGAAGATCACGTGCGCACCATTGTCAGCCCCACGATCCGAGCTTCGCGTGTCCCTTCAGCAGGTTACGCGCGATCGATCGGCGCTGGATCTCGTCCGTTCCCTCGTAGATCCGGTAGACGCGAACGTCGCGCATGACGCGCTCGATCGGCATCTCTTTCGTGTAGCCCATCCCACCATGGATCTGCATGACCCGGTCGACGACCCGCCATATCATGCCGGCGCCCGCCAGTTTCGCGATCGACGCCTCGTGCCGAGCGTCCCCGCCCTGGTCCACCTTCCAGGCGGCATGCAGCACGAGCCACTTCACCTGCTCGATCTCGACCGCGCTATCAGCGATCATCCATTGGATCGCCTGGTACTCGGCGATCGGCTTGCCAAAGGCGATCCGCTGGCGCGAATACTCGAGCGCCATCTCGAGCAGCCGCTGGGCCTGGCCCACGGCCCGGGCCGGGATGATGATCCGTCCCTGGCCAATCCAGGCCATGGCGAGCTGGAAGCCCTTTCCGACTTCGCCCAGGATGTTTTCGTCCGGGACGCGGACGTTGTCGAAGGTTATCTCCGCCGGCCGCCACGCGCCCATTGTCTGGATGGGATCGCTCCTCCATCCCATCGCGCGGTCGACCAGGAAGGCAGTGACGCCGCCCTGGTGACCCTTGGCCTTGTCCGTGACCGCAAAGACGATCGCGAAGTCCGCCTCGAGACCGTTGGTGATGAAGACCTTCCGGCCGTTGAGCACCCAGCACGGGCCGTCCCGGACGGCCGGCATCTGGATGTTGGTCGCGTCCGAGCCGGTGTCGGGCTCGGTGAGCGCAAAGCAACTGGTTCGATCGCCCTCGATCGTGGGGATGAGATAGCGCTGTTTTTGCTCGGCGTTGCCCATATAAAGAATGTTGTCCGCGTATCCTCCGTAGGAGAAGGGGATCAGCGCCCTGGACGTTTCCATGCTGATGAGCGCGGTCATCAGCATGCCGAGGTTGGCACCTCCATATTCTTCCGGCGTCAACAGGCCCCAGATCCCAGCCGCTCTCGCCTTTTGCTGAAGGCGGCGGACGTCGGCGGGCTCGAGCAAGGTCCGGCCGTCGAGTTCGGCTCGCTGTGCCGGCGCCTCCAAGGGCAACAACTCTCGAGTCACGAACTCGCGGACCGTCGCCAGGATCATGCGCTGCTCGTTGTCCAGCCCGAAGTCCATCGTCCCGTCCCTTCTAATTTTGCCTAACGATCGTTCGGTCGCCGCTGCCGTTATTATCTGACAGAAGGGAAACTCGTGGAGAACCTCGAGCGCAAAGACCCGGCGGTCAATCGCGTCCGGGTCGGGCAGGTGCTGGAAACGGCGACGCGCCTCTTCACCGAGCGGGGATACGAGGCTGCCAGCATTCGCGACCTCGCGGCCGAGCTGGCAATCCGCCCCTCATCCCTCTACCACCACTTTCCCGGGAAGCAGGACATCTTGTTCACGATCTGCTTCGAGATGCAGCGGGACTTCAACGCCCAGGTGCTGCCGAAGCTCTCCTCCGGAACGCCCGAGGAGGCGATCCGCCGCACGATCCGCGAGCACGTCCTGTTCAGCCAGCGACGCAATGGCGAAGTCCTGGTCAACATCCGCGAGCGGCGGAGCCTGCCGCCGAGGCTGCGGGCGCGCGTCAATGCGCTGCGTCGCGAGTACCGTGACGCCGTCGCCGCGGTCATCGAGGAGGGACGCCGCCAGGGCGTGTTCCATCCCCGGCAGCCGCGGCTCGCGGCGATGGCGATTCTCGATATGGCGAATGGCCAGGCGCTGTGGTTCAAGCCGCGCGATCGAGCCGACCTGGAGCGGCTCGCCGACGATTACGCGCAAGCGGCGGTCGTGCTCCTGCGGGGCTGGACGTGACCGAGCGAGGCGCCCCGACCCTGGAGGTTGCCGGCCTGGTGGTGCGCTACGGTGGCGTCGTCGCCCTCGACGACGTGTCGATGCGCATCGAGCCCGGTGAGGTCGTCGGCATCATCGGGCCCAATGGGGCCGGGAAGACGACACTCTTCAACGCCGTCTGCGGGTTCGTCCGTCCACACGCCGGCCGGATCGATTACCGTGGTGACCCGCTGCTCGGTACGGCACCCCACCGCCTGGCGCGATTGGGCATTGCCCGGACGCTGCAGGGCCTCGGACTGTGGCCGGGCCTGACGGTCATGGAGAATGTCGTCGCCGGGTCGACTCGGCGTCCCGGCTTGCTTTCGTCGGTGCTGGCCCTGCCGCAGGCGGATCGCCTCGAGTCCGAACTGGCCGCAAAGGCCCGCGAGATCCTCGACCGGCTCGGCATCGCGAGCTACGCGGGTGCGTACCCGGGAACACTTCCCTACGGCGTGCAAAAACGGGTCATCATTGCTCGGGCCCTCATGGCGGCGCCGTCGCTGCTGCTGCTGGATGAGCCGGCCAGTGGACTCTCTGCCCGAGATATCGACGAGCTCGCCGGACTGATCAAACAGCTCCGCAGCCGGATGAGCGTCGCCGTGGTCGATGACCGCGTCACGGTGCTGAACCTGGGGCGCGTGATCGCCTCCGGGACACCGAAGGAGATCCAGAACAATCCCCAGGTGGCGACGGCTTACCTCGGTGAGGATGTCACGCCGGAGGCGTCGTCCGGTGCTTGAGGTCGTCGACCTCACCGTCGCATACGGTCCCGTGATGGCGCTGCACGGCGTGTCCCTGACGGTCGCCGACTCGTCGATCACCACGGTCCTCGGCGCCAACGGGGCCGGCAAGACGACCCTCGTCCGCACCATCTCGGGGCTGGTGCGACCGCGGAGTGGATCGGTGCGCCTCGATGGTCGCGACATTACGCGCTTGGCCCCCGAGGAGATCGCCCGATTGGGGGTCGCTCACGTCCCCCAGGGCCAGGCCGTGCTCGCGGAGTTGACGGTGGACGAAAACCTCCGGCTCGGGGGTCTCTGGCGACGGGATCCGAACGGCCAGCGCCGGGCGCTTGCCGAGGCCTACGAACTGTTTCCTCCGCTGGCATCCCGGCGACACCTGGCGGCGTTCAGCCTCTCAGGGGGCGAACGGCAGATGCTGACCATCGGCCGCGCGCTGGTTGCCCGCTCGCAGGTGCTCCTCCTCGACGAACCGTCGCTCGGGCTGGCCCGGCTGGTGCTGGTCCAGATCATGGCTCGGATCAAGACGCTGGTCTTAGAGCGCGGACTGACGGTTCTGCTGATCGAGCAGAACGCGAAGAGCGCCCTGTCGGTGGCCGACCAGGCGATGGTGCTCCACCTGGGGAAGGTGGTGGCCCAGGGTGCAGCCCACCAGCTTTTGACCGAGGAGGGACTTCGCCACGCGTATCTGGGTTTCTAGGTCATGAGCCGCTTTTTCGTCCTGACCCTGAACGGCCTGACCCAGGGCGCGATCTACGCCGCGATGGCGCTCGCCCTGGTGCTGATCTGGCGCGCCACCAAGGTCATCAACTTCGCGCAGGGAGCGATGGCCATGTTCACCACCTACCTGGCGCTCTTCGCCATCGACCACGGCGCGCCCTACTGGCTGGGCTTCGTCATCGCCCTGCTGAGCGGACTTTTGCTGGGTGCGATCGTCGAGCGCGTGATCGTTCGTCCCGTCGAGTCCGCGCCTCCGCTCAATGTCGTCATCCTGACGCTCGGGTTGCTGCTCTTTTTCGAAGCGATCGCTCCGATGGCCTTCGGTGGCCAGATCAGGTCATTCCCGCCGGCCTTTTCGATTGTCGGCCTGCACCTGGGCGGCTCGCAGGTCGCCTTCTCGCCGTTCGATGCCTTCACCCTTGGCAGCGTCGTGGCCGTCATGATCCTTCTCCTTGTGCTCTTTCAAAAAACCAACCTCGGTCTGCGAATGCGCGCCTCGGCGTTCAATCCTGAAGTCTCCCGACTTCTCGGGATCCGGGTCGGCCGCATGCTCACCCTGGGATGGGCGCTCGCCTCGATGGTAGGAGCGCTGGCCGGGGTGCTGATTGCGCCAACGTTCCTGCTCTATCCCACCTTCATGGACCAGGTGCTGGTTTACGGCTTCACGGGGGCGGTGCTCGGCGGTCTCGACAGCGCGATGGGGGCGGTCATCGGCGGTCTTCTGATGGGATTTGCCCTGAGTTATGTCGGCGGCTACTTTGGCTCCGACCTCGAAACCGTCGGCGCGCTGGTCATCCTCATCGCCGTGCTGATGGTCAGGCCCCGGGGCCTGTTCTCGCTGCAGCGGCTTCGAGAAGTTTGAGATGGCGACTGCCAATTTGCGCTTCAGCCGTCTCGACCGCCCAACCCTTAATCGCCACCTGCTACTTGCGCTGGGCGCGGCCGTGCTGCTCGTGGCGATCAGCGCCCAGATCGGCGCCTACGACGACTACAACCTCACCGCGGTCGCCATCTTCGCGGTCGCCGCGGCCGGACTCACCTTGCTGACCGGGCTGAACGGACAGCTGTCGCTCGGCCACGGAGCCTTGATGGCAGTCGGCGCGTACACCGCCTCGTTGCTGCTCAAGGATCACGAGTTGCCCGTCGTCGTGGTGCTGCTGGCCGCGGTGCTGACCACGGGAATCATTGGCATCGTTTTCGGCTACGCCGCGGCCCGTTTGCGGGGTCCCTACCTGGCCGGCGCAACGCTCACGCTGGCGGTAGCTCTCCCGCAGCTGGCGACCCGCTACAAGAGTGTCTTCGGCGGCGAATCAGGTCTGGCGGTCGCGCCGTCGGCGCCCCCTGCCTGGTTGGGCGCCGACTTTCCGCCGGAGCGCTGGCTGGCCTGGATCGCGCTCGCCGCCGCCGTCGTGACGATGGTGTTGCTGGCCAATCTGCTCCACAGCTCGGTTGGCCGCACCTTCATCGCCGTGCGCGACAATGAAGCCGCCGCGGCGCTCGCCGGCATCGATGTCGCGCGTACGCAGGTGCTGGCTTTCGTGATCAGCGCGTCGTGTGCGGGGCTGGCAGGGGCCCTCTTCGGCTACTGGTCGGGGGTCACGGCGCCAGCCGGGTTCGGCCTGGGCCTTTCCCTCCAGCTGGTCACCGCCATCGTCATCGGCGGATTGGGCAGCCTTGCCGGCGCCGTGTGGGGCTCACTCGTGCTGGTCTTCGTTCCGGCGCTGACCAGCGGCATGGCGAGCACGTTGAACGTTCCGAGCTCGGTCGCCAATAACCTGCCGCTGGCAATTTACGGCGCCATCCTCGTGATTGCCATGCTTGCCGCGCCGCACGGCATCCAGGGCGCGTTGAGGAGGCTTCTCGCAATGGCCAGGGCTCGCTGGGCTCAGATCCCGGCGGGTGG
>VBHO01000025.1 GCA_005882045.1 Chloroflexota bacterium | reverse complement strand
TGTGGCGTCGTGAACAATTTCGCGCCGCGGCGGTCACGATCGTGGCGGTCGAGCTCTTCTTCTTTCTCGTGGGTGGCAAGGCCTACTATCCGGCGCCGATCTATCCGCTGGCCTACGCGGCCGGCTGCGTCTGGTTCGTCGACGCGGTGCGCCAGCCGTGGATCCGCCGAGTTGCGGTGGGCGTTGCCATCGCGACCACGCTCGTGCTCCTCCCGATCGGGCTGCCGATCCTGCCGGCCAAGGCGATGGCTGATTCATGGGTCTGGAAAGCGCGAAAGGACTTCGCCGACATGTACGGCTGGCCCGACCTGGTCCAGCAGGTGACGACTGTCTACCAGCAGCTACCCTTGGCCGATCGGGACTCGGTCATGATCCTGGCGAGCAACTACGGCGAGGCCGGCGCGCTCGACTTTTACGGGCGTGGCCTGCCACCGGTGGTGTCGGCACACCTTACTTACTATTACTGGGCGCCGGCGCACATGACGCCGTCGACCGTCGTCATCGTCGGCTACTCGCGGCAGTACCTGGCCACGTTCTTCGGCGATATCCAGCAGGCCACCACCATCACGAACTCCTACGGACTACGCAACGAGGAGTACGGGAAGTCCATCTGGATCTGTCGTAGCCCGCTGGTCCCGCTCGAGCAGGTCTGGCCGCGGCTCAAAGCCCTCGATTAACTCCCTCCCCCTCCGGGGGAGGGCAGGGTGGGGGCATCCGTTCGATAGAGTTCGACCATCGCACGCGAGCTCACCATCGGCTACCAGGGGGAACCGGGCGCCTACTCCGAAGAGGCGCTTCACGCCACCTTCCCCCTAGCGACCGCAGAGGCCTTTCGCACGCTGCGGCATGCCTTTCACCGGGTCGCCGACCAGTCGGTCGACTTCGCGCTGGTCCCGGTCGAGAACTCGCAGGGGGGCAGCGTGCTCGAGACTTACGACCTCTTGCTCGAGTATCGAGCGCTGGTGGTTGCCGAGGTCGCGCTGCAGGTTGACCACTGCTTGCTGGCGGTTCCCGGCACCCATCGTGACCGGCTCAAGCGGGTCCTGTCACACCCACAGGCACTGGCGCAGTGCGAGGCGTTCATCGTCCGCGAACACCTGGAGCCCGTCCCCGCGTATGACACCGCGGGAGCGGCGAAGCAGATCCAGCAAGAGAGGCGTCACGACCAAGCGGCGATCGCTGGACGCCGCGCGGCCGAGCTCTACGACCTGGAAATCGTGGCCGAGCGCATCCAGACGGTGCAGGAGAACATCACTCGCTTCTTCTTGATCACCCGGCGCGGACCCCGCCGCCCCAAGCCACCGGCCATCAAGCGACCGCGTTACGGCAAGAAGACCTCGCTCGTCTGCGCCGTCGACAACGAGCCAGGCGCCCTCTTTCGTTTGCTTAAGTGCTTCGAGGAGTTCGGCGTCAACCTGACCAAGCTGGAGTCGCGGCCGCGGCGCGACCCACCCTGGGAATACCTCTTCTACCTGGATCTCGACGGCGGCCGGTCGGAAAAGCCGGTCGCAGCCTCGCTCCGTGCAGCGCGCCGCGCCACCACCTTCCTGCAAGTGCTGGGCACGTATACCCGCGCGCTTCCGCCCTCCGCTCCGCCGAAACGCCGCAGCCGCAAGCGACGCTCGCCGGCCGAACCGTAGATTTACGGGGTTCCGCACCGCGAGTACCGCTGGCTGCGGTGAGGCACGCCCTCGGGCGCGCCGCAGGCGGGCCGGTTCGCCCGGTTGACGTCGAGCCCGTGCCTGACGGTGCTGAACAGAGACCGGAGAGGCGTTCACGCCGGCTGAGCAAGCACCGATTCGAACTTAGCTGACCGGCCCGTCGAGCACGCTCGAGGGTGTGCCGACCTCAGCTGACAGCGGTCATCGCTGTCCTATCGCCCATGTCAACGACGTCGGTGGGACCCACAGCTAACCGGTGTTCTGAAGCCCGGCCGCGATGCCGTTGATGGTCCGCAGCACCGCCTGAAGGTGCGCCGCACGGCGGGGATCGCCTGCCGGGAGGCGCCGTAGCTCGCGAAGCAGACGGACCTGGAAATAGCTCATCGGGTCGATGTACGGATCCCTGAGCCGCAGGCTCGCCAGGAGTTGGGGCTGCCGCTCGAGCACGGCTTCCTGCCCGGTGATCTGGAGCACTGCGTCGTGAGCCCGCTGGAACTCGGTCTCGATGATCGAATAGAGGCGGTCGCGCTCCCGCGCATCACTGACGAGGGTCGCGTACTGCCGCGCGATCCGCATGTCCGCCTTGGCGATCACCATCTGAAGGTTGTCCACCAGCGATCGGAAGAACAGCCAGTGCTGGTACATGTCGCGCAGGCATTCAAGGCCACCGGGTCGCTGCGCGAAGTCCGCAAAGGCCGAGCCGGTGCCGTACCAGGCCGGCAGCAGGTGACGGTTCTGCATCCAGGCGAAGACCCACGGGATGGCGCGCAAATCTTCGACTGCGAACGTGCCGCCACGACTCACCGGTCGCGAGCCGGTATTGAGCTGGGCGATCTCCTCGATGGGCGTCGCCTGCTGGAAGTAGGCCTGGAAGCCGGGATCTTCATAGACCAGCGCGCGATACCGCTTTCGGCTCGCCTCCGACATCGCGTCCATCGCCGCACGCCATGCTGCATGCGGCTCGCGGACCTCGGCGGGCATCAAGACATGCTCCAGCATCGCGCCCAGCACCAGCTCCAGGTTGTGGCGGGCTGTTTCTGGGCGCGCGTACTTTCGGTGGATCACCTCGCCCTGTTCGGTGATCTTGATCATTGGCTCGGGCGCGCCCGCCGGTTGGGCAAGAATCGCCTCGTGGGTAGGTCCGCCACCGCGGCCGACCGTTCCACCGCGGCCATGAAAGATCCGTAGCCGCCGCCCATGTCGGGCGACGACCGTGGCGATGGCTTCGTGCGCGCGGTCGAGTGCCCAGGCCGCGGAAAGGTAGCCGACCTCTTTGTTGCTGTCTGAGTAGCCGAGCATCACCTCCTGGATTCCCCCGCGGCCGTCGAGCTGGCGGGCATACGCAGGGTCGCTCAACAGGCTCTCGATGATCGCGGGCGCGCGCTCCAGCGCCTCGGAGGTCTCGAACAGCGGCACGATGTCGACGTCGCTTCGGGGTGGGTCGGTGGTCAGGTTGTGGAGCCCGGCGAGGCCGGCGAGGAACAGGGTTTGCAGGATGTCGTCGCCGTTTTCGGTCATGCTCAGGATGAAGGTCTGGGCTGAGCCGGGTGCGGCCTTTTGCGCCGCCGCCATCGCCGACAACGTCGCGAGCAGATTGCCGGTTGCGGGCGACCAGCGGCTCGCATCGAGCGAGATCGGCGGTGGATTGAGGGTCGCGCTCCGACGCCGATCCGCAGCCGCGCCGAGCCGGTTCACCACCTCGAGGGCGGCGGCGCGCACCACCGCGCGATGCTGGCGGACGTCGAGGTGTGCGCCGATGAATCCGAAAACGCGCACCTGCCGGCGCAACCGCAATAGATCCCCCTGGGCAACGGCGGTGCCGGCGTTTTGGCGAAGGCTGGCGTCGAGCAGGTCGAGGTCCGCCACCATGTCGTCAACGGACGCGTACGCCCCGGGTTCCCCCTCCAAGGTCGCACCTAGCCGGCGCCAGATGAACGAGAGCTTTCGCCGGTAGGGTTCGTCATGCGTGCCGGGGGAAAGCGTGTCGGCATAGGCCTCGAGCTCACGTTCATCGCGCGCGATCGAGACGGTCAGCTCCTCGCTGACTTGCGTCAGGCGGGTCGATTGACTCAGGTCTCGCGCCAGCTCGCGGACCCGTTCCCGATAGCGGATTAACAACGTCCGGCGCTGCAGGCGCAGCGTCTCAGTCAACATCTCAGCGTTGGCGTTCGGGTTGCCATCCTGGTCGCTGCCGACCCAGGAGCCGAGGCGAATCGGTGGATCCAGCGGCGCGCCAATGCCCGGGTAATGCGCCGTCAGCGCCTCCACCAGCTGCTCGTGCACCTCGGGTATGGCGTCGAAGAAGGTGCGCTCCAGGTAGAAGAGCGCATTCCCGACTTCGTCCAGAACGCGCGGCCGAACCGATCGCACCTCGTCGGTGTGCCATAGGATTTCAACCTGGGTCGCAACCCGTTCCCGGACGCGGTTGCGCTCTTGGGTAGACAGCGGCGCGCGCAGTCGCGCCAGCTCCTCGCCGATACGATCCTGGTGGTCGAGAATGCTGCGTCGGACGGCCTCGGTAGGATGCGCCGTCAGTACCGGGCGGACTTCGAGTTGCTCGAGCGTCCGGGCGACGCGCTCGGCTGGGACATGCTGCGCGACACAGGCGGCCAGCAACCGATCGAACTCTCCCCGCTCGTCGCCGCTCTCCTGGACCGATCGCGCCTGGCGTTCCAGCTCGGCCAGGTTGACCAGCTGAAAATAGGTGGCAAAAGCCCGGACCAGGCGCGCCGCGTCCTCCAACGGGATCCGATCGAGCTCAGCCACGAGCGCCGCCTCGTCGGCGGCATCGTGCTGCTGGCGCAACGCCTTGGTGCGCAGCCGGATCGACTCTTCCAGCTCGTAGAGTGGCAGGCCCTCGTGCTCGCGTAGCGTCTCGCCGAGCAGTTGCCCGAGCAACCGGATTTCGGCCCGAAGTCCAGCCTCAACGAGGGTGGCCTCGGTCGTGCTGGCGCTCATCTGGCTCCTATCCTCCTCTGATTCCCTCCCCCGCCTGCGGGGGAGGGCAGGGTGGGGGCCGTCGTCGCATCGTAGCGGTTCGGCCGGTAGAATCGGGGCTTCGAAGGAGGGTGTACGTGCCGGATCCCAACGGCGCATCGCCGCTGAAGCGGCAGAGCGCGCGATTAACAGAGGGCGACGACCGTGCGCCGGCGCGGTCGATGTTGCACGCCATCGGCTTCACCCGCGAGGACCTGGCCAAGCCGCTCATCGGTGTCGGGCACAGCTGGATCGAAACCATGCCCTGCAATTTCAATCACCGCCGGCTCGCCGAAAAAGTGAAGGCGGGGATCCGCGCCGCCGGTGGCACGCCGATGGAATTCAACACCATCGCCGTCTCCGATGGTGTATCGATGGGCACCGAGGGCATGAAAGCCTCGCTCGTGAGCCGCGAGGTGATCGCCGACTCGATCGAGCTGGTGGCCCGAGGCCATCTCCTCGACGGCCTGGTCTTGATCACGGGATGCGACAAGACGATCCCCGCCGCCGTCATGGCCCTGGTGCGGATCAACATCCCCGGCTTGGCTATCTACAGCGGCACCATCGCCGCCGGCCGGCATAAAGGCCGAGACATTACGTTGATGGAGGTTTTCGAAGCGGTCGGCGCGGTTTCCGCCGGCAAGATGAGCCAGGACGAACTGCTTGAGATCGAAGACAGCGCCTGCCCCGGCGCCGGCGCCTGCGGTGGACAGTTCACCGCGAACACGATGTCGATGGCGTTGGAATTCCTGGGGATCAGTCCGGCGGGAGCAAATGACGTTCCCGCGCTCGACCCACACAAGGATGAGGTCGCCGAACGAGCCGGCCGGCTGGTGATGGATCTGGTGGCGAAGGACATCCGACCGCGCCAGATCGTAACCAAGGCTGCGCTCGAGAACGCGATCGCTTCCGTCGCCGCCAGCGGTGGGTCGACCAACGGCGTGCTCCATCTGCTCGCGATTGCCCGCGAGGCCGGTGTGCCCCTGACAATCGATGACTTCGACCGCGTCGCCGGCCGCACCCCGGTCGTCGCGAGCCTCAAGCCGGGTGGCGCCTACGTGGCGAAAGACCTGCACGATGCGGGTGGGATTGCCCTGGTCGCGCAGCGATTGGCCGAGGGCCGGCTGATCAATAGCGACGCTCGCACCGTCGATGGCCGGACGTTAGGGCAGGTCGCCGCGGCCGCCGTGGAAACGCCCGAGCAGAAGGTGGTGACGCCGCTCGCAAAGCCGCTCAAGGCGACGGGCGGCCTGGCGATTCTCCGAGGGAATCTCGCGCCCGAGGGGTGCGTGGTGAAACTCGCCGGTCACGAGCGTCTGATGCATCGGGGCCCGGCGCGTGTCTTCGACAGCGAAGAGGCGGCGTTTGCCGCGGTTCGCGAGCGTCAGATCAAGGTCGGCGACGTGGTGGTGATCCGGTACGAGGGCCCGGTCGGTGGCCCGGGGATGCGCGAAATGCTGGGCGTGACCGGCGCGCTCGTCGGCGAAGGCCTCGGCGATGCCGTGGCGCTGATCACCGACGGCCGGTTTTCAGGCGCGACCCACGGACTCATGGTCGGCCACATCGCACCGGAGGCGGCCCGGGGCGGCCCGATCGCCGCGCTGCGCGATGGCGACATCGTGGTCGTCGATGTCAGCAAGCGCCAGCTCAATGTCGAGTTACCCGAGGCCGAGATCAGCCAACGGCTGAAGGACTGGAAGCCACCTGCCCCGAGTTACACGACCGGCGTGTTCGCGAAGTACGCCGCCCTGGTCTCGTCGGCAAGCGAGGGCGCAATTACCCGGCCCCCGGCCTAGCGAGTCGGACTCGGACTCGGGCTCGGGATCGCCGTCGGACTCGCAGTTGGGCTCAGTGTGGGCCATGGCGGGAAGGCGACGCGCGGCGCGACCGCGGGATCGCCATTCATGTGCCGTTGCGTCAGCGGGTAGGCGTTGGTGATCGCCTTACCATCGGCCCCGGTGGGGTAGATCGTCTGGGCTTCTGACTGCTCGACTGTGATGGGTCGGCCGTCCTGATCGTAGAGGAGTACGTTCGTCAACGGCTTCCCATCCTGCGAGTAGGGATAGATATTCGTGAGCGGACCGGCCGCGTACGCGGCGTTGAACGGCGCCTGTTCAGGCGTCGCCGTGCCGATGAGTTCGGAATAGGCAAAGGTGTGCATGTTTCCAAGCACCGCAAGGGCGACGAAGGCGATCAAGACATTGGCCGAGATCGCCAGGACCCGAGCCCCCTGTGGAAGCTTGCGGCTACGGCGCCCGATACGAACTGAGAGCCAGATCGCAACCCCGGCCGCCAGGATTTCGGCGAGCCCTCGTTTCGTCGCGGGATTCGGAATCGGTCCCAGGGGATGATCCCGGCTAAAGGCTGCCGTCAGGATTAGCGCCGCCAGGTACCCACGAAGGACCCACCATGCCGGTCGCAACTCCGGGAGAAACGCCACAACCTGCCGGGCCCAATCGGAGTCGATGACTCGATGAGCAGCCGCTCGCACGCTTTCGGCGAGATACACACCGTTCGTCTGAGTCCTCTGAGTGGTCTGAGTGGTCTGTGTGGTCTGACGCCCCGCCCGGTAGGCTGCGCGCAGTTCCACCGCATAGTCCTCGGGGGGACCGAGCCGGTCGACCAGCGAGCCCTCGCCTTCTGCGGCAACCTCGGCAAGGTGTTGCTCGAGGTCTTCGAGCAGCACGTCGCGCTCCATTGCGGGCAGATCGGCCAACTGAGCGCGGACAGTTGCGGCGTAGGTTGCGACGTCGCTTGCCTGGTCGTTACTTGCCATGACTGTTGCTCCTCCCGTTCAGCAGATGGTTGAGCGCCTTGCTCAGGGATGCCCACGTTTGTGCAGATTGGTCGAGGGCCTTCCGGCCCCGATTGTTGAGGCCGTAGTACTTGCGATGCGGCCCCTCATCGGAGGGCACGACGTACGAATTTAGTGCCCCGGCCTGGTAGAGGCGCCGCAATGTTCCGTAGACGGACGCATCGCCGACGTGGTCGAGGCCGGTTTCGCGGAGCCGCCGAACGACGTCGTAGCCGTAGCTATCCGCGTCGGCCAGCACGGCGAGCACGGCCAGGTCGAGCACGCCCTTCAGAAGTTGGGTGGTATCGACTTCCGCCTGGCTCATTGGACGGCATAGTACTACGTATTGCGGAGTAGCGCAACTACGGACGAAGCCATGGCGGGATGGGCCTGCTCAGCCAGACTCTCCAAACTCTGGACCGAATTGATTTGGCACGCCCGGAGCGGCCGGTTTATCCACCCTTATCCCCCACACCGGATGGATCTCGGCCCAGTTTTCGGCGGCTCGGCCCTGGTACAGGATGCGATGCAGGCTGTTGGTATCGATGACGTACGGTCCGGTCACCGTGATCTGTTCTCCCGACGTGGGCGTCGGCGGGTCATTGAAGCCACCGGCGTCGGCGTTGTTGGTGCGGAACAGAATGCCCTCGGGATGTTGGGGAATGATCTCCACCACCAGGTGCGGACCGGGGTGTCCAGTACATGTCTGGAGCTCGTTCGAGGGCTTGAGTAGCCCCACGTACTGCGGATCCAACCGAAGGCGGACATGGATGTCGCCGTCGGGCTCCACCTTGGTGCAGTCCACCGTGCCGCTGACGGTTCGGCAGCGGTCGAGCAGCCGCAGCCGGCCTGATAGGTACACGCCCGCGAGGGGCGGCCCCCACTTGCATTGCCCGGCCTGAAGGGTGAGCTTCAGGAAGGGAATCTGCACCCAGTAATAGGTTGCGACGCCGAGCAGGCCCGCGGTTAAGATCAGCGCCAGGCCGATGGCGACCGCGACGCCGCGGCGCGACCGAGCCGTCTAGGCGACCTTCGAGCAGCCGTCGAGGAATCCCCAGAGCGCATTGCTGGCGCGCCCGGCCGCGGCGACGACCGGCTCGGGATCCTGGATCAGTCGCTCCAGGAGCTCACGCTCCCAGGCGCTGTGCAGCTCGTCGGCCTGCGCGTGCACCGACCAGAAGTCGGTCCCGTCGCCTGGCGTGAGCCCGTAGCGGCTTATCAGCGACTCGGTCTTGCTGGCGGCGACCTCGGCCGCCTGCGACTCATAGGCGTAGAGCGTGACCAGGCCCTCGGCCGGCGATCCATCGGCGGTCGCGACCGCAAAGGTATCGAGCAGCGCGCGGGTCGATTCCTTCGCCGGGGCGCTCTCGAGCTGGTCGCGGGTGAGCCCGAGCGCTTTGCCGAAGCGGGTGAACATCTCGAGGTGGGATTCGGTCCCGGCTTCCTCGTCCACCAGGTTCTGCAGCAGCACCTTGCGGTCGGCCGCCGTGTCGAGCTTCGCCAGCACTTTCGTGAGGTAGCCGGGAAAGGCGGCCTCGAATTTGTAATACTGACCCGCGTACGACCGAAGGTCGTCGAGCGTCAGGTCGCCGGCGAGCCAGCGCTGATAGAAAGGATGCTGAAGCAGGCGCCGGCCGGTGATCGCCGCATCGATCTGGGGAATTACGTCCTCTCCTACCACACCCTGCTCCTTGCTGAACGCGCCGACTCGACCTAGACGCACGGAGCGTACCAGACTCAAGGGGCAGCCCCGTACCCTAGGCGCGTGGGTTTCATCGAACTAGTCGAGGTTGGCTACGCGTTTCCCGGGGGCCGGACTCTATTCGACAAGGTCTCTTTTAAAGTGCCTGATGGCGAGCGCCTGGCCCTCGTCGGCGCCAACGGCGTGGGCAAGACGACGCTGCTGCGGCTGATCGCCGACCCGGACGAAGGACACAAGGGCCTGATCCGCGTGATCGGACGGCTGGCCCGGATGCCGCAGCTCATCCACGACCCAAGGTCACCCGCGACACTTCGCGAGCTGCTCATCGCCCAGGCCCCCGTGGCGCTGACGCGTGCCGGCGCCGCGCTGGTGGAGGCCGAGCGCACCATGCAGACCAGCGCGACCCAAGTAGCCGGCATCGCCTACGCCAACGCCGTCCATCAGTGGGGCCAGCTTGGTGGGTACGACCTCGAGGTGGCCTGGAGCGCCGCCTGCATGGCGGCCACCGGCGAGCCGTTCGACGCGATCGGGACGCGCGTGGCGAACACCTTCTCCGGCGGCGAGTTGAAACGCATCCTGCTCGAGGCGCTATTTCGCTCGGACGCGGAGCTTCTGCTCCTGGACGAGCCCGATAACTTCCTCGACGTCGTCGGCAAGGAATGGCTCGAGGCCACGATGTCGGCCAGCCGCAAGACCTTCGTGTACATCAGTCATGACCGCGAATTTCTTGGGAACACCTCGACGCAAATCGTGACCCTCGAGGCACACGGCAGCTGGACCCATCCGGCATCGTTCGCGAGCTACGAGGAGGCTCGGCGCGCACGAATCGCCGGCCTCGAGGAGGATCACCGCCGCTACCAGGAGCAGCGCTCGGCGTTGATCGCCACCCTCAAGGAATACCGGCGCCGCGCGCAATCGTCTGATGCGTGGGGCCCGAAAGTCCGAGCGGCCCAGAGCCGGCTTCGGCTCTTCGACGAGAAAGCGGAGCTCGTCGAGCGGCCTCGTGAGCAGAAAGTCACGATTCGGTTAGGCGGAGGTCGCACGGGCACCATCGCGCTGCGTGTCACGCAGCTTGCGTTCCCGGGCCTCACGAAACCCTTCAGCACCGAGGTCCTCTTCGGTCAGCGCGTCGGCGTAATTGGCAAGAACGGAACCGGGAAGAGCCACTTCGTCCGGCTGCTCGCGGGGCACCCCGTCGATCACACCGGCGACTGGATGCTGGGCGCGCGCGTCAATGTCGGATATTTCTCGCAGCTCCACGACTCGCCGCACCTCGCGCGCGCCGCGCCGCTCGCCGTCCTCAGCCGCGAGGGGCTCGACCGCACCGCCGCCATGGGGACGCTGCGCCGCTACGAGCTCGATGGCGCCGCCGACGTCCCGTTCGAGAAACTCTCGGGCGGCCAGCAGGCGCGCTTGCAGATCCTCGTGCTCGAGGTCCGCGGATCGACCATGCTGGTGCTGGACGAGCCGACCGACAACCTCGACGTCGCCTCGGCGGATGCGCTCGAGTACGCGCTCTGGCAGTACGAGGGGACCATCCTCGCGGTCACGCACGACCGCTGGCTCTTGAAGTCCTTTCAGCGCTTCCTGGTCTTTGGCTCGGACGGCTGGGTCAAGGAGTCTGACGATCCGACCTGGGTCTGATCCATCACGCCGCTTCTTAGGAATCGCTGCGAGGCGGCATCGGCTCGGGATCTTTTCCGGCGCTGAGGCTGTCAGACAGTGACATCGTGCGGCGATAGGCGGCCCAGACGGCGTCGGCTAGAACCGTTCGCAGCCGTCCCCGCTCCAGCTCGTGCAATGCCGCCGCCGATGTGCCGCCGGGCGACGTCACCATGTCGCGCAACTGCGCCGGATGTTTCTGGGTCCGTTCGGCGAAGGCGACCGATCCCTTGATGGTTTCGAGGACGAGGTCGTGCGCGAGATGGCGCGGAAATCCGAGGTGCACCGCGCTATCGATCAGTGCCTCCATCACGAGGAACACATAGGTCGGCCCGGTGCCGCTGACCGCCGTCGCCATCGCGACGAAGCGTTCGTCTGCTACCTGGAGCTCGTGGCCGAGCGCGCCGAGCAGTGCCTGAGCCTGTTCGCGATGGGCGACCGTCGTCTCCGGTGTCGCGTACCAGATGTTGACGCCTTCCCCGATCTGCGCGGGTGTGTTCGGCATCACCCGAACCAGTGGCGCGTGATCGAGACCCTTGCGCAGCGTCTGCGTGGTCGCTCCGGCGATGATCGAGATCACCAGCTTCTCCGGCGCGAGGCTTTCACGAATTTCGGCAAGGACCCCGGGCATCACCTGGGGCATGATCCCCAGCACCACCGCGTCGCCGCGCCGGGCCGCCTCGGCGTTGTCGGCCGTGACGTGGATCCCGTACTTTTCGCCCAGCGCGTGGCGGCGGTCGGCCCGTGGGTGACTGGCGACGACGAACCCGGGGGCTACCAGCTTGCGCTCCAGGACGCCGGCGATGATGGCCTCGGCCATCACCCCGGCGCCGATCACGCCCAGCGTCGATCCCTGGAGGGGACTCATCGTCGGATTGTACGAAGCCGAATGATCAGACGGTCACATCGCGCTGAACGCCTCGTAGACCACGATCTGTCTTCCGGCCTTCAGCAGCGGACACCCTTTCGCGATTTCGGTTGCGGCAGATAGCGACGCTGCCTCCACAATGTTGAAGCCGGTGGCCTGCGACCCGATGGCGCCGTCTTTGACTCCGTTCTGGCTGACGGTCTTGACAGCGCCGGTGAAGGGACTCCCGGGATCCACCAGCGCCGGACCCAACCTCCCGTACCAGTCGGCCATCTCAGCCATGCCCGCGGCGCGTTCGGCTTCGTTCTCCGCCATCGGTCCGTATACCAGCAGGACGTATTTCATCGTTCCTCCTTGATTGCCGGGACCGGTGTCTGCCGCTCGGCCGGCGCCGCGCCGGGTAGCGGCTTGAGGCCGTCGGCCGTCAGCATGTAGGCTCCCTCGACCTGCCGACCGGTGGCGAGGCTCACAAAGGCCTGCCCGGCGATTTCCGGCGTCACAGGCTTGCCCATTTGTCGAAGGTATTCGTCTTCGCTGATACCCATCCGGGCCGCATAGGCCACGGTCGCGGCTCGCCCGAGGTCGGTGAGCGGCGTCAGTCTCGGCAGCACAGCGCTGACCGTGATCTGCAGGTCGGCGCGCCGCGCTTCCTGGGCCGCGTAATCCGCCATGAAGCGCTGGGTTGCTTTGGCCCCGGCATATCCGCCGCTCAGCGGCGACCCCATGATCGCGGCGCCGCTGCTCATCACAATGACCCGACTTCCCGGGCGTAGTGGGAGCAGCAGGGCCTGACGCAGCCAGTGGAACGTCATCCGTACATCGGTGTTCCAGTTCGTGGAGAACGACTCCCAGGTCTGTTGGTGAAGTGGGCGCAACGATGGCGCCGCGCCGGCAACCAGCGCAACGATATCCGGACGGTACTGGCGAAGCAGCTGGTCGGCTACCGCGGGATCAGTTGCATCTCCGGCTTCGAGTTGCAACTGCTTGTGGCCGGCGGCGAGCTCCGACAGTGGACCGGTGTCGCGCGCCACGGCCACAACCGATGCGCCCTCGCCCAGGAATGCCTCGGCCACACCTCTCCCGAGTCCGCGGCTGGCGCCAACGACGATCGCACGCTTGTCGGCGAGTTGGTTCATCCTTACCTCCTGTCATCCACCAAGACGCGCGTCGCTGACATCGGGGGGTCTGTCAGGTGTGGGCGTCTATAGGAAGAGGCTGTTGGTGCCGTCAGCGAGCGAACCCGGCGACGACGAGCTCCTCCGTGCGCTTGGCGAGGGGGAAATCCACGCACTGGCGCTCGTGTACCAGCGGCACGGTGCAAAAATGGTGTCCTTCGCCCGGCGGTACGTCAACGATCCGGGATCCGCCGAAGACGTGGTCGCCGACCTACTCGGTCGCTGGCTGGAACGCCCGCCCAAGGTCCGCGACGTTGAACGGATCGGCGCGTTCCTCGCGAGCAGCGTGTATCACGCCGCCATCGACTGGATCCGCCGGGAGCGGGCTGCTCACGGACGCCCGCCTCGCGGCGAGGCCTCAGCTATGCCGGAGGATGGCCGGCGGAAGGGACCCATCAGCCAGCCAACGGGAGAGCTCAGTCGGGAAGGCCTGCGGAGTCGGCTGGCTCACGCGCTCGATCAGCTTTCGCCGGCGGACCGGCTGCTGCTCGAAGGACATTACGCGCAAACGGTCACCCCATCGGAATCCATGCAGCTCCTTGGCATCAACCGGCCCGCCTTTGATCAGCGGTTGCACCGGGCGCGCCTCAGGTTGGCGCAGCTGCTGGCGGCGGCCGACTCCGCGGCCCAAAGAGGAGAAGGATGAGCGACGAGTCGCGAGTGCTAGTCGAGCTGGACGCCACCATTGTTTCGGTCGGGTTCCCCGTGCGCCCCCAAGCCCTCGAGCAGGCATGGAACCTCACGGGGGAATCGCCGCCCTCGGAAGCCTTCCAGGAGAGAGTCCGGCAAGCGATCGGTCAGGCGCTGCCGGACGGCGAGCTTCTCCTGCTGGTCACCCTACGGGCAAGGCCAGGACGACAGTCCGAACTCGCCAAGGCCGCCGCGGCGTTCGTGAGGGCCAGCCGGCAGATGCCCGGCATTCTTGGATCGACGCTCTACCGATCGGGGGCTGATCCCAGGACACTCACGCTCGCTGAACGTTTCACGGGACGCCAGGCGCTGGAGCGGCACATGGCCGCAGACTATTTCCGGCGCTTTCAACTGATCCAGGGCCCACTCCTGGTCGCGCCGGTCGAAGCCCGCTTCTATGAGCGCACCGTTAGCTGACGTAGCCTCCCCCTTCTCCTCCCTCATTTGGAAATGTGCTGCGGTCGGCGATCCCATCACCGCGGCCTAGGGGTTCATTCGGCTGGCGAGGTCGAGGATCCCCTCGACGTACTGTTGCGTGTCGGGGAACATGCCGTCGGCCTTCAGGCTGGTCGGTCCCTGGTAGTAGGCGGCGAGTCCCTGCTGGGGGCCGTTGAAGGCAGCCATGTCCTGGCGCAAAATCGCGACGCCGACGTCGGCGTTGTCGTACGGGTCATCGAGGTTGACCTCGCGGCCGAGCAGCGCGGGCCCGGCTTCTGTGGCGGTTTCGGGCTGCACCTGCATCAGCCCGACGGCGCCGGTCTCGGAGACGCGTGACTGATCCCAGCCGCTCTCCCAGTACGCGAGCGCGAGCACCAGCTTCGCGTCAACCTGGTGCCGTGCGGCGGCCTCCACCAGGATCTTGTGCACCAGGGCACGGCTGTATAGATGGTCGGGGCGGACCCGGGCATCGTCGCCGACGATTGAAGGGGCTGGCTCGACGGCGGCCTCCAGTTGAGGCTGACCTTGATCGACTGGCCCGCTGAGCGCGGCCTTGGCGGTAAGTGCTGTCGCGGCTGCGCTCAGTAGCGCGGTGTTCATCGCTCGTCTCTTCCTTGAAAGCATCCGACCATGAAACCGGACGACGGCCCGGTCTGGCAAGCACAAGCTCGAGTGGGAAGGTCGTTGACAAACGAACAAATGTTCGCTAGACTGATACAAAATTGTGGTAGTCGAAGAACCGATTGGCCCGTTGCATCCCGCTGTCGAAGCGGTCCTCCGCGCCATCGAGCAGTTGCGCCGGCGCCCCAGGACCCATCGCGAGCCGGATGAGCTGACCGCGGAGCTGCGAGGACTCCGCCGGGGCCAGGATCTGCTCGAACTGGAGTTCGCCGCGACCGCCGCCCAGTTCAGCAGGACAGAAGAGTACGAAGAACAGGGGTCCGTAAGCCCCATCGATTGGATCCGCCACCACTGCAAGATGTCCAGTTCAGCCGTGTGGGGCAGCGTGGCTGTCGGCGAGCACCTTGCCGACCTCCCGCGCAGCGTCGAAGCCGTGGAGAGTGGCGAGATCGGCTACGCCCATTTGACGCTGATGGCCCGGACGGCTGACGCCCTCCAGGGCTCCTCCACGGCCGCGCCCTTCGAGGAGACCGAGCTGCTCGAGAAAGCGCGTGAGTTCAGCGTTGGCCGTCTTTGGCACTTCTGCCACCACCTTCGGCACGCCCTCGACCCCGAGGGTTTCACGGCCGAGCAGAAGCGGGCGACCGAGGAACGCAGCCTCAAGCTCAGCCCCTGCGAAGACGGCACGCTGTTGCTCGAGGGTTGGCTGGATTCCGTCGGCGGCGCGGCGCTGCGAAGTGCGCTCGAGCCGCTGGCGCTTCCCAATGGTGATCACGACGAGCGCGGCCGCGAACACCGAAACGCCGACGCGCTGGTGGAGATCGTCACCCATGTGCAGGACGCCGGCTCACTGCCGCAACGGCCGCACCTTCAGGTCACAGCCTCGCTGGACACGCTTCGGGGTCTAGCCGGCTCCCCCGCCGGGGACATGGAGTACGCGCTCCCGGTCTCGGCCGAGACTGTGCGGCGCCTGGCATGCGACGGCACCATCACCCGCGTGGTTCTCAGTCCGGAGTCAGTCGTGATCGACGTCGGCCGCGCGCGGCGCGTGGTGGCGGGCCCGACTCGCCGCGCCCTGGCCGCCCGCGATGGTCACTGCCGATGGCCGCACTGCGATCGGCCGGCATCGTGGAGCGACGCCCACCATGTGATCCATTGGAGCAAGGGCGGCGAGACGGATCTTTCGAACATGGTCCTCCTTTGTCATCGACACCACTGGATGGCGCACGAGGGCGGCTGGCAGCTGGTGCAAACGGCGGAGGGCGAGGTTCTTACCGTGCCACCTCGCCCCCCGGGACTGGCGCGCGCCGCGGACGTCGACGATCCCGTCGAGGCCGCTCGCCGCTTCGCCCAACAGCTCACGCCCGCCCGCGCCCCCTGAGCCGAACAGGGAACGTTCCCTCCCCTCCTGCGGGGGAGGGTCGATGTGGCGGTTCACTACGAGCACCGCTGGCTGCGGGAAGGCACCCCTCGGGCGCGCCGCAGACGGGCCGGGATCGCCGAGTTGCCAACGAACCTGTGTATGAGGGGTGCTGGACGAAAGGTGCGGAGGCGTTTACGCCGGCTGGGCTCGAACTGATTCGAATTTAGCTGACCGGCCCGTCGAGCACGCTCGGGGGGCCGACCTCAGCGCCAGCGGCGATAGTTCCTGGGGCCCGTGACTAGGCTCTCGAGGCGACCGTGCCCTCGTGGGCGTTCTCGATTCGCGCGACGTCGGCCTTCGGGGCGACTCGCCAGAACCGATGCACCGCCGCATGCCAGTCATCAAGGATGGCCCGAGCTGCAGCCGACCCGGTGTAAGTCGCGTGCTTCTCGATCAGCCCACGCAAGCGCAGGACCTGCTCGCCAAGCAGGTGGTGCTCGCCGCTGAGCCGGTGGGCGTCGACGAGCTCGGCATTCACCATCCCCGGTAGTCCGATCCCGGTGTCGTGGACAAAGACTTCGCCACCCGTCATGCCGGCGCCGAGGTTGTGTCCCACGGGGCCGAGCACCACCAGGGTGCCTCCGGTCATGTACTCAGCGCAATGTTCCCCCACACCCTCGACCACCGCCGAGGCGCCGCTATTGCGCACCGCGAAGCGCTCGCCCGCTCTTCCGGCGCAGAACAGCTCCCCGCCGGTCGCCCCGTAGAGGATGGTGTTGCCGAGCAGGTAGGGGTCGCCGGCATCGTCGGTCGGCGGCCGCACGATGATCCGCCCGCCGCCCATCCCCTTTCCGACGTAATCGTTCGCCTCCCCGATCAGGACGAACTCGATCCCCTCGGTTAGGAAAGCGCCGAAGCTCTGGCCCGCGGCGCCGGTGAAGGTAAAGGATGCCGATCCGGCCGGGGCTGACGGCCCATATTCCCTGGCCAGCGCGCCACCCAACCGCGCCCCGACCGAGCGGTCGCTATTTTGGATCGAGTAATTGGCCCGCACATCGGCGCCGGTCAGGACCGCGGTCAGCGCATCAAGGCAAACCCGATCGCCAAGCGCCGAAGACGGCCGTTGCAGCGGAATCGAGGCGACGAATCGGCGCGGTTCCGAGCCTTCGTCGCCGAGCAACGGGGAAAGGTCCATCCGGTCGGCTCGCGGATCACCCGTGACGCGCTGCGACAACAGGTCCGTCCGGCCGATCGCATCATCGAGTCTTCGCAGGCCGAGCCCTGCCAGGATGTGTCGGATCTCCTCGGCGACGTGCGTCAGGTAGGCCTCGAGCATCTCCGGCGTCCCGGCGAACTTGGCCCGCAATTCTGGCCGCTGGGTCGCGATCCCTACCGGGCAGGTGTCGAGGTGACAGGTGCGCACCATGATGCAGCCCTCGGCCAGGAGTGCTGCGGTGCCAAAGCTGTACTCGTCGGCGCCGAGCAGCGCGGCGATGACGACGTCGCGACCCGACTTGATGCCGCCGTCGACGCGCAGACGAACCCGATCGCGCAGGTCGTTGATCCGGAGCGTCTGCTGGGTTTCCGCCAGGCCGATTTCCCACGGCATCCCGGCGTTCTTGATCGACGACAGCGGGCTGGCGCCCGTCCCTCCATCCATCCCGGCAATGTGCACCACGTCCGCCAGCCCCTTGACCACGCCGGCCGCGATCGTCCCGACGCCGGCTTCGGCGACCAGCTTGACGGAGACCGCCGCGAGCGGATTGACCTGTTTGAGGTCGTAGATCAGCTGCGCGAGGTCCTCGATCGAATAAATGTCGTGGTGGGGCGGCGGCGAGATCAGGGCAATCCCCTGCTGGGTATGCCGGAGCCGCGCGATCTCCTCCGTCGCCTTGTGACCGGGCAGCTGACCGCCCTCGCCGGGCTTCGATCCCTGCGCCATCTTGATCTGCAACTCGTCGGCGAACACGCAGTATTCGGGCGTGACACCGAACCGTCCCGACGCCACCTGCTTGATCCGCGAGTTGCGGTCGATCGGCAATCCCCTGGTGCGATAGCGGGCCGGGTCCTCACCACCCTCTCCCGTGTTGCTCTTGCCGCCCAGACGGTTCATGGCGATCGCGATCGTCTCGTGCGCCTCCGCGGCGATCGAGCCGTGCGACATGGCGCCGGTTGAGAACCGCCGCAGGATTGCGACCGCAGGCTCGACCTCATTGAGCGGTACCGGTGGCCCGGCGGGCCGTATCGCCAACAGATCTCTGGGATACGTTGGGGGCCGATCATTGACCAGCCGGGCAAAGCGCTCGTAGGACGCGTAGCCAATACCGTCCGGTCCGGTGGCCACCGCCCGTTGCAGCGCGTGCGCCGCCGCCAGCGCGATTCTTTCCCCAGTAGACGCGATCTCCCCTCCCCCGCTTGCGGGGGAGGACAGATCGGCGAGCCCCGGTGTGGAAAGGCGAGCGTGTCCGGTGGGGGCAACCTCGTGCAGCGCGTCGACGACATCGGGGTTGGTCGCGTGATATTCGGTGCCCTGCTTGTGATGCTTGTAGAAGCCGG
>VBHO01000174.1:8489-9703 GCA_005882045.1 Chloroflexota bacterium | reverse complement strand
GCGGTTCGTGGCAAGCGAGAACGTCGTCACCGGCGCGCCGCTCGGCGTGTAGCGCATCTCCGGATCACGGGTCAAGCGGCCGATCAGCATGGCTTTGTTCAGGTTCATGACTTCCCCTCGTCTTGGCGAACCAATAAATGACGAAAGACGGTGTCGGAGATCTTCAGGACGCGCTCGACCTCCTGCACTTTGGCGCGGTCGAGGTCGAACTCTTCGACGACGTAATGCCCTTCCCGCTGATCGTTGACTGTATACGCGAGTCGACGCTTACCCCACGGGGTGACCTTCTTCACCTGGCCCCCATTCGTCTGGATCAGCTGGGCGACCTTTTCGATCTCCTGCTGGACCTGCTGGTCATCAAGCTCCGGCTTGACGATATACATCAGTTCGTACGCCGACACACGCTACCTCCTTCCTATGGATTTGCTCCGACTATGGCCTTAAGGCGGCAGCGGAGCAGGAAAGCGTTTGTAGTCTACCAAACCAGCGGGCTCTGAGCCCAAAAAGGGAGTGGCCACCCGAAGCCGACCGCTCGCGGAGGGGAATCGAAGCGATACCTCAGCAGTATCAGGATCGGCGGAGCCGCGGGGTTGCGGCGTCAACCCGGGTTAGACTGGCAAGCCTGCGAGGTGTTGCTCCCCACGCCAATCAGCCGAACGTCGATTGGTGATGTGCCGGTCTTCTTTGTTGAAGGGCCCGGTCCAATTCGCGCGGCGTTGATCTTTCGTGTCGGCCGTGTCGATGAGAGCCTTCCGATTGCGGGCTATACGCATCTCGTCGAGCATCTCGCGCTGTTTCCATTTAGGAATCAGTCCTACGGCTATGGCGGCACGGTCGAGGGTTTGCGTACCGTTTTTCCGGTCTCCGGCACAGCGGAACAGGTCGCCAGGCATTTCGATCACTTGACTGTATCGCTCAAGCGCCTGCCCCTCGATCGGCTCTGGACCGAGGCCCGCATCCTTCGGACAGAGGCAGCCTCGCGCAAGATAGGGCCCGTCGACTGGCTTCTCCGGTTACGCTTCGGACCCAGGCACTGGGGATTGCTCTGCGATGAGGAGCGCGGTTTGAACACTCCTAGCCATATCGCGGTTCAGCAGTGGGCCGATCGGTGGTTCACGGCCGGGAACGCGGCCCTTTGGATCAGCGGGAACGACCTGCCGCCCATAACGCTTGACCTTCCCGCGGGTCCACGCATAGAGGTCCCTGAGCTTCCG
>VBHO01000174.1:7891-8382 GCA_005882045.1 Chloroflexota bacterium | reverse complement strand
GTTACCAGCGCCTATCTCGCGACCTCGGTCATTTAGGTGTGTGGGCCGACGCGCTGCCAGAGTTTGCCGAATCGGTGACGAACGGCCTGCTTCAGGTGATCGACGAGCTGGCTACGACCGGTCCCGATGAGGATGAACTGCTAACAGAGATCGCGCAGATCACGAGCTCCCTGGAGCATCCCGGGGCAATGCTCACCTTTCTTGACGCGGCTGTAACCCGCGAGTTGATCGGATCCGAGCACACCGATCCCGGTCAAATGGCGCGGGAACTCCAGGCCGCGACCAGCCTGGAGATGACCAAGCTTCTCGCCACTTCCTGGGGGACAGCAATTGCCCTGGTGCCGCCCCATGTCAAGATTTCGGAGCGGGGGTTCAAAGCCGTTCCAGCGTCGTACCGAAGCTGGATCAGCGTGAGACCGTAATTGAGTCGACGATCCGTTCGACCTGCTTGACGTGTGGTCGTTCATGGCCAGCCAGCCACCGCCCATAAA
>VBHO01000174.1:5412-7851 GCA_005882045.1 Chloroflexota bacterium | reverse complement strand
GGTCGCCGCACGTGACCAGCCTTTAAGCGGCAACGGGTCAAGGACTGCCAACAGATCCGTACGCTGCTTGGCAAAGGCGCGCAACGATGGCCGGAATTCCAGTTCGAGGTAGTTCGTGCTGTTGATCCAGGTCCGGGGATTGACCGCCCGCAGCGTCGGCCGGTCCTTCGCGATCATGGTCACCATGCAGTTGCCCCAGACGTCGGCGCACGCGCGGAGATGGGCGAGCACGTCGTTTGCGGACCACTCGTCGCGGGCGGGAGTGGTCTGCAATTGAGCCGGCGACAGATCGGCGGTCAGCGCGCCGATCCGCCGCGGCGTTTCGACGAGCAGGCTGAGAACCTGCTCAATCGTGAGCGTTTTGTTGGGCATATGACGGGTGGTGGTCGGCGGGGGACTCGAACCCTCGACCTCTTGGATGTGAACCAAGCGCTCTAACCAGCTGAGCTAGCCGACCGGTGCGGTGATTGTAAGCCCCCACCTTACCCTCCCCGCGATGGGGACGGGATCAGTGGCGGGCGGCTTTCGCGAGGGCGCGCGTGACCGCCTCGGCAGCTTCCATCGGCAGATACTGGATCGCCTCGGTCACGACTCGCTCGGCTTCCTCGGGCGGCAGTTTGCGCCGGACGACCTCTAACTGCTGATCGACCAGGTCGGCCAGGATCTGCGCCATCTCCTGACGCCGACGCCGCTTGAAGAGCTCCTGCTGCGCCGGGTAGCCGTTGCCAAAGGTGACCGGGAAGCCGAGCCGCTGCAACTCGGCCAGGTCGCGGAAAACGGTCCGTTCGCTGACCTTCAAGACCTCGGCAAGGTCGAGCGCCCGGATGCCCGGTCGGGCGGTTGCCATCGACAGGATGACCAGGAGGCGATGCAAGCGACCGGCTCGATTCACGTTGCTGAACGTAGCACTGCCTAGATGGGTCTGCAATTCGGCGACGCTCCCCACGTTCGGCCTCTGAGTGCCGTGGCGGGCGAGCCACGCCGATTCCGAGGCCGGATTCCGGGTGCCGCCTGGCTCGGGGTCGCCATCGTCGTGGCCCTAGGGATCGTCTACCTGGCTCGCCAGATCATCCTTCCATTCGTCCTTGCGATCTTCCTCACCTATCTGCTGCTTCCCCTGGTGAACGCCATGAGCGCGCCGACGGGTGGACGGCGCGGAACCCCGCGCGTGATTGCAACTTTCCTCGCGCTCGCCGCCTTCATCGGCGTCCTGGTGGTCGCCATCCTGCTCCTCGCGCCACTGGTTGCCGGAGAAGCCAGTCGCCTGGGCAGGGCGATGTTCAGTACCGGAGGCAACGAGCCCGCGCTGGCTCACCGGCTCGCCGCTACCTTCCAGGCCTGGCGGGACACGATCTACGGCACCGGGGTCTTCTCCCCGGACGTTGAACGCCAGCTCGACCAGGAGGTGCGCGACGTCGTCGCCGGACTTGACGAGGCGGTAGGCAATATGGTGCAGGGGTCCTTCGCACTCTTTCCCAAGCTCCTCGAGCTGATCGCGGTCCCGCTTCTGACCTTTTACATGCTGCTCGATGGACCGCGGCTCGTACGGGAAGCGCGGGGCTTTCTCCCGCCCGGCCGCCAAGATGACGCGCGCCAGCTAATGAAGCGGTTGAGTCGGACCTTGCAGGAATACGTTCGTGGCCAGCTCCTGACCAGCCTGTTCATCGGCGTGGTGGCGACCGTCGGCCTCTTTGTAATCGGGCTGAAGATGGCCCTGCTGGTGGGGGTCATCGCCTTTTTCCTCGAGGCCGTGCCGTTCTTTGGCCCGCTGATCTGGGGCGCCTTGGCGGTCGTCCTGGCACTGGCCCAGGCGGGCCCCGGCAACCCGCTCCCGATCTTCGTTGGTGTCTTTGCGCTCCTCGCCCAGCAAGTCGACAGCCACGTGTTCGCTCCCTGGATCCTGGGGCGGTTCACGCGGGTCCATCCGCTGCTCTTGATCTTCAGCACCCTGCTCGGCGCCTCGCTCTTTGGGTTGATCGGCATGTTCCTGGCCGCGCCCATCACGGCCCTCGCCAAGGAGACGTTTCTGTTCGCGATGGAACGGGTAAAAGCTAGACGCGGGACGGGCAGTTTGAGCGTGTCTGCCTGATCGCGATTCCAGTTGGTAAGGTGAAGAATTCCATGGCCAAAGAGACGAAAGACGGGAAGGCTAAGGCGCCCAAGGAACCTGTGGCAGAGGTACCTTCGGAGGTCGCCGCCGAGAACGGCGCTGCCGGCGGGGCCAAGGCCCGCACCGCGATCGACGACGTGATCGCCGCCATCGAAGGCGCCCGCGACAAGGTCATGGCCGATGAGGTCAAGGCCCTCACCAAGCTCGGCATTCCGCGCGCCATGGCGTACCAGATGGTCGCCGCCCGATTCCACCAGAACGTCGTGACCGACGGTGAAGGTGGCGGACCCGAGTTCGAAAACAGCCACTGGAACGATCGGTAAGAGTGA
>VBHO01000174.1:0-5369 GCA_005882045.1 Chloroflexota bacterium | reverse complement strand
CGTTGCCCTGCCGGAGGCCCGCGGTCGCGTGCTGGCCGAGGAGATCCGCTCGGAACGTGACGTTCCTCCGTTTGCCAACTCGGCGATGGATGGCTATGCCGTCCGAGCGCGCGATGTCGCCCAGGCGTCGGCGGCGCAGCCCGTGCGGCTTCGAGTGCTCGGCGAAATCCGGGCGGGCGCTGCCCCGCCGGGTTCCGTGCAGCCGCAGACCGCGTTGCGCATTATGACCGGCGCCATGATCCCCGACGGATCGGACGCGGTGGTGCGCGTCGAGGACACCGCCGAGCACGATGGCACAGTCGACGTGCGGGTTCCCGTGGCGGCCGGCACGAGCTTGCGGGCCGCCGGCAGCGATCTGCATCGTGGCGACCTGCTCGCGACCGCGGGACGCGTCGTCACGCCGGGATTGATCGGCGTGCTGGCCTCGGCGGGTCGGGCCGCGATGCAATGCGTGCGCCGACCACGGGTGCTGGTCTTGACCACGGGCGACGAGCTGCGCGAGCCGGGTGAGGCGCTGGGGCCCGGCCAGATCACCAACACCAACCGCTACACCCTGCTCGCCGCCGTCCAGGACGCGGGCGGCATCGTGATCGATGCCGGCGTGGCGCGCGACGAGCGCGGCGACCTGATCGAGCGGCTCGGCGCGGCCGGCGATGCCGACCTCGTGGTCACCACCGGCGGGGTGTCGATGGGTGCCTACGACCTGGTCCGCGGCCTGCTCGAGGAGCGCGAAGCGGTCACGTTCTGGCAGGTCGCGTTACGTCCGGGCAAGCCCTTGATGTTCGCCACCGTCGGCGGCGTGCCGCTGATCGGGTTGCCGGGCAACCCGGTGTCGACCCTGGTGGCCTTCGAACTGTTCGTCCGGCCCGCTCTACTCAAGCTCCAGGGACGCACGGACCTCGAACGGCCACGGCTGACCGCGATCGCCGAGGAGCCGTTGCACAACCCACCACATCTGGAACAGTACTTTCGCGGGATCGCGCGGCACGATGGCGCTCGCCTCCTCGTTCGGCTGACGGGAGACCAGGGCTCGCACGTGCTCCGCTCGATGGCGGATGCCAACTGCCTGGTCGTGGTGCCGCTCGGGACGAGCGAGGTCGCGGCGGGATCACCGGTCGAGATCCTCCCCTTAGGGCCGATCGGCTAACTCGTTACCCCCCACCCCGACCCTCCCCGCACGGGGGAAGGGGGATTTCGGAAGTGTTTGGATTTACACTCTCTTGTGAGGGACAACGGATGGCGCGAATCGACCCGGAACGGATCCGTAATGTTGCCTTACTCGGCCATAGCCACGATGGCAAAACGAGCCTGGCCGAAGCGATGCTCTACGCCGGCGGCACCGTCGATCGGCTGGGGCGGCCGGACGCGGGCAACACCACCTTCGACTTCGAGCCGGAAGAGGTCAAGCGAAAGATCTCGATCGGCACCGCAGTCGCGCACCTGACCTGGCGCGACCACAAGATCAACCTGCTGGATGCGCCAGGCTTCCAGGACTTCGCCGGCGAGGTCGTCGGGGCCTTGCGCGCTGCCGAGGGCGCCCTGCTGGTGGTGGGGGCGAGCACCGGCGTCGTGGTCGGAACCGAGCTGGGATGGCACCAGGTGCGGGACCGCAATCTGCCGACGCTGATCGTGGTCAACAAGATGGACAAGGAGAATGCCGATTACTGGCGCGCGGTCGACAGTTTCAAGGACTTCAACCCGCGGCCGGTCTCGATCCAGGCGCCGATCGGCCACGAAGCCGGCTTCAAAGGTATCGTCGACCTGCTGACGCGCAAAGCCTACGAATTCGATCAGCAGGGTCATACGAAAGAGATTCCGCTGCCCAGCGAGCTGGGGGCCGAGGTCGAGTCACGCCGCTCACCGCTCGTCGAGGCCGCCGCGGAGACCGACGATGCCCTGCTCGAAAAATACCTGGAAAGCGGTGAGCTGAGTGATGCGGAGGTCACGGCCGCCCTCGCCAAAGGTGTAGCGGCCGGCACGATCGTGCCGGTGCTGTGCGCTGCGGCCGGAAAGTCGATCGGCATCGGCAGCCTGCTCGATGCCATCGTCACGCTGCTGCCCTCGCCCAAGCAGGCCCCATCGGTCGAGGCGGTCAATCCGCGTACCGACCAGACGGAAACGGTGACTGCCGACCCGGCTCGGCCGCTGGCAGCGCTCGTCTTCAAGACCACTGCTGACCCCTTCGTGGGCCGGATCAGCTACGTCAAAGTCGTATCGGGGACGCTGACGCCCGGTACCCCGCTGTTGAACGCCTCCAAAGATCAGCCCGAGCGTCCGGGCACGATCGGATATCCGAAGGGCAAGACGCTCGAGCCGGCAACAGAGGTGGTGGCGGGCGACATCGCCGGGATCAGCAAGCTACAGATGGCCGCCACCGGCGACACCCTGACGAGCCGCGATCATCCGCTGAGGCTGCCGCCGATCCAATACCCGGAACAGACCTACAGCGCCGCCGTCAGCGCCAAGAACAAGCCCGACGAGGAAAAGGTCAACGCGGCGCTCGTCAAGCTCGTCGACGAAGACCCGACCCTGACCCTGGAGCACGAGCCGATCACGAAGGAGTCGATCGTGCACGGCATGGGCGATGTTCATCTCGAGGTCGTGCTGGAGAAAATGAAACGCAAGTACGGTGTCGAGGCCGTGCTCGCCGTGCCTCGAGTGCCCTACCAGGAGACGATCACCAGCAGCGCCAAGGCGGAGAAGAAGTACAAGAAGCAATCCGGTGGCGCCGGGCTCTACGGTCACTGTGTCATCGACATTGCCCCGGTCCCACGCGGCACCGGGTTTGTCTGGGAAGACAAGATCTTCGGCGGGTCCATCCCGCAGAACTTCCGGCCCTCGGTGGAGAGGGGCGTGCGCGAAACGATGGAGCAGGGTGTGCTGAGCGGCAACCCACTGGTCGACATCAAGGTCCGCCTGCTGGACGGATCGACCCACCAGGTCGATGGCAAGGACATCGCCTTCAAGCTGGCGGGCGCCATGGCGATGCGCCAGGCGGTCATGGACGCCAAGCCGGTCTTGCTCGAGCCGATCATGGACGTCGAGGTGTTCGTCCCAGAGCGCAACATGGGCGACGTCATCAGCGACCTGAACGGCAAGCGCGGCAAGATCGCGGGGATGGAACCCTCCGGTGATCACACAGAAAAGGTTCGGGCGCAGGTTCCGCTTTCCTCGATGTACCGGTTCCCGATCGACCTACGCTCGATCACCCAGGGACGAGGGCGGTACACGATGAAGTTCTCGCACTACGAGGAAGTGCCGGCGCACGCGGCGCAGGTGGTGATCGCCGCCTATCAGAAATCGAGGGGCGGCGAAGAAGAGGAGTAGGTCAGCGGGGGCGCGGCTCGGCCCAGAGTGGCACGCTCGCCCAGGCCAACCCGAGCAGCGTTTTGGCATCCTGCAGCTCGCCGCTCGAACGCAGCACCTGCAAGTCGTGGGTGTCGAAAGGGTTGACTTTGAAGGACTCATCGAGCTCGGCATGAGCCTCGGTGGGTGACAGGTCCTCGGCAAGGAAGAAGGTCATGCGCTCGTCGCAGTAGCCCGGCATCAGATAGGCGCTGCCCAACATGGTCCAGCGCTGCGCCTCGAGGCCTGCCTCCTCGGCGAGCTCGCGGCGCGCCGCGTCCGGGATCTCCTCGCCCGGTTTGTCGAGGGTGCCCGCCGGAATCTCCCACAACTCGCGACCGGTGACATAACGAAACTGGCGAACCAGCACGATGCGCCCATCGGCGTGACGCGGGATGATCGCAACCGAGCCCGGATGCCGGACAATCTCTCGGGTGGTGAGGTGCCCATTGGGCAATCGAACTCGGTCCCGGTACACCCTGAAGAGTTTGCCGCCGTAGACTTCCTCGGTCTCGACCCTTTCCTCCATACCGGGATTATCATGGCTGCTTAGGTCATGATCGAGCGCACCGTTCTCGAAATCGCACAACATCGCTTCTGGGCCTGGCAGCGTCGCTCAGCCCCGACACCACGTAGCCAGCTACGCGAGACCGATCAACTGCTGGGCGCGGTCGAAGAATGCCGCCTGCGCGATATCACGTTGGTTCCGACGCACATCTGGCGCCGGATCGTTCATCTGCTTGGACAGCTGGACGGTAAGTACACCGAGAAGCTGGGCATCGACCGCTCGGTCGAGCGCTCAGCCGAGGTCCTCTTCGAGGCCCAGGAAGATCTCATGCTGGCCGCTCGAAGCCGCTGGCGCGGCCGGGCCGGCAACATCGTCCCGCTTTTCCGGGGGCGCTAGGCCCCCACCCTGCCCTCCCCAAAGGGGGAGGGGAACCGGTTCCGAAGCCGTCGAAGCGCGCCCGGCGACCTATGCCTTCACCTACGAACATATGTTTGCTTTTTCACTCCGTTTCTGCTAGCCTGCACGCATGGGCGAGATGGCGACGTTGGTCGAAGGCACCCCGGGAAGCCGCCCGGTCAGCGATTTGACGACGGTCCCGCTGCTCCGACGAGTGGTCGAGAGCCTGGCGACGATGCGGCCCGGGCGGTACACCGTGTACCTGGGCCGACCCGATCCAGCGGCGGTTCGGGCCGAGTGGGATCAGGAGGTTGCCCTGCTGCGCTGCGCGCGGCGGGCGGTGGTCACCACACCAGACACGACCCCACTCCCGCAAGAGGCCGATCGACGCGATCCTGGTCTTGGGTGGCTGGCTCACGTCTGGTTCAGTGCGGTCATCGGCGAGGACACGGCGATGGCGGTCCTCTGCCAACCGGACCCGATCCATCCCCAGGAAGCGTGGTTGCTCACTGATCCAACCGCGGTTCGGCGTTTTGTGGCGGCGGTCGAGGGCGAGCTGGCTCGGCCCGACCCCCAGCTGCTCGCGGTCTAAGCCTCCGTACAATTGGGGCCGCGTGAAGCCCCCCTGTCAGCCGTGGCCCTTGCTCGTCGCCGGCACGATTACCCGCGATGACGTTCGCACGCCGATGGGTGTCAATACCGATGGTCTCGGTGGATCGGCGACCTACTTTACGCTCGCAGCGCGGCTCTTCGCGCCGGTCTCCGTCGTTGGTACCGCGGGGCCGGATTTCATGCCGGCGTTTCAGGACGTGATGCGCGGCACCGGGGCCGACCTTCGTAGCGTGGCGCCGTCGGCGCTGCCAACCTATCGCTGGCGCGCCGAGCACGACTACGCGACCGGCACCACGCGCAACGAAACGTCGGATCAGGGTGCGTACCGCGGCTTCACCCCGGTGCTGACGCCCGACCAACGCCAGGCCAAAATCGTCTTCCTCGGGAGCATGGAGCCTCGCCACCAGATGCGCGTCCTGGAGCAGCTCGAGGCGCCCTGGCTGGTAGCGGGCGACACGATGAAGCTCTACATTCGAGAGGAGCCGGACGCGCTCGAGCCCGTCCTCCA
>VBHO01000173.1 GCA_005882045.1 Chloroflexota bacterium | reverse complement strand
CTCGCGATGGGCCCGGCGCGCAGCTGACTTGGCCGCCAAACCCGGCGCGCGTGACGACGACCGTCTCGCGTCTGGATTGTTCCTTCTCGTGACGGTGTCGGGGGCTGCCGCTGGGCTTCTATGGGCGGTCGCGTACGCCCTGCTGGGGCGTCCTCTATCGGCGGCTGTTCCGGGCGCCTTCGCGGTGGTGGCGGCTCTGGTGGGAACGCGATTGGTGCGAAGCCGCGAGCTCGGGCGGCTCCGTGAGCTCCTCTTGCTCCTGATCTTGCTTCTACCCGCGGTGCTTCAGGCGAGCCTCGGTGGCTATGTCAAGGGCAGCGCGGTCATCATGTGGTCCTTCTTTGCTCCCCTCAGTGCTCTCGTTTTCTTCGGGCCTCGGGACGGATGGGCGTGGCTGGGCGGGTTCATCGCGGTTACTGCCGTGTCGGCCTTGGTCGATGCCCCACTGGCTAGATCAATTTCGCCGTTGCCATACGGTGCTCAGACGGCACTCTTCGTATTCAACCTGTGCGGCGTGGCTGCCATCGTCACCCTCGTGCTGGCCTACTTTAGGATCCAGCGGGACGAGGCCATGCAGCGATCTGAGGGGCTGCTCCTCAACGTTCTGCCACCGGAGATCGCTGAGCGGCTGAAACGCCAGGAGTACCCGATCGCGGATCGGTTCGACGACGTCAGCGTCCTTTTCGCTGACATGGTCGGATTCACGGAGCGCTCCGCCGCGGAGGCCCCGGATGTCACCGTCGCGGTTCTCAATGAATTCCTGAGCACCTTCGATGAATTGGCTCAGCAACATGGTCTGCGGCCGATTCGCACCACGGGCGACTCCTACCTCGTCGTGGGCGGGTTGCCGGTGCCCAGACCCGACCACGCCCAGGCCGTCGCCAATATGGCGCTCGACATGCTGGAGGGGGTCAACCGGCTGAATCAGGAAAACGGATGGGCCGTCGGCTTTCGCATCGGCGTCAACAGCGGACCGGCGATGGCGGCTGTGGTGGGCCGTCACCGATTTACGTACGACATATGGAGCGATACCGTCAACACCGCAAGCCGCATGGAGTCCAGCGGGGCACCAGGACGGATTCAGGTGACGGAGGAAACCTACTCTCGTTTATCGCTGACGCACCGGTTCGAGTGTCGAGGTCAGATCGACATCAAAGGTAAGGGACCAATGACGACCTACTTCCTGATCGGTCGCCAGAGTGAGACCGAAAGCACGCGGCTCACAAGACCAGGGGCGGTTTTAGGCAAAGAGCCGTGAGACTACGCATCCTCAGAATCCGACTTGTAGCGTGTTACTCCGGTTCGAGCGGCCGCTCATCGACGAGGGTTGTTGCGTGGGGGAGAGCCTCCAAGCGTTCGATCGGGATGGGCTTGCCGGAGACTTCGCTGAGTCCATACGTGCCCTGCTCGATACGTTCGAGCGCTCTGTTGACCTGCGCGAGTTCTTTGCGATCCCGGTCATTTTCGTCGATTTCTGCTTCTCGCTCGTAGATGAGGCTGGCATCGTCCTCTAAATCGCCGACGCCGGACTCGTCTCGCACCGTTTCGCGAATGCCTCGTCTGTTGGCTGCGATACGCGATTGGATAGCATCGCGTTCCGCCGTGAGTCGCTCCTGGAACCGGCGAACGTCTTGTGATTTCAACATCTCAGTCCTGCTACCGTGCAGCACAAATCTTAGCGCGGCGGCCAGGGTTAACGGGGTTCTGGACGACCGGTTCGGCCGCGCCCCCTACCGACCCCGGGCGCCGTCTCACTGGGAGGCCGGTACCTACTTTGGCGCGTAAGCGAGGATAACTACGCCGTTGCTGAACCGGGTTACGTCCAGCAGCTTGAGTTGCGGTGCAGAGTCGAAGCTCTCGAAGAGGTGTTGACCCTTGCCGACTCCGACGGGCGCAACCAAGAAATGGAACTCATCGATAAGCCCGTGCCGCATCAGCGTGGTGTCGAGCGGCCCGTTGCCGTACTTCACGATGTTTCCGCCAGGTTCCTTCTTCAGCACGTCCACGTATGCGGCGACGTCCCCTTCAATGACAGTCGCGTTCCAGGTGGTCTCGCGTAGCGTCGTTGACGCCACGAACTTGGTGATGCTGTTCATCCGATCGATGAACTCACTCGGGATACCCGTACCGTCGCTCGCCATCGTGGTGTACGCCGCCGCCAAACCCTCGTAGGTCCGCCGCCCCAACAGCAGGGCGTCGGCCCCGAACAACAGCTTGGTGGCGTAGGCATGGTGTTCTTCGTTGAGGTACGGCAACGCCCATTCCTGTGGCGAACCAATCTCGCCGCCGAGCGACACGTGAACAGATTCGATCAGCTTCCTCATCTCTGTTTCACCTTCAAAGGTTGTGCCTGAAAAGCTTGGCAGAGCTAAGCCGTCGGCGTCGCGCGCGATGCAGTTTCCGGGCCGATGAGTTCGGGGCTTCGGCCGGGTCTATTGTTTGACCGCGATCCCCCCGGAAAAGGAGGCCGACGATGAAGGACTTCGAGCCGCTGATAGGCGAATGGCACGGCGAAGGAGAAGTTCCGATGGATCCGCCGACTCTACCTGGAAGATCTGGCGGGCCCCCGGGGAGAATTGGAAGGGCCCCGACGGCCCCGGCTTCAACCAGCGCTTCATCGGCGAGATCTCGGCTGACGGCAAGACGATCGGGGGCCGGTGGGAGCGCGGCATGGGGGACGCCGGCGATCAGTGGGAGATCGACTTCCCAATCAACTACTTCCGCACGGCGACCCACTAAAGTAAGAGGCGGGGCTGTCGTCAGTAACGCCGGGGCCACGGCTTAGCGCCGCACGCAGGAGGTCAGCAAAGACTATGGCTGAGAGGAAATCTGGTACGAAGGCCACGCAGAAGTCTGCCAAGAGCACCACTGCGATCGGCAAGAGGTTCAAGGGATTCACGGACGAGGAACGAGCCGCGATGAAGGACCGCGTCCAAGAGATGAAGGCGGCCACGGACAAGGCGGACGGGGAAAGCGCCGTGCTCGCGAAGATCGCCGAGTTGCCTGGACCGGATCGCGCCCTGGGCAAGCGGCTCCATGCGATCATCAGAGCCAGCGCGCCAGCCCTCTCGCCGAAACTCTGGTACGGCATGCCCGCCTATGCCAAGGACGGCAAGATCGTCTGCCACTTCCAAAGCGCGCAGAAGTTCAAGACGAGGTATGCAACGCTCGGCTTCAGCGACGCGGCGAACCTCGACGAAGGCGCCCTATGGCCGGTCGCCTTCGCGCTGACGGAGTTGACCGCCGCCGACGAGGCAAGGATCGGCGCGCTCGTGAAGAAAGCCGTGAGCTGAGGGCTGAATCGAACCGACGCTGCCGCCGACGGCTCCGTCACCTGGACCTCGCGGCTTGACTACAGTCCTTTTATAGGGGCGCTATCGATTTCGTATTCGACAGACCCGTCAGGAATCAAGAAGCAATCGCGGAGCGCGGGGCCTAGGCTAACCGTATGACGCGGCCAACGCCGCGAATTTGACAGGAGGAAAGCAATGAGGATCGGACTGACCAGCATTTACGTAGACGACCAGGACAAGGCCTTGCGCTTCTACACCCAAGTGGCCGGTTTCGTGAAAAAGGCGGACGTTTCGCAAGGGGGGTATCGGTGGCTCACCGTGGCGTCGCCCGAAGACCCGGATGGCACCGAGCTGCAGCTCGCGCGCAACGACAACCCCGCGGCCAAGGCCTACCAGGAGGCGCTCTTCCAGCAGGGCCAGCCCGCAGCCATGTTCTTCACGGACGACGTCCAGGGCGACTATGAGCGGATGAAAGCCGCCGGCGCCGAATTCAAGATGCCGCCCACCAAGGTGACAGGCTCGACCATCGCCCAGGCGAATGACACCTCTGGCAACCTGATCCAGATCGCGCAGCTGGACCGCGCACGTAGCGGAGCGGGGCGCCGGTAAGCCGGTCGGAGTCAGCGGGTCGCGCCAGGACGAGTCCATTTCTCGGATGGCGCGGCCCGTCGTCCTCTGTTCGACCGCAACATCTCGGATGAAGGTGCCCTCGACCTAAGCACTCATCGCATTTGCTGCGGGACTCGTGGGCTCCAATATCGAAATGGATGGCTGGCCCGGCCGCTGCCTTTGCATTCAACCTGTCCTTGCCTGACCAGTCTGCCAAGGAGTCGAGAGTAGATCGCGGACCTCGGCGAGAAATTGCCAGGCATCAATTGTCGCGCAAACAAATACCGGAGTTTCGATCTCTAGCCGAGTGTCGTAGCAACTTCGTCGTCACTGAGCGGCGACCGAAACCGCACTGGACAGTGACCGGCAACACGGCTCCGGTCCGGACCGGCGACACCTCGGCCGAAGCGACAAGAGATCGCCGTTGTACGAGCGGGAGGACAAGTGGGAAAAGAACCTGCCTTGCGCCCGCCTCGGCGGCGCTCAGACGGCCAGTCCATGACCGAATTTGCGCTGGTTGCCCCGTTGCTCTTCCTGATTCTCCTGGTCACGATCGACTTCGGGCGCCTGGTTTACACCTACGGCGTGATTACGTCCTCAGCGCGCGATTCCGCCCGGGCGCTCTCCTTGAAGATCAATCAGGCGACCGACTGCAGCGCCTATCAGCTCGCTGAGCAGACGGCTCAGGGCTTTCAACTGAAGCCGGATCAAGCATCGATGGTGGGCGACACCAACCCGAACGGCCCGGGCGGGTCACTGCAGCCGACGACGCCGCCACCGGGCCAGGGCTACATCTACATCTGGCCCGCGGTCGCCACCGCGAGCCCCCAGGACCAGCATCCCGGCTGCGATGGTCAGGCACGCCTTCCGGCCAGCGCCCAGCTTAAGGACGTCTCCGTGCAGATCGAATACACGTACCAGCCGCTGATCCCCGTTTTCCAGGACTTTACCGGCAGCTTCACGATCAAGGCGATCAGCGTGGTCCATACGGAGTACTGATGTGATGTCCTATTTCCACGTAGCTCCCGCCCGCCGATTTCATCGGGGACAGGTCATGCCGATCGTCGCCCTCGCGTTGCTGGTCCTGGTTGCCTTCGCCGGTCTGGCTCTCGATGGGGTCCACCTCTACCTGGTCCGCCGGCAGGCCCAGAATGCTTCAGACGCCGCCGCGCTAGCCGGAGGAAAATGGCTGATCGCGGGTGGGGGCATCCTCAATGCGCCACCGTCGGGCAGCACCAGCCCCCCGGTGAGCGCAGCGCATGACCTTGCCGGTGTCAATGGCTTCGCGACCCAACCACCTGGTTCGACAACGGGGCGAGCTGTACTAGCACGGATTTCAACATGCGGGTGACGGTGCACGTCCCGCCACAGGGACCCACGCCGGCTGACTGCGTCAACATCCCCTACAACTGCTTCCAGGTCAGCGTTACCGAACGAGTGCCGAACTTCTTGGTGGGGGTTATCGGCATTCCGGTTACCTATGTGTCCGCGTCGGCGGTCGTGTTGGCGCAACCCGCCGCACCGCAAATCGGTACGCCGCCGCCAACTGCGCTCTACCTGTACGAACCTCACGCCTCGGCCTGCGCCGCAGGCGCGAAGTGTTTCGATGCCAGTCAGCCACCGCTGCGCCAGCAACTCGGCTGTGTGAACTGCCCGACGTTTTGGGTTGCACAAGGTGCCGGCACCACGATTGCCGGGATCGACGGTAAGAAACTGTCGCCGCCAAGCGACCGGCCCGCCGTTCAGTCGAACGGCGACATGGTGATCCAGACTGACACCACCATCTGCGATCCGTACGGCGGTGCGACCTGCCAGGCGGGTCGCGCCACCGGCGCCGAGGGGTTTGGCATCGCCCCAGGCGCAACCCTCTATTGCAGTGGCTTCAACGCCGGCAGTGCCAACAGCCTCACGGGTTGTACCAACGCCGGCCAGTCGAATCTCGCACATCTGGCCTCGAATGAAGTGCCATTTACTTCCGAAGGGTGGTCGCCAACCGTGGATACCAACGGCCTGCCGAACTGTGGCAGCCTGGTTCTCAACGGCGACACGGTGGCTCGGAGCCTGAGCGGCTCCGACCCGAAATGCCTACCACCCTCCTCGGAGCCGTACAGCATCATGCCCGGGTTCTACCAGTACATCGTCATCAATCACGGCACCTACGAGTTCCAGCCCGGTCTGTACGACATCACGGGGGACGCGCCGCAAAACGCCATCAGTCATGGCAATGAGAACAACGCCGACTTCGACCTCTGTGAAGGCATCGCCGGCGGCAGCTGCAAGGCGGACGCCGGCGTCTGGATTGGGCACGGCAACAACCCGTTCGTGGCCGGATCCTCTTCTCAGAGCAGCTGCCTGGGGCTGGGGAGCAATGGCGGCGGCGGCGACGCGACAATCGTTACTGGCACGGGCGTCACCTTCCGGTTCGAAGCCAACTCGGCCGGCTTTGTCTCGACGCACGAAGTGCAGCAGATCAGCTTGACTGCCCCGGGCCTTGCCGCGCAGCTGAGCTTTACCGCTGGCGTTCCGCTCTTGTTCGACATGGAAAATTCTGGAACGATTCACCTCGACTCACAGCCGCCCAACCCGGCGGCCTAAAGATCAACCCCGGTTTGGCCGGCGGCAGCGGCGCCCTGGCAGGCCAGGTCCTTGCGTACTCGTTCAATACCTTCGGTCAGAACGGGATGGCCGTCGACTTTAGCCAGGGTTACGGCACCGCAAGCGCACCGGTGATCGGAACAAGTGGGCACAACGAAACCGAGATGTTGACGTCCTGGAGCTTTACCGACCTGGGCAACGGTAAGGGGCAGTTCCAGGTTAAGTACACCGACGAGTGGGCGCTCGACGGCTATGACTCCTACATCAAGGTCAATGGTGGGGATCCGATCTTCTTCTCACAGGGCATCTGGCAGACGCCAAACCCCCAGAACCCGCCGCCGTACCCCAACACCCCCGGCGATGGCAAAGGCTATGCGGCCTACCCAGTCTCGTCGCAGGACACGGCCGGCGCGTACGCGAAAACGACGACCGGCGGTCTGCCGGACTGGACGTACACCTTCGGCAATGGGTCGACCTTCGAGACTGCAGGAAACTGGACGTGGGGTCACGAGGCCGACATCCCGGGCGCCGTCTCGACTACCAACCACGCCACCCTGACGTACACCTTCCAGGCACCACCAGGGCAGACCATCGACATCCTCATCTTCATGACCGATGGCGACCATTGTGGTGACTACGTATCGGCGAGTGCGACCTTCAACAACGTCTCAACGCCCCAAGCTGGGCAGCAGAGCTCCGGGAGCGTTCTGCTGATCGACTGATGGAGCCGAGTTGATGGCGACCACGCACATGGTTCATGCGCGCAAGCGAGGCCAGGCCCTCGTCGAGATGGCGATCACGCTGCCCCTGATCGTGACGCTGATGCTGGGAGCAGCCGACCTTGGCAGGGCCTTTTACCTGAACATCGAAATGGCGGGCGCCAGCCGGGCCGGGATGCGCGAGGGGATCAAGGGCGCTTCGAGCGACCTGGGCAACTCCGTCCGAAACGAGGTCTTCGATGCCATCGATAACAGCGTGGCGGTATGGGGGGACACGGGTCCGGGAGCGCAATACGACGGGTGCGGCACCGCGAGTGGCTCGTGCGGGAACCCGAGTGGCTGCGCGCCAAGTGCCTTCAGCGGGACCCGGGTTGCCTGCTTCGCGGTGCGCACCTGCTCGATCACGAACGGGGCGTGCAGCGCCTACGGTGCTTGGGGCTCTCGCCCCGTGGAAGGAACCAACCAGGGCCTCGAGATTCAGGTCGTGTACAAGTTCACGCCCGTGACCCCCATGATCGCTGCCATAGCGGGTCCCAGCGGGGTGATCTACATCACAAGCGACACCTACGGACTCGAACTCTATTAGCCGCAATTCGACCCAGCCGTAACGGATCGTGATCGGGGGTTGCACGGCCTCCAGAAATATGTAATGCTGAGGTTACATGTATGCAGCGGCAACCAACCCGCTATCAAGGCGCCCGTATGGACGCCAGGACAGCGCCCTTGTGGCGGGCATTGGCGGATCCGACGCGACGCCGGATCCTAGACCTGCTCCTCGAACGGCCGCGGATCACGGGCGAGGTCGCCTCACACTTCCGCATCTCGCGGATCGCGGTGATGCGGCACCTCACCGTGCTTTCCGATGCCGGGCTCGTCGCAAGCCGGAAGCGGGGGCGCGAGCGCCGCTATTACCTGAACGCGATGACGCTGCAACAGATCCATCGAAGGTGGTTCGATCCCCTGGCGGCGGGCTGGGTATCCGGCATCCTCCGCCTACGACAAAGCGTCGAAGCTAGCAGGGTGGGCATGGAAGGGGTCAGGCCGGCTATCGATATTGCCTTCGACGTCCGCATCGGAGGATCCACCGCTGCCGTCTTCAGTGCGCTTACGACGGACGCGGGTGGATGGTGGGGTCATCCAATGCTTCGCCCTGAGGCGACCGGGCTGACACTCGAGCCGCGTGTGGGAGGACTCTTCATCGAGGAGTGGAGTAACGGCGGCGCAGTCCTGGCCGCGGTAACCCAGTTGGCGACTGATCGACAGCTCGAGCTCACCGGTCCGTTCCACCTCGACCTGGGCATCGGCATCGCGAGCTTCGAACTGGCGGCAGCCGGCAAGGGAACGCTTCTCCGGTTCTCGTTTCGCGCCTTCGGTCCGATCGACGCGGATCGCGTCCGGATGTTTTCAGAGGGCTGGCGTGAGTTGCTCACGCGCCGGCTCAAGGCCCTCGTCGAGCAAGGAACCCGTCTGGGCATTGCTCCCAAAGCCCGTGCGGCACACAAGAGACCAGGAGCGAGGAGGAGAAGCGATGGTTGATTCGAAGGTCGTGTACGAGGACGAGTGGGGGGAGATCATCGATCGCCCGTCGAGCGATGTGATCGAGGTGCGCTGGTTCGATACCACGGCATCAATGTCGAAAGAGGAATTCCAGCGATGGCTCAGCATCTTTGCCGATCACGTCGGGCGCCTGCGCCGCTCACGCGTCCTTATCGATGGGACAAGCTTCAAGACGAATCCGTCGTTCATGGACGGCGCCTGGAGGGATGCCAACATCATTCCGCGCTATAACGCCGCCGGGGTAACGAACTTCGCCTTTCATATGCCCGTCGAGATGCCAATGGTCGGCCAGCCGCCCGCGCGCGAAGAACCCGGCCGCTTTCCGACCGGCTACTTCGGCAGCCGCCAAGAGGCTGTCGCATGGCTGAAGCGATGAGTACATCGCGTTGAAGGCTTTGAACACCGTGATCCGCCGGCCGTGTTTCAGGGATGCCTGATGGATGCAGACCAGGAGCCGCCGCAAGCCTTCATGACCGCGCTGGTGACCGAACACTTCGTTCTTCAAGGAATTCGTAGCACTCTCACCTCTGAGAGCGCCAGTCGTGCTGCGCTTTACCTAGCCGCCCTCACGGGCTCGCTCATCGCCCTGGGATTCGTGGCGCGCGACGCCACGGTTCTCGGACCGTTCGCGACCGCCGTGATTCCTGCACTCCTGATTCTGGGCGAGTTCACCTACTGGCGTCTGGTGCAGGGTGGCGTCGAAGACCTCCACCATGCGTGGGAAATGCGGCGGATCCGCGCCTACTACCGCCATCTCGTGCCACCGGGCCTGGGGTTCTTCGCCGACACATCCCGGGCGGATCCATCGGCGCCACAACGACGCTTCATGGGAATCGCGGCCCAAGATTTCAATGTGCTCTTGACGGCATCGAGCATGGTCGGAGCCATCAATAGCATGCTGGCCGGCGCGGGAGTTGCGCTGGCCGCGCACGCGACGGCAAACCTGTCTCCTGGCAGCGCGATTGCTCTGGCGGTGGTGGTCGCCCTGGTCCTGTACCTGGCCCACGCGAGATTGGCGATTCATGAGTACAACGTCGGGCTTGCCGATCTCCGAAGCCCGGCGAGCGTTGCCTGAGACCGATTTCGGGCCGACCGATAGTCGGCCCGCAACCCTTGTTTTATCTGTCTAACGCGAGGCCGCCGTTCCAGCTCGTAGTGCGCTCCGGACTGCCAAACGCTTGGGCGACTGATGAGGCTGCCGTCCAGGCCTACGACACGCCCGTGGAAGCCGAACACGGCGCGCCCGCCCGGCTCGTTGTGCCGCATCTCTATTTCTGGAAGAGTGCGAAGTGGATCATGGGCTTTCGGGTCGAGGAACGGGAGCGCCCCGGCATGGCGATCCCTGGAAGGAAGAGCGTTACCGAGACGATTGATCACCCCACCCTCGCCACTGGATTCGCCTTGAGGATGTGGCACCACCCGGGGTTGTCAGGCGCTCACCGGAAGCCGGTGGTGTCGTTACGAGGCGGAGGCTTCGAAGATCGTGGAGATTGCGCGGGCCAACACGGAGTCGAACTCGACGGGAGTCTGGTCGACAGACAGTCCCTCGGTGAGCGCCCGCGAGAAGCTGGCGATGACTCCATGGTTGCGAGCGAGACGTGAAGTCGCCTCTACACGGCTGTAACCGCCTGAAAGGGCGAGGACACGTGCAACTCTCGGATGGCCGACAAGCTCCGCATAGAAGTCGTCAACCTCCGGCAGTGTGAGCTTTAGCATGACGTTTTCGTCGGCGCCGAGGAGCGCGAGAGACTCGAGGATGGAGGCCTTGAGCATTTGCTCGGCGCCAGATTTCTCGGTGCTGTGGATGTCGATCTCGGGCTCGATGATGGGCAGCAGGTCGGTAGCGAGGATCCGGCGAGCCAACTCAAACTGCTGGTCGACGACCGCCTTGATGCCATTGCGGCTAGCCAGTTTGATGACAGAACGCATCTTCGTACCGAAGACGTCCTTTTCTCTCGCCCTGGCCAGTAGCTCGTCGAGACCGGGGATCGGTTTCATGACCTGAACGCCATCCACCTCGTCGCGGAGGCCTTTGTCAACCTTCAAGAACGGGACGACGTTCTTGACGCGCCATAGGTAACGGGTGGAATCGCGGCCCGAGATCTCCCGATCCATTGTGTCCTCGAACAGGATCGCGCCGAGGATGCGCTCTCCGCGGAAGCTCGGGCTAGTGATGATGCGGCTCCTGAACTGATGCATCAGCGCAAACATCTCGTCATCGTCCGAGTAGGCATCTGGTCCGATGCCATATAGCTGGAGGGCCTTCGGAGTACTGCCGCCGCTCTGGTCCAATGCGGCGATGAATCCAGACCCGGACCTGATCTGCTGCAACTGTTGATCGTTCATTGGCGCTTTGGGTGATGCCATGAGTGGTTTCGCACGGGCCGCGTATTTTAGCGCCCTGCTGAAGACATCGACCAGGGAGATCCAGTAGCACGCGATTCGTGCACTAGCCCTTGAGGCGCAATCGGGCCGCGGCTGCGCGGATCAAATCCCTCGGATGAACTGAGAGTTGCCACTGGACTGCCAACTACCGCTAGAAGCGGATAACGCCTTTGCCGTGGAGGCCGCCGTTGCGGAGTTTTTCGAGCATCTCGCCTATGTGGTCCGGCTGAATCGTGGAGTGAATCATACGGGGCGTCGTCGCCTAACGGCTGCCGAGCGGTGGCTAAGCTGTTTCCGAGTCTGCCAGGGTTGTGAGCCACTGCTGCATGAGCTGGCGCTCGGCGGCCGTGAGCGGGTTTGGATCCGACTCCAGCTTGCCGCTAAGTGTCGCAGCGACCGAGGCGATGGTGGCTTCCCGTGCCGCCCCTCGCCGGGAGCGACCCTTACCGGCAGCTGCATCGCTGACCGTGACCGACGCGATCACGGCCTCGCGTAACTGCTTGGCGAAGGAAGCGTCGGAGTACCGCTCTGGCTGCGAGATCAGCATCAGTGCCGCTCCGACGGTTGCGGACATGACCGTCCGCGATGCCAGGGCTGGCGAAACCTTGAGCTGGCCTCGTGATGCGCCGAGTTTGAGGCGGTCGTAAAGCATCTGGTGCGCCTCTCGCAGTGCTGCGCTGTTCTGCGCGATTCCGGGCGACCACATCAGCCGGTAGAAGTTGGGATTCTTCTGCGCGAACTCGACGTGGTTGTCCCAACCGGCTCGAATGTCGTCGGCCACGTGTTCGTGTACGACGGCCGCCACAACGCGCTTCGTCTCCAGGAACTGGGCCCAGCCGAAGTCCACAACAGCACGGAGCAGGCTCTCCTTGTCGGCGAAATAGTGATACAGCGTTGGCGCCGTCACCCTGGCGGCTTCGCAGATCGATCGGGTCGACACATCAGCGTCGACCGACTTGGCGAGGAGCTCGGCAGCGGCCTCGAGGATCCGGGTCTGAACGCTCATGCGCGGAATAATAGCAGTTGCCCTAGCGATAGTATAGCTGGTAGTATAGCGTCGTTATACCACCAACCTGGATTCGCGAGGAGAAAATCCAATGATCGTGGTTACGACGCCTACCGGCAACATCGGATCCCAAGTCCTTAGGGAGCTGGTCTCCAGCGACGAACCGATTCGGGTGATCGCCCGCGATCCGGGCCGGCTCACGCCGGAGACGCGCGAGCGGGTCGAGGTCGTGCCTGGCTCCCACAGCGACAGCGCGGTCGTCACCAAGGCTTTCGCGGGGGCCGACTCCGTCTTCTGGCTGGTGCCGCCGGATCCCGCGGCCGCGAGCGTTGAGGCAGCCTACGTCGACTTCACCCGGCCTGCGAGCCAA
>VBHO01000172.1 GCA_005882045.1 Chloroflexota bacterium | reverse complement strand
CCTCGGACGAAAGGCAGACGCGCGGGAGTGCTACAAGCGAGCGAAGAGCCTGTTTGAGAGCTCTGGAGGAATTAATTCAAATGATCCGGATCTTGTCTCAGGCCTCGCATTTGTTCTCGATGAACTCGACCTGCATTCTAAGGCCTTGCTTGCATACGATAGGGTAATTGCGATGCGGCCAGGCGACCTTGTCGCCCTGTTCAACAAGGCCCTCATCCTAGACAACTCTGGTAGATATGCTGATGCCGAAGCGGCCTACCGGGCCACGCTAGCACGCTTTCCTGATGACCCAGATTGCAACGCTGGCCTTGGTCACGCATTAGGCAAACTCGAACGGTACGTTGAGGCGGAGATATATTGTCGGAAAGCACTCAATAAGCAGGAGACACATTCCGACGCTCACGAAGCACTAGGTTTCGCCCTTCAGAGCCTGGGTCGCTACAAAGACGCCGAGCTCGAGTATCGTGCCTCGCTCGGCATTGCTCCAAACGCACCAGACACTTGCCCATCTCCTCAACGAGGCGGGTCGACCAGAGGAAGCGCAGGCATACGTTGTGCGCGCGCTCGAAACGAAGCGCACGTGGCAGTCCCTGGGGACGCAAGCGGCGATCGAGGTCAAACTCGCCGATAAGTTTCATGATGATGAGCTCTACCGTGATGTCATCGATCACGTCAAGGAAGCTTTGATGATGCTCCCCACAGACTTGACAATCAGCGAGCGCGACTATGCCGGCCGCCTGTATGTAAACCTCGCGAGCGCGGAAGCCAGCCTTGGTAACTTCTCCTCGGCGAAGAAGGCCTATCGCCGGGCGATCCAGGAGGCTCCGACAAACTCGGTCGTCGGGCAGAAGGCTGCACGTAACCTTCGCCGGCTGCACGATGCCCTGCGCAGCACCGTCCGCGTTCCACGCTGGCTGGCCTGGCCAATCAGTGCCGGGGCAGTCGTCGGCATAATCTACGGTCTGCTAGTTCAGCATCTCAGCCTGGATTCCGCGGGCTTTGTCGGCTTCGTAATGGGGATGTTCTTTGTCATCTTCGCTGCCTTCTCACTGGCTGCGATCACAAAGCTCAAAATGGGTCCGGCTGAGTTTGAAACGGCCGCCGGCATCCCGACAGTTCCCCAACTCGAAAAGGCCTAATCAGCGGGACCGCCGCCGTTGGACTGCGGCGGACTCGTGCGCTGGAGATCGACCAAACCAGCAGCCTACAAACGCGCGGCTCCTAGCTGTGGAAGAACCGTCTGGCTCGTGGTGACCAAGCCCTCGTAGTCAAATCCGCAGCCTCCGTAATTGCCTCGCGGCCCGTTCACAGGGCCTTCACAAGTCGAGCCCAAGATCAAGGCAAGACAACAAGGAGGTCTCAATATGAATCGACCGTTCGGTTTTGGATGGATCTGGGGACTCGCGACCCTGGTCATCGCGTCGATCGTGGGCGTGTTCGCCTTCATCGCCGGCCACGCTACGCAGGTCGTGACGACCAACCCCGAGGTCGGGGGAGCCGTGAATAACGGCTACTACTATGGCCACTTTGGCTTTGGCTTCTTCCCCTTCTTCGGCCTTCTGTGGTTCCTGCTGATCGTCTTCGTGCTGTTCGCCCTCTTCCGGCGCGGCATGGGCTGGAGACGCGGCTATTGGGGCGGCGGCCCTTACGGCGGCGGCTACTGGCATCAGCACCCGCACGAGCACGGCGGCCCGACGGCGCCCGGCGCGCCGACCACGCCACCCGCAGGTGGGGAGCCTGAGCAGCCCAAAAGCGCCTGACCTTCCCCCCTCCCCGTCCAGCCAGGGGCGGCCCACTCGGGCCGCCCCCGGTATTTCTTCGGAGCCCGGCGACGATACGATTCCCAGCGTGGCGACCGTGCTGGTGGTCGATGACGAGCCGAAGATCGTGCAGCTGGTTCGGGACTATCTCGAGAATGCCGGCTTTGCCGTGATCACGGCGGGGGACGGGCAAGCGGCGCTACGCAGCGCTCGCACCGGCCACCCCGATCTGATCATCCTCGACCTCGGGCTGCCGGTCGTCGACGGCCTGGACGTCACGCGTTCCCTTCGGCGTGAGGCAGCGGTGCCGATCATCATGCTGACGGCCCGCACCGATGAGTCCGACAAGCTGGTTGGTCTCGAGCTGGGTGCCGATGACTACGTCACCAAGCCGTTCAGCCCGAAGGAACTGGTGGCGCGGGTGCGCGCCGTGTTGCGCCGCGCACAGGGAATGGAACGGCAGAGCGATATCGTTCGGGTCGGCACCAACGTCGAGCTCGACGTCCCCAAGATGGAAGCCACCATCGGCGGCCGCCACATCGACCTCACCCGCACCGAGTTCGAGCTGCTCGCTACCATGGCGCGCCAGCCTGGTCGCATTTTCACCCGCGCCCAGCTGCTGAGCGCGATCCGTGGCGTCGCCTTCGAATCGTATGAGCGAGCGATCGATGCGCACGTCAAGAACATTCGGCGAAAGATCGAGCCCGACCCGCGCGCCCCGCGTTACCTGCTCACCGCGTATGGCGTCGGATACCGCTTCGCGGATGCGCCACGATGAGCCCCGGCCAGGACGGCGGCCGGTGGTCGGGTGGCCGTCCGCCGTGGATGGGCCCGGGCACTCCTCGGCCGCCCTGGTGGCCGGAGGGCGAGCCGTGGCCGCCGACGCGGCCGCCGTGGATGCGTTATCGCGGCCGTTTCGCGCGGCGCCTGCTGGCGCTCTTCCTGCTGTTCGTGGCGTTCATCTTCCTCGTCAGCATTGCCGGGTATTTTTTCGGTCGTTGGACGTTTGGCCCGCCAGAGGGCGGTACAGGACATCCTGGCTTTTTCTGGGGCTTTCCTTTGTTCATCGTGGTGGTGGTCGTCCTGGTTCTGTTCGCCACTCGGCGCGTGCGCCGCATCGCCGCGCCGGTCGACGACCTGGTCGAGGCGGCAGGCCGCATCCGCAGCGGTGACTACAGCGTCCGGGTCCGCGAGGACGGCGCACCGGAGCTTCGATCGGTGGCGCAGGCCTTCAACGCGATGACGGCGCAGCTGGAGGCGAGCGAGAAACAGCGGCGCTCGTTCCTGGCCGACGTCACGCATGAGCTCCGCACGCCGCTATCTGTCATTCGCGGACAGGCCGAGGGCATCGCCGACGGCCTCTACCCCGCCGATGCCGCCCACCTCGCGCCGATCGTCGAGGCGACACAGACTCTGGCGCGGCTGGTCGACGACTTACGGACGTTGGCGCTGGCCGAGACCGGTCATCTCCAGCTGCAGCGTGAGCCCGTCGATATCGCGACGCTGATCAACGACACGCTCGCCTCGTTCGAGCCTCAGGCGCAGGCGAAAGGCGTTACACTGGCCGCCGACATCCCCGGCGAGCTGCCGACCGTGTCGGCCGATGCCGTGCGGATCCGGGGCGTGATCGCGAACCTGCTCGCCAACGCGATCGCCCACACGCCGACCGGAGGCTCCGTTCGAATCAGCGCCGCTCCGGCGGACGGGGGCGCCACGGTCTCGGTCGCCGACACCGGCGAGGGCATCCCGGCCGACCTGTTACCGCGCATCTTCGACCGCTTCGTGAAGACGCCCGGGTCGAGCGGGTCAGGCCTCGGGCTGGCGATCGCGCGCGATCTGATCACCGCCCACGGAGGCACGATCACCGCCGAGAGCACCGTCGGGTCTGGAACCACCGTCCGCTTTACGCTGCGGGGTAGCTAGGGGGAGCGTAGCGCGGGAGCTAGGTGCAGTGGAGCATGGCGAGCGATCGTGTCAAAGTCGCGGTCGGCATGAATTAACGCGGCGTCGGCACGAATGGCGACCACGGCAATAAGACAGTCGGTAAGGGATCGGAGAGTCTTGCCGGCACGGCGGCACTGCCGATAGAGGGCGGCGGCGTCCTCATAGTCAGAAAGTCCGGCTAGCGGCAGGAACTCACACCCGAACAGGAGCCGACGAAGACGTTCCAGGTGAGCATCGTCCCGCGCGCCCGCCAGTACCTCCATCACGACGACTTCGGTGACAGCCAAGCGCTCCTCAGATTCGATCAGCTCCCGTACTCGGCGGTGCACCCGGCTTCCGGTGCCGCGCAAATACTCAACCCACGCGGAAGTATCGACCAGGATCATCGCGACCTGACACGCGACCGGCGCATTTCGGCGAGGTCTCCCTCCCAGCCCGATCCCTCGAGAGCCAGCGCCTGCTCACGGGACAGGGGGGCACCGGCCAGGCGTCGGAGTGCCAGTTCAACCGCCTCCCGCTTGCTAGCCAGCCGGTAGCGGCGGATTACTTCCGCCACGAGCTGGTCGTCGATATCGATGTTGGTCCGACTCACATCCGGAATTATACACCTCTGTACACCTTTCTTCCGCTGATTTCCTCTATAGTCGCGCCATGAGTGGCCCGGTCGTCGGGCTGGCCCTCGGAGTGCTTCTCCTAGCTGGCTGCGGATCGACCGAGCCCCGCGGCTCAAGCAATCCATCCGGGAAGCAGCCTCGCGGTGACCCATCCATTCTCAGACCAGGACCTGGCCGCCGCCCATTTGACGAACCTCGAGAGCATGGTCTCGCGTTTCTCAATCGATTCCACCAGCAGCGGCCTGACCATCACACTGATCGGCGCCTACGCAGACCCGGCGCGGACGGTCGTGTTTTTTCGTGGGGTGGGTGGCTACCAGGTGGGGTCCGTAGCGGTCACCGACAACTTCGGGTTGATCAACGCCGGCAGCAGTGGACGGAGTATCAAACCGTCGATCGGTGACGCCTATTACACGCTCGACGGCGGACCGCGCCCTGGAAGCGACGGGGTCGCGCACCTCGTTATCAATGTGTCCGACGTGGCGCAGTACCACGTCAACAGCGTCAGCCACCTTGCCGGCAACTGGACCTGGTCGATCCCGCTAAAGGTTCAGGGGGCGACTGCACTGCCGTCGCCGACGGAGTTTGCACTCGGCCGCTGGTACGCCAGCATCGAAGTGCTCGAAGTCACGCCGAGCGTGATCCACCTCCGCGCCGTTATCAATGGCGTTTCGCCGGGCGACGTCGTCGGTCCGGGCATTCCGGAGGTCGTCACGCTGCTCGATTCCTCCGAAACCAGGACTAATTTCATCGCCGGCGACGCCCGGATCGTCGTCCCAAAGCAACTGGTCAACCCCGTGACGTACCAGAACTCGAGTATCGAGTATCAGTGGCCACGACCCGCCAACGGTGGGACGTTCCAGCTTCGCTTCCTGGGCGGCGGGGGTTCCTACGCGATCCCGCTCACGATAGAACCCCTGTCCTAGGTGCAACGGTTAGCCTAACGAGCAAATGGACGTCCACATCGCGCTGCCGAACGGGCATGCCGGAGTCACCATCGACGAGCTTCTGGAGATCACGGTGGCCGCAGAGGAGCTCGGCTTCGACGGGGTCTGGCCCCTCGATCATGTTCTGGTCGGTCCGGACCTGAAGGAGCGCTACCCCTGGGTCGTCGAGCCGATGACGCTGCTCGGCTACCTGGCGGCACGCACCCGGAAGATCCGGCTCGGGACCTCGATCATCGTGCTCGGGATGCGCAACCCATTCGTCGTCGCCAAGCAAGCCGCCACGCTCGATCTGCTCTGCTCAGGGCGCTTCACGCTCGGGCTTGGGGCGGGTTACTCCGAGCCGGAGTTCCGCAACGTCGGCGCAGCCGATGTCTGGACCACAAGGGGCCAGCGGCTGGACGAGGCGATCCAGCTCTTTCGACATTTGTGGTCGGGCGTGCATGCGCCCTTTCGCGGCCGCTTCTATTCGTACGAGGAGGGATGGTTCGGGCCGCCGCCTCCACAGGGCGCGCAGCTGCCGATCCTGATCGGTGGTCACTCCGAGCGCGCCTTAGAACGCGCCGCGACCCTTGGCGACGTTTGGCAGTCGACCAGCCTCAGCCCGGAGGAGTTCAAGCCGAAGGCCGCATGGATCCGTGCCCACGCCGGCCCGCGTCACGTCGAGGTCGGGGCTCGTACGATCCTGGTCGGCGATCCCGGTACGGTCCTCGCGAGGATCAAGGAATTCGAGGCCGCCGGGGCCGAGCACGTCTGTGCCTACTTCGGCAAGCGTCCAGCGGACTTCGTGCCGGCGATGCGCGCCTTCGCTCGGGAGATCATGCCGGCGCTGTCGACGTAGCCCTACCCCGACCCTCCCCCGCTCGCGGGGGAGGGTCACAGCTGTCACGTCTTACTTGTTACAGACCTTGGCGACGATGTAGTTCGCGCCGAATCCCGAGTCCGGACCGCGGTCCGCGGCCGCGGTGTAGAAAACACCGTTGCCCGCCACGGTGAAGGACCCGTGAGTGTCGGCGAAGGTGTTGATCAGGGTCGCCTTGTCGGGTGGGTTGCCCACGTCGGCCCGCGGGACCGTCCAGACGATGGTGCCGTTGGGACCGGGGCTGAAGGAGCCGGTGATCGTGTTCGTGGTGTTGAAGGAGCCGTTGAAGGTCCCATCCGTGAACGTAACGACCGGACCGTTGGTGGTGGCCTGCGCGTAGAAGGTGGTGCCGTTGAAGGTCCAGTAGACGGTCCAGAAGGCCGATACCAGGTTGGCCGGTGGCGGCGGCGGCGCCAGGTTCTTGATCGTCAGCGTCACGGACAGAGTCGAGCTGCTGGGCGTCTTGAAGGAGGCGTTCACCACGTCGAGGTTGTCGATGTTCTCGCCCAATCCGCCCGGGTAGTTATTCGGCGCGTCACCGACGAAATCGACGATCTGGGGTCCTGGGCAGGTCGTCCCCTGCGGCAGGGGCGCCGGTGGTTGCGGCGCGACGCAGTCATTGAACAGAGCGGCTCCCGTGGTCGCGCTGGTTCCGGTGCACTGTCGCGTGAAATAGAGAACCGGCGTGCCCGGCGCCGCATGGTCATCGGCATAGGCGATGTCGGCGGCGCCGTTGGTGGGATCGACCGAGACCTGGAAGAAGTCGAGCAGGGTCCGGTCGCGCATCGGATTACTCAGATTGCAGGCGAGCCCGTCGATACAAATCGGGCCTTTGTGAATCACGTGGTCGCTCGCCGTCGCGACGGTGAAGGTCGCGCCGCCGTCAACGGTCTGCGCAAAGTACGCGTTCCAGACGTTGTTCACGTTGTCCTGCGGGCTAGGCTGGGCACCGGTTCCGCCCGAGGCGCCGTAGAAGACGACATCGGCGATGCCGGCCGCACCGGCCTGGGCCCAGGGCATGATCGCCGTGTTCACGGTGCTCGGGTTGGCGATCTGGGCGAATGGCGCGGCCGCGGTCCACCCGGTCCCGGTGCCATCGGTCTTGTAGTCGATATGGTTGCCGTCGGACCAGAAGGCATAGACGCGACCCGCGGCGTCAACCGCGGTCACCGGGAAGATCCGGTTGTAGCGCGCGCCGATCGGACCATGGAAGATCTCGAAGTTGCGCCAGGAGATCACCGGCGGCGCCGTGTCGCTGGTCACCGTGCCGACCGCCTCGTAGACCCGGTTGAAGTTACTGGTCGCCGCGACGCCCTGGTTCAGGTTGTCGGTCGCGCTGTCGGGTGTCTCGAAGATCGAGTAGAGCGTGAGACCGGCCGCGGTACGACGAGCCACAATATTGCCGAGCTCGTTGCCGGCTCCGGTGGAATTCGCGCCACCGCCCTGCCACTGCGCCACCGGCACGTCGTTGTTGTTGATGATGGGGGAATTCTGCACATAGCTGAAGCCGCCGTCGACGGAGACCCCCATCTCGATGTCCAGTACCGAGACATCGTGGTAGGTCATGAAGATGTCCGCCAGGCCGAGGCTGTTGAGCTTGGGATCGGCCGCCATCCACATCCGGTCGTCGCCACCGACCTGCTGTGAGTAGACATTGGGCGGCCCGAAGCTGTTGCCGCCGTCATCGGACTTGCCGGTGGTGATGTTGGGCAGCGTCAGGCTCGAGTAGGCGAGCACGTCATCCGTGGGTGCGGGCGAGATCGTGGACGAGGTCTCTTGCGGGCCGATCGCCCAGTCGCAGTCGCCTCCGCCCGCTGTGTGGTCGGGCTGGCCGATGAAGGCGGCGCTGGCCCCGTTGTGCGCGACTCGAAATGCCTTGCAGCCGGCCGGTACCCCGACCGGGCCGATCACGAAGGCGTGCCCAAAACGGTCGGTTCGAATGCTGGGCTCGGCCGCGTTGCTGCTGCCCTGGAGCAGCAGGTTGGGGTTGAAGGTCGGCCCGGTGGTCTTGGTCGCAGCCAGCGCCGGGCCGGACATCGCGAATGGCACCGCACCGAGCGCGGCCGCCAGCAGCAGGCCGCTGAATCGTCGATTGACCTGAACTCGCATCGCTACCTCCTATTTGCCGGCGAAGTTGTAGCAGCAGACGCCGTCGATCTCGAGCGGGACATCATCGGCCTCGGCCTGGGCGTTGGTGAGCGCACCCTGCTGGTGCGCCGAGCCGAAGGCGTAGCCGCCCACTTCTTCGAGCAGGTTCGACCCGGTCGGGCCGCCGACGTCCGCCACCCTGACGGTGATCGTCAGCGTGCACGGATTCGTCGCTGAGGGCGCGGCCGGACAGCTGATGCTTCCGGTCTCCGCGGAGCCGCCCAGGCCCGGTTCGGGATAGGTGACGACGTGCGGGAAGCAGGCCGAGACCGAGCAGAGGTCGACACTCTGCGCCTTCCCCGCGAAGAACACCGGCTGGTTGAGCGCGGTGTTCTCCATGGCCGCGTAGTAGATGGTGTTGCCCATCTGCCAGCGGGTGACGTACTGCAGGTAGGCCGCGCCTGTAACCCGGGCCACGGTCGCCGCCGGGTTGGTCAGGTCGGCGACCTTCGCTGTCACCGTGAGCGTCTTGCTCGACAGGCTCAGCTGGCTGGACAGGATGTCCATGCCGGGCACGTTGGTGCCGCCGATCACCGGAAAACGGGCATCGCCGCTGGGATCGCTGAGCCCGGTGGACGGCGAATTCGACGCACCCGAGACGTTGGTGCCGAAGAGGCCCGGACCGGCGGATTGCTGCGCGATCGTGATCACGCCGGCGCCTGCATGGTCGACCAGTTGCGTGTTTGCTGGGGTAAAGCCCGGCTGCGCCAGGCCGTTCGAGGTGTCGTCATAGACGATCTGCGCCGCGCCGCTCGCGTCGATCGTCACGACGAAGAAATCGGCGAGGTTGCGGTTGCCCTGGGTCGTGATGCACCCGGTGCCCAGGAGGCAGACGTCGTTGTAGTGGCTGGGATGCGGACTGGCCTTGACCAGCCGGACCGACGGTGGCTGTCCGGTCACCGCGCCGCTGGGCGTGGTCGGATAGACGACCTGCGCCATGAAGACGTTCCAGCTCTGGCCGGATTGGCTGCTCGGATCGACGTTGAGATTCTGGCCGTACCAGACCGCGTCAGCGCGGCCGGCGCCACCCGCCTTGATCCAGGGGAAGACGTTGACGGCATCACCGGTCGAGGTCGAGGCATCGCTCACCCGAACCGCGGGGCTCCAGGTGGCCCACCCGCTGGCCGCGCTCGCGCTGCTGACGTACGTCTGACGCGCGTTCGTTGGCACGCCCGATCCGTTACCGCCGACGGTCCAGGCCGCGAACAGGTTGCGGCCGGTATCGATCGAGAGGACGCTGAAGAGAGTGTCGGGTGAGAAGCTCAGGTGATCCGCGATATGGATGAGCGCCGTCGGGTTGTCGAGGAAGGTCAGGTCGCCGGCCGCGTTCGGCGTCCCGATGTTCAACAGCAGGCTGAACGAGCCGTCGGCATTTTGGGCACCGGCCGCCTGGAAGACCTTGCCGGTCGTCTGATCGATCTGCGGATAGCCATCCGCGCCGAACGGCGAGTAGCCGGTGACGGCGCCGACCCCGGCCGTCTGGGCGTTGACGTAGTTCAGCCCGGGGCCGCCCGGCTGGGGATCGACGAGCGCATTGCTCTTCACCCACTGGGCGCCGGTAGACACGTTGTTGTACTCGAGATAGATCAGCGGGGTCGGGCCAGTGTACGCCGATTGACGCGTGACGCCGGATCCCGGGTCGTAGACGGCGAGCCACTGCCGGTCGGCCCCGGGGACGCCGGCGCAGCCGGCCGGGTAGATGCTCTGGTTGACGGTGGCCCCGCCATCCGCGGTGGTGGCGGTGCGCAAGCAGGTCAGCGCGTAGAGGTCGGCGAAGTACTGCTTGCCGCTCCGGTCGAAGTTGATGTCGGTGTCGCCGCCTCCCGGCGGGTCGGTCAAGCCGGCGATCGCACTCGGCGGCGGCCCCGGCGAGATGACCCGGAAGGTGTGACCCTGATCGACCGATCCGAACCAGGTGCTGCGCTGCGTCCCGGTTCCGGTCGGGCCGCTCACGAAGACCCGGCCCTGCGGGTCGATCCCGATGTCCGGCTCGCCGTTGGTGTGGATGGGATCGACGACCACCGGGACGCCAAACGCGATGCCCGGCGCCGCCACTGCCGGTACCGTGGATGCCGATGCGGCGGCCACGAGGATCGCCGTGGACACGAGGGCCAGAGGGTACTTCGAACGGGGCATACCGACCTCCTTGTTTTCGCCCTACAGGGAGTGGATCAGGTGTGATACCGAGCGTAGCACAGAACATGCGCTTCTGAGCAAGGCAAGAGAGCCCTTTCGAAAGCTACAAACGGTTACATCGCGAGGGGCGGATCATAGATGAGCCCGGTGCTGGTGGCGAAGAGGACGATGTCCTCGCCACCCGTGAGGAACTCGCGCTGGCGGAGCGCCTTCAGGGCGGCCCAGGTCGCCGCGCCCTCGGGCCCCGTATATAGACCAATCTCGCGGGCCAGCTCAATTTGGCCGGCCCGCATGTGGTCGTCGCTCACCGCGAGCGCCGTCCCGCCGCTCTCTCGCACGGCCTGGAGGACCAGGTAGTCCCCGATGGCCGAGGGGACGCGAAGGCCCGCCGCGATGGTCGCCGCCCCCTCCCAGCGCTGCGCGTGCTCGGCACCCTGTTCGAACGCCCGTACCAGCGGGGCACAGCCCGCGGCTTGGACCACGACCATCTTCGGCCGCTTCGGTCCGATCCAGCCCAACGCCGCCAGCTCCTCGAACGCCTTCCACATGCCGACGATACCGGTGCCGCCCCCGGTCGGGAAGACGATCACATCCGGCAGGCAGTCGGCGCCCCAGCCGCCCTGCTCGGCGAGCTCGAAGCCGAGCGTTTTCTTGCCCTCCTGCCGGTACGGCTCTTTCAGCGTGGCCAGCTCGAACCATCCGCGCTCGGCTGCCTTCTGGTGGAGGATGCGGCCGGCCTCATCGATCAAGCCGTCGACCAGGAGGATGTCCGCACCGTGCATCCGCATCTCCACCAGGTTGACCGCCGGCACATCACGCGGCACCGCCAGGTGCACCCGGATCCCGGCGGCCGCCCCATAGGCAGCCGCGGCCGAACCGGCGTTGCCCGCGCTGGGAAGCGCAACCTCTCTAATGTCGAGCTCCTTCGCCCTCGAGATGGCGGCGGCCATCCCGCGCGCCTTGAAACTGCCCGTCGGATTCTTCCCTTCGTCCTTGATGCGCACTCGCCCGCGGCTAAACCCAAGCTCGGCCGACACTCGTCGATCGACATCGAGCAGTGGCGTCATCCCCTCGCCCAGCGTGACCATATGTGATTCGCGGCGGACCGGGAGCAGCTCCCGATAGCGCCACATGTCCCAGGGACGGCCACGGAGTCCGTCCGGCGTCATGGCCCTCTGCAATGCCGGCAGGTCGTATCGCGCAAAGAGCACCTTCCCGCATGTTGGACAGACGCCGTGGCGATCGCCGGCATCGAAGGTACCGCGGCACGCGGTGCATTCGAGCGCTTGAAGGTAACTTATCCAGTTCGCGCCCACGCTAAAAGAGCCTCTGCAAGAGCCGTGATACCACGGGCTCGAGGTCAGTCGACTCCTCGTTGCTCAAGATGGCCAGAGCCAGGTCGTTCTCGGGGAGCCACACGCTGATCGCTTTGAAGCCGGCGTTATCTCCGGTGTGGTAGATGACGGGAGCGCCCCGAGCCCGGCCGACAAACAACCCGTACCCGTAATGCATGTCCGATACAAAGGTGGACGTTCGGTCGCCGCCGACCACCGCGTGGCTTTCGAACATCGTCCGGCGTGAAGGCTCTTTCAGCACCGGTCCAGAACCGAGTGCCCGGATCCAGCCGGCCAGGTCGACGCCGGCCGAGCTGACGTCACCAGCCCCGATACCGACAAGATCGAGGTCGAATGAGTCAAGCGGCTGCCCGTCGCAGTAGCCTTTAGCCACTCGAGGGCGGCCGTGGGCGTTCCCGACGAACGTGTCGTCTAAGTGCGCGTGCCGCAGAACGCGTTCCGTCAAGAAGGCCGCATAGGCTTCGCCGCTTGCCCGTTCGATGATGTGCGCCAGCAAAACATACCCGGGACTGCTGTAGCGCCAGCGGCTTCCGGGCGGGAACAACAGCTCCCGCGACCGAAACGCCGTGATCTCTCGGTCTGGGTCGACGCCGCCGTAAAGATTTACGTCCGGATATTCGGGCCAATGACCAAGCCCGGATGTGTGGGTCAGCAGCTGGTGAACCGTGATGGCGTTCCACGACGGCGGCGTCGGTTTGATCCAGCGGCCGATGGGATCGGTCACCGACAGCACGCCTTGTTCCACCAGCAACATGGTGGCGGCAGCCGTGAACTGTTTGCTGACCGACGCGAGCTGGAACCGAGTTCCCGGCCCGCAGGCCTCGCCGGTCTGATGGTCGGCGAGACCGGAGTACGACTCGATTACGTGCGTACCGCCCCGCAGCGCCACGAGTGCGCCCGGAAAGTCCGCAACGCCCCCTGGGTCCGCCATCAGGCGGCGATCAGGCCAACCAACGGCCGACCTGCATGACATCTCGGCCTTCGAGTTCGTCGTAGCCGCGATACGCCTGGATCCGCGCAGGTGCCAGACGAAAGAAGACCCAGTCTCCGTCGATGTCTCGTGGATCCCAGCCGACCGCCGCGGCGAACCCGGTGCCGAGTTGCGCATCCGCATCGCGCACCGTTATCCGATTTGCAACCGACGCATCGATGACGATGACGTCGTCCGGGGAACCGAGCGCGAGTCGGGCGATACCCGTCGAGTCGAGGTTGCGGGCTGACCGGCTGGCGGCCGTCGTGGCGATGATGACGTGATTGCCATCCCACCAGGCCGAGACCGCGATCAGGTGCGGCTTCCCGTTGGTGTCCGCCGTCGCAAGCCAGAGATCGCGCTGACGATTCAATGCCGCGATAGTGTCGGCCTTTCGCCGCTCGAGGCTTCGCCCCTCGCTCATTCGCGTGCGTCCTCCTTCCCCGATGCTTCCGGCACATGTTAATGACTTCCGATCGATAAGCTGACGCGGTG
>VBHO01000171.1:12035-17389 GCA_005882045.1 Chloroflexota bacterium | reverse complement strand
CCTCATGGACGCCCACGCATAACCTCCAGATGCGCGCTACGAACGAATAACTTTGTCTGGAATACCGGCCTGGCTCTAGATACTACCGGGGAAGAGAGCGGGTCTTATCAAAATCGAAGACCAAGCTCTCGCCATTTACGGCGTACGCCTACCGGCCGACCAAGCTGTTCGCAATGTGCCGTGCCGAGTACTGCGCGTAGATGCGCACCTCGGCTCAGGCAGCCTGGGCAATGGTGGCGTAGAGGGCAGCACGCAGCGCGACCCGACGGTGAACCTCGGCGACGAGCGCCGCCGGGGTCATCTCGGCCGAGACCCTCAGCACCTGGGCCGTCTGTGCCGGGTACGAAAACACTGCGAGTTCGCAGAGCACGATGACGTCGGGGTCCAGACCCGGGGTGCCGAGCGCCTCGACGAAGCTCTCGGCCTGCGTGACCGCATAGCCGCCGGATGCCAGCGCGTCATGGTAGCGCTTTCCCTTCTCGCGATCGTCCGCGATCAGCAGGACGCGCGCCGCGCCGTTCAGTGAATTCATGTCCTGACATCATCTATTTCCGCGATGACCGCAGGTTAGGCCGTTTGTCCTACTGCCGACGTCCGTTTGGCGGCGCGGGCTGCGGTAGACGGTAGCGGTTAAATACGTTGATGGGGCCTCGCTCGACCCTCGGCACCGTCCGGTTCAGCGCGGCGAGCTGGCTCGCCGCCGTCTTGCTGGCGGTGGGCGCCGGGGTGGTTGGGCATGAGGTCCTGGCCGCGCCTCCAATGCATGCCTTCGCCTTCGAGTTATCGCCTCAGTTCGAAGCGCAACCTACTTGCCTGGTCCTGATCATCGATCTGAACGGCGCGTGCCCGCTGCCGGCGATCCCGGCGATGCCGTCGACCAGGCGAGCGACGCTCTTCCTCTGCTCTGAGTCGCTGTGCGGCCGAGGCTTCCGCCCGGGTGACGTCATCATGCTCCTGGCGAGGAGAGCCGATGGTTCCACCTTCTGGCGGACTCGGGCGGACCAGGATGGCAATTTTCGCTCGCCGCTACCGTCGCCGCTCTGCCACTTCACCCCGGTCGGCCTGACGGCGTTTGATGACCACGCGGGGCGATCCACCCGGCTCTCGCTGGCCAGTACCGGCTGCGTGGCGGCGAGAAACTAGCGGACGCCACGAATGCGGCTCACCATGACGGTTCCGAGGATGAACCACAGCGCCGCGCTGCCGAAGATGAATCGAAAGCCGAGGTCGTGGCCGCTCGAGAGGCCAAGCAGTTGGTGGCCGGGCTCGTTCAAGAAGTGGAGGAACCCGGCGAGGATCGCGGGCGCGAGGACCTGGGGGAGGGTGAAGGAGACGTGCCAGAGCGCCATGTCGCGACCGGCGGCTTCCTCGCGGTTGGGAAGCACGTCGCAGGCGAGCGCCCAGTCGACCGCATAGTAGGCGCCGTAGCCGATGCCGTAGAGGATGCCGAGGACGTAGAGCACGGTGAGCGAGCGGACGAGGCCGAAGAGCAAAACCGAGACGACGACCGCCTGCATGGCGCTCGAGATGTAGACGAAGAGTTTGCGCCGCCCGGTCCGGTCGGAGAGCATCCCGCCGACCATCGACGGAACGATCGCGCCGGCAATTACGGCCAGCAGCCAGAACGCACTGGCGGCGCCGGCATCTTTGGTGCGCACGACATCACGGAAGTAAAGCTCCATGAAGGGAAGGATGGAGAAGATGCCCAGCGTCACCAATGCGCGCGTGGCGAACGTCCAGAAGAAGTCGTTCGATCGAAAGGCCGCAAAGAAGGCCATCAACGCGGGGAGTCGGCGCGCGGCCAGTACCGTGACGACGCCGGACGCGATGAACACGGCGACGACCGGCCACAAGAGGGAGCCAAGCGGTGCGAGGAGGATCGCGAACAGTGCGATGAGCCCGACCAGAAAAGCCGCAGCGCAAATGATGGCGGCCAAGCCCCAACCGCGACCCTCCCCCGCAAGGAGGGAGGGAGATTTAGCGATGCGGGGCTCCTTGACCGCGACGACGGTGATCAGCAGCGTGATGACCAGGATGATGGCGACCACCCCATAGCCGGCGAGTAAGCCGGCGCGAGTGTCACCGTAGACCTTGAACGTCACGCCCACCAGCCCGACACCAACCACGGTCCCGAGCTGGTTCATGGTGCCGAGCAACCCGGAGGCGCGGCCTCGATCCTCGGCACGGACGACGTCAGGGATGACACCCGTGTAGGCGGCCCCGGCCGCATTGTTGCTCAACTGCACGACGAGGTAGGCGAGGACAAAGGTGAGTTGACTGGCGGAGAGCGCCAGCAAACCCAGGCCGATGATGTTCAAAACGGTGCCGGCCACCATCCAGGGCCGTCGCCGTCCCCAACGGCTCACGGTCCGGTCGCTCAGCCAGCCAACCAGGATGGGTGTGAGCAGGGCAAAGATGCCACCGGCCGCCGTGACGCGGCCGATCAGGAGATCGGCGTTGGGGCCAGCGATCAGGGTGGCGCCGACCGGGATGAGGGAGATGTAGATCGGCTGCCAGTGGGCGCCGCCGCCGAACCAGAAGGCATTGATCGCGGCGAGCCGCCCGAAGCTGAGTCGCGCCGTTGGGACTGCGCTGATCGGCTGAACGGCCATCCCTCTTCCCCTAACGGCTCCCGGGCGGGAATCGTAACACCGCCGACAACTTGACTCGGAGTGACCGGGCGTGCATAGTCGTGCGGCAAGGGAGGGGAACGTGGCGAGCAATTCGGCGGTCGAACTGGCGCCGCCAGCGGCACCGGCCGCAATCTCGGTCTGGGATCGGGTTGCCGATCGGGCCAGCCAGGGCGATTACCGGCCGTCGCTCCGACAGGACCTCACCTGGGCTCGGATGAAGACCCGGCACGGCCAGCCCAACATTATGCTGGCCGATCGGCCCCGAAAGTACCTGCGGCTGAGCTCGCGCGACGATCAGATTGCCCAGCTCATGGATGGGAGCCGGCGAGTGTCCGATCTTGTGGTGGAATATTTCCGCCGCTTTGGCAGCTTTGGCTTCCGACAGGTCACCGACCTGGTGACCCTGCTGCGCCAGGCTGGCTTCTTAACCGACCCGCCCCGCGACATCTACAAAGAGCTCGGGGAACGCCTGAATCCCTCGCCTCCCGTTCGCGAGCGACGCTGGGTCGAAGGCAGCGGCCTGCGGATGAAGTTCCCCGTGCGCGGCATTGATGGTCTGGTGACTCGGTATCACGATGCGGTCGGTCGCTTCGTCTACACCCCAGTGTTTCTCTGGTCTGGTGCGCTGGTCGCCAGCTTCGGCCTTTTGACCTTCGTTCGGCTGCTGATATTGGGCCGGGATCCGTTCGCTCCCATCGCGGGCTCGGGTTTGCTGGCCATCGTGGTGCTGGTGATCGCCTACTACTTCGTGATCTTTGTGCACGAGAGTGCGCACGCCCTGACCTGCAAGCATTACGGCCGGATGGTGCCCAAGGGCGGCTTCATGCTCTATTACCTGATGCCGGCGTTCTATGTCGACGTGACCGACGCCTGGCTCGAGCCGTGGCGGCACCGGATCATGATCTTCTGGGCCGGCCCCTTCTCCGGCTTCATCCTGGCGGGCGCCAGCGCGCTGGGCGCCAGCGCCTTCGGTACCGGACTTATCGGGACGGTGCTCTTCAAGCTGGCGGTCGCGGCCTACCTGATGAACCTGCTGAACATGATGCCCTTGCTGCTATGGGACGGGTACTGGATCCTCGAGCAGTGGCTCGAGATTCCGGATCTCCGCCAGAAGGCGCTGGCCTTCATCAAGGGTCCGCTGTGGTCGCGGCTCTGGAGTCGCAAGCGGCTCACCGGCCGCGAGACCTTTTTTGCCGTCTTCGGCCTGCTCTCGGGCGGGTACTCGTTCGGGTCCATCTTTCTCGCGTACCTCTACTGGCGGCACCGGCTCGGGCCGATCGTGTCACCGCTCTGGCTGACACCCGGACTTCTGGGGAAGGTCATCGCGGTTGGGCTGGTGGGCGCCATCGGGGTTCCGCTGGGGATCCGGTACGGACGGCGCCTCTGGGGATATCGCACGGCCGTCAGGAACGCCCCGGCCGCGGCGCGGAAGGCGCTCTTCACGATCCGGATGAGCGACCGCCTGCGGTTGCTGGAGGGCCTGGCGTTCCTAAAGAGCCTGCCGCAGAAGAGTCTCGAGCGCCTGGCAGGCAGCGCGAAAGTACGCGAGATCCCGGCGGGCGCCACCGTCGTGCGGCAGGGCGAGCGGGGCGACGAGTTCTTCATTCTCGCCGCCGGCCAGGCGGCCGTCCTGGTTCGGGATCAGAGCGAGGACCGCATCGTCGGGGAGATGACGGTGGGCGACTTTTTCGGGGAACGCGCGCTGCTGAAGAGCGGCGTCCGCGAGGGAACGGTCAAAGCTCAGACGCCGCTGCGACTTCTCGTGTTCCAATCAAAAGCGTTCTGGAACGAGCTGGTGGGCCCGGTCGCCTGGGAGTCACGTGTGCGCGGCGCGCTGGAGGAGCGCGAGCGGCTTCGGGCGCTGCCAATGTTCGCGGACACGGGTTCACGTCAACTCGATCTGCTGGCGGTGAAGCTCCAGGTCCAGAACTTCGCAGCCGGCGACGTCATCGTTAAGCAGGGCGACCCGGGGGACGCCTTCTACATCGTCCGTGAGGGGAGTCTGGAGGTGCTGGTTCGGAAGGAGAGGAGCCGCCGGCGGGTTCGCACCCTCAAGACCGGCGACTTTTTTGGGGAGATCGCGCTCTTGATGGATGTTCCGCGGATCGCGACCGTCCAGGGGTTGGACGAAGGCTCGGTCTGGAGGCTCGAGCGGCAGGACTTCCGCGATCTGCTGGGACGCTACCTCGACCTCGAGGGGCAAATCGCGGGCGTCGCCGCCTCCCGCCTGCCCCATGGCCATTCGATGGGAGGAACTAACTGATGCAATGCTGGATCTGCGCGTCGCCGGCGAACGGCACGTGCCGCTTCTGCGGCCGGGCGGTGTGTCGCGAGGACGCCAAGACCCATCCGTTTGTGCTCGAGGTCTATCCAAGCGACGGCAACCTCTACGGGCTGGCGGTGGAGGACGCCCTGCATTGCGGCGTGTGCAAGCCACGACCGGAACCCGTGCTGATGGACTTTCTGGCAGCGCCGAAAGCGCCAAAACCACGTAAGAGTGACAAATGACACAGGAGAAAGGTGTCGAACGTCGCTTCCCCCGCTCACCCCGTGGCCAATACTCGCAACGACGATAACCCGATATGAAGGAGGTGAAATCATGAGCAAAGAAGTCTTAGAGCAGGTGGTTCTGAAGGCGTCGAGCGATGCGCGCTTCCGCGCGCAGATGAATGACAACTTCGACGCGGCGCTGCGGCCCTACGACCTCAGTCCCGCGGAGAA